>WJMI01000271.1 GCA_014728015.1 Chitinivibrionales bacterium | reverse complement strand
GAGTACACGTTGTTTGAAATCATTTCCGCACGCGCGGGTGCATCAACGAGCGTTGATATCAGGGAGCGCCATTCGCGCAATCCGGACATATCGGTTGGGGCGGGAGTACGGTATTCGTTTTTCGGGTGCGACTACAGCGTGGTAATTCCGACCCAGCATACGCGCGACATGCTGTATCATAAGTTGTCGCTGGTGCTGAAATTCTCGATTGCACAATTGCTATGAGGGCGCCAATACTCATACCGGGACCAGGTCGCAGTACCTGAACCTGTCTTCCCGCAGCACGCACTCTCCCCGTCCAAACGCTACCGGCGCCGCAAACACCGGCCCGTCGTACACGAATGAATGAAATTCGCCGTTTTCCCCGCAGGGATCAACGGCTTTGGGCAGATCGCCAACCAGCGTGTCGTTGAATTCGCGTCCGGCAAACGAGGCATCGAGCTTCTGCGTGTCAACACATACGAGAACAGCTTTGAATCCGAGACGAACGAAGCCGGCCGCGAGTTCTTTGGTGTCTCTGTTCCACAGCGGAAACACGGCTTCCATGCCCGCGCCCGCGAGATTGCGCTCGCGGTATGCGCGGACATCCGGGAGAAACAGATCGCCGAACGCGACGCGCCGGATTCCCGATGCGAAAAGCCGGGCGCATGCCTCGCGCATTCGCGTTTCATATTCTTCGTTCAAGGAATTGGCCGGAATAGCAACATGCTCGAGCGGGAGCCCGGCAGATGATGCCTGGGCCTCGAGAAGCGCACGCCGCACGCCGTGCAAGCTGATGCGATCGTAATCTTCTGTTATGGTGGTGAGGAGGCAGGCGATGTCATATTCTCCGCCCAGCTTCAGCGCATGCAGCGCCATGGCGGCATCTTTCCCGCCGCTCCATGCGAGCGCGATCTTTTTCTTCATTGCGCAAACCGGCCGTCGTCGCGCGTGGTGTCGAGCCGCTCGACCCTGGCCGCGAGCCACCCCGTCCGTACGTTGTCCCGCAGATCAAACCGCGGCACGTAGGGTTTGATGTCCAGAAGCGGCGATCCGTCGACGATGTCAACCTCTTCGATATGAAGGATGTTTCTGTCGATGCCGGCCAGCCGCACTGTTGACAGGCCGATAGGGTTTGGCCGTCTCGGCGCGCGTGTAGCGAACACGCCGTGAACAGCGGTATCCATGAAAGGAGCTACCTGCAACAGCGGCCCCGGAGAAAGATGAAAATGAAACAGAAGCGTGATATGGGAGAACCCGTCGAGGTCTTTCAGGCCATCAACGAACTCTTCGAAAACCTCGATCGTTCCTTTCGCGCCTTTCGCCGCGGGCGGCTGTATGGGCGTGCCTTTGGGCTCCTTGTGCGGCGTGCGGATAATGCCTATGGGGTTGAGAAATAGCTTCGGCATGGGCCTTTGCTGCGCGTGCGCGGCCACAACGGGACCGTTAATCGACTAGCACCTTGAGCGAATCAAGCAGCTCCCGCGTCTCACCAATCAACAGCTCTACATCTTCGCGTTCGAACGAGGTCCGTGGTGCGTAGTCGCCTTCCTGACGATCCTCAAACAGCTTGTCATACACCTTGCCCGACGACTGCGGCAACCTATTTGTCTTTACGAAATCCCTGTGCAAGGATGCCCGTACGGCCGAATGCTTTCCGTAGGTCTTCCCTTCTTTGGCAATGACGGCGCTTGCAGCATAGAATGCAGAGTAGTACATGCGGTTGATGCATCCAACAAGCCTGTCCTCT
The DNA here is from genome assembly GCA_014728015.1 of Chitinivibrionales bacterium. Lineage (GTDB taxonomy): Bacteria > Fibrobacterota > Chitinivibrionia > Chitinivibrionales > WJMI01 > WJMI01. Next base: position 20,120 of record WJMI01000271.1, on the reverse strand, counting down.
CGGAGGAGAAGCACAGCTTCCGCGAACGAATCTTCTGCTTTCTGGAACCATTGGCGCGCTATGGTGTCTCTGCAGTCCTGGTCGGTCATACAGGTATTCCCTCGCGTTCGATGGTATTGTGAATAGGGTAAAAGGTGTAAAGCTTGCTGCTCCAACGAGCCTTGTCAACCGAAATGAAACTGAACAATGCATCGTTTTTCAGGTTCTCCTCGAATATGATGCCGGCGACCATATGGCGCTCGCGATGAGAAAGCTCGCGCTCCGTCACGATAAGCAGGTCGATGTCCGAATCCGCATCAGCATCCCCTCTCGCTCTGGAGCCGAACAGAACATACTGATCGACCGGAAAGAGTTCCGATACCCGGCGCTTTATCTGCGCCAGGGCCTTCGTCTCATTTCGGTTCAGCAGGGAAGCATTCTTTTTCACGAAGCAGTCTCCTTGCCGGAGGAACGTCCGCCTGCTATTGTATGCAGGATGTTCCACACGACCGCACTTCGGAAAGACATAATCAATATACAAAACCTACGACGTCACGTCCGCCTCACCGGTCGAATGCACGAGCAATGTGGTGGGCATATCTTTCAACATGCTCGAGAACCATTTCTGAAACAGGGGCGCATCGTTGTCTTCGGGGATGCCGAACCCGAGCAGAATGACCGTGGCCTGGTCGGAGGTACGGCGCAGGATGTCCGGGAACGGATCGGCCGAGACGACGATTTCTATTTTGGCATTGGGAATGCGCGCGATTTCCATGAGCGCATCGAGCTCGGCGTGGGCGGGAATCAATGCGTGCTCATCCTTGACAACCCGCAGTACACGGATGCGGCATCCGGTCCATTCCGGGTTGAGCGAGATAAGATAGGCCAGGATTACCAGAAGCGATCCGTTGTGCTTGCCGCGCCACCAGATATCGATGCGACGCTTGCGCTGCTTGGGGCTGGGTATCCCGGCGCTCCGGACGATGATCTGGCTCATCTGCAGGGCATGCGCGGTGCGCAGGTTCTTCACCGTTTGCAGCGAACGGTTGGGATCGTCCGACCACCCCCAGAGAATCAGATTGGGGCGGAGCGGGCCCGCGCCCGCGGTCTGGAGCAAATGCGAAAGCCCGGTATCGAAATCGGGGGTGACCAGCACCTGGGGGAAGGCCAGGAGCTTGTTGCCGTTGATGAACTCCTGCAGGTTTTTCAGCGCCTGAATGCGGTCGGTGTTTCGCGCGTGGAAATCGCCCACGAGCACCGACGCGATCGTTACCATGCCGCGCCCGCTGCCGAGCCACGAGGCATATTTGACAAGAGCGAGCCTCGTATTGGGATTGCCGCTGAGGACCAGGATGGTCGGGCGCCAGTTCTTGGGATGCACGGGGAGCTGCTGGAGTTTGAATAGGTTCTCCCGGATACGCGAGTAGTAAAACCCGCGCCGCGCATCGCCGAACGATGTCTTGAGCACGAATTTACGTACGTAAAAGAACAGGAGCGCCACGACAACGACCGCGGCAAATGCGTAGGCCGCATCGATAAGAAATGCGGCGAACGCGCATCCAATAGCGCCCAGCAGGGCTATTGACCAGTGGAAGAGCCGGAACCGCGGCCGGAACGACGGGTTCCGGCCGAATGATTCGACAAACGCCGCGAGGTTGGTGATCCCGTAGGTGCACAGAAACAGCATGGTAATAATGGATGCAATGGCATTGAGCGCGCCGCCGCTGCCGCCGTTTCGCGCGTAGTAGAGCACGCCGGCCGAGAGAACAAACGTCAGGATGAGCGCGCGTCGGGGCTCGCCGCTTCTGGAGAGCTTCGCGAACGGGGAAAACGGTGTGAGGAGCTTGTCCTGCGCGAGCGCCTGGAGGATGCGCGGCGCGCCGAGAAACGAGCCCAGGCCGCTTGAGAGCGTTGCGCAGATAACGCCCGCGGCAACCAGGAGGCCCAGGCCCAGGGGCATAAACGGCGTATGAAACCGCGCGACCTCCATGAGCGTGGTGTACGGCCGCGCGATAAGCTGTTCGCGCGAGACCGCGCCTCCCATGAGCACAATCTGCGCGCCATAGACCAGCGCACCTAAGAGCACCGCCATTATCGTTCCCAGCGGTATGGCGCGCGTCGGGTTCTTCAGATTGCCCGACATGTTGACCCCCGCCATGATACCGGTCGCGGCAGGGAAATAGATGGCGAAGATGATCCAGAAATTGCTGCCGTCGGTATAGCCGGAGCCCATGTTTGCCCGGAGCATCGCGGGATCGAACCTGAGGCCGAGCCCGCCCAGAAAGGCCAGGATTGCCAGAACCAGGACCGCCATGATAAGGTACTGTGTCTTTATCGCCCAATGCGCGCCGACAAATGTCACCACGAACAGACCGAACAGCACCACGAAGTTGATCGCGGCGAAATATGTTCCCGCATACGGCAGCGGACGGGCGAGAAACTCGGCGGTCAGAAAGGGAAACCACGGGTGCAGGCTCTTGACAAGGGCTTCGGTAAAACCCAGCACGTAGAACGGCACCGACAGCGCCTGGGCCGTGTACAGGGCAAGGCCGATCGCGCCGCCGAATTCCGGCCCGAGCGTGCGCGAGATCAGGAAATACGCGCCGCCGCTTTTGACTTCGGTGTTGGTGGCAATCGCGGAAATCGAAAAGCCCGTAAACAGGGTAATCGATTTTGACAGGACGAGGATCATCAGCGCGGCGGCGATGCCGGCCTGGCCCACCACGTACCCGGCGCGCATGAACATGATAACACCGAAAATGGTGAGTATGGACGGCGTGAACACGCCGCCGAACGCGCCGAACTTGGCGGGTCCCGACTCGGGTGCGCCTGGCGGGAGTGGCTTGGCGCCGGGGGGTGGCATGACAGGAAGATACTCTATGAGCGCGCCGGAAACGTAGCGCCTTGTCGGCGCCGCGCGGGGCTATTCAACCGCCATACCATGGCGGCTTGAGATGAGGAGTACGGGTATGAGCACGAGCACGATGCCCGAGATGATCAGGGGCCACTGGTAGCCCAGCGTATCACCGATATGGCCGAAAAGCATGGCGCTCCCCATGGCGGTCAGGCCCATGCAGAGCTGCATGAACGCAGAGCAACCACCGATCTTGTCCAGGTGAAAGACCTTGGGTATGCCGTGGTAAAACGCAACCATCACGAACCCGTCGCCGATTTCATGAACAAGGCGGCAGGCAAACGACACATACACATTCGGCATGCACATGAGCACGTGAAAGACGCCCGACAGCAGAAGTCCGTATACGAGCACGCGCCGCAGGTCGCGGACCGCGCCGCTTTTCAGGAGCACGACGGCAAGGATGGAGCCTATTCCCACAAACGCAAATCCGGTTCCGGTGTACCACCCGATGTTGCGCAGGGAAAGCCCGAGGTTCACGTTGAGAAACGGCGTATACGAGACCATCTCCGCGCCCCAGTGAAGGCTGGATAGCGAAAAGACCGCGGCCAGAAACAGAACGCGCGGCGTGAGCACCGCCTTGCGGTATTCCGCGAGCTTGATCTCGACCTGCTCCGTCTGCGGGAGGAATGCCGACATGATCGCGAGAAGAATGTTGATTCCCAGGGCGATGGCAAACACGGTGCGGTAGCTCAGAAGATCGATGAGGTACCCGCCCAGAAGCGTTCCCGTACCCATGGCAAGCGATCGAAGGAACATGTACAGCCCGGCGCTCTGCAGGTTGTCGGGTCCCGACAGCTTGAAGAACATGGCGTTGGCGGCCGTACCGCCCAGGCGGCCCCCGATGCTGCCGAGAAACGCGAATGCGCACAGAACGAGGAGTGACTGGGAAAGTACCAGCCCCGCGTTGCGCAGGCCCATGAGCAGGAATGCGACAACAAAAATCCACCGGATGCTTTTGCGGTCGGTGGTGATGCCCATCGGGAGGGAGAACAGGAGCGGCGCGACGGTGGAGATCGCGAAATATACCCCGGTGTGGACGCCGGAAAGCCCGATTTCCTTGAAGTACAGGGCTATGTAGAACGCGACGATTTGAATCGCGAGGAACTGCGCGGAAGCGACAAAGAGGAAATAGGAGAATGACCGCTTGTTCATACAGTCCGCCGGCGGCATGTCCGGCGATCGCGCCCCCCTGAGCCGTATGGGCAGGTCAGTTGACTAGAGAAAAAAGACGGGTGTGCGCACGGCCTGCCTGATGAGAGCGCACAATATACATGCCTGCAGCCGGCAGGGGCGGCCGCCAGCGAACCGCACCGGGACCCGGGGCAAAGAAGGTCCGGCGCGCTACCAGCCGGCCGGCCGGGTCGTGGATGGTGACGGTGATCGGCAGCGTGCCGTGCGCCGGGCCGATGCGGATTTCTATGCCCTGCATCGAACCGAGATGCCGGATCTGCGGCACCCCTCCGGGCGGCGGCGTGCGTGCCGGGAGATACTGCCTGCCGCCGGCGGCATCAAGGCATCCGATTCTCTCGGTGGAAACCACGATGTTGTCGAAATACCGCTGCTGCTCTTTCGGCGATCCGTCGTTCCAGTAATTCTCGAAGAACACGGCATTGATCGCGTATTCGGTATAAGTCCCCGTAAAATCAAGGCCGTCGCGGCGGGCCTCGAGTGTACCGTCGATCCAGAATTCCTGCACGCCGTTTGTCTCGCCCGGGTCATTGAGTTTCACGTGATGTTCGATACAAAACCACGTATCGTCGTGCGCCGAGTCGAACACCGGCGTAATCCCGCTTTGGTAGCCCAGCCAGTTGAGATGCGGGAAATCATTGTAGGCAGTGCACAATACATCGCCGTTCTCCACACAGCTTGCCGGATCGATCAGCAGGCGCTCCTGATCGTCGCTCCACAGGTGGGCGATCATGGCCTGGCGCCAGTCTCCCGGCGATGCAAACACCGTGGCGCGCGAGAGTTTGGCGGGGCTTCCCTCCCAGCCATCCTGCATGCGCAGATACATGCGGTAATAGATCTCTCTGAAATCCTCATCAGGCCGTATCTGCTGCCTATTCATGTAGGAGTTGGGATTTCGCCCGAACGCGAGTTTCATGCCGCCGGCGCCCACTTCCCCGGCCTCGAATTCCATGCGCATCCCGCGTGAGCCGCCATACCCGATGCCGTCGACCGGCACGAAATCTCCGTCATTGTCGCCATATTCGAAATATCGACCTGACGCGACCAGGGGATCGTCGTTCTCAAAATCATCACAGAAAATCCATTCCGGATGGCCCTCCTGCCAGGTGTCGCATTCGCATGAGCCCGCGATCGCGGCCGCAGGGTCGGCTTCATACGCCCCGATGGAGCGCGGCGATGCAAATGCGCGGGCAGTGTAGTCCGCATCCGGCAGGGAAACATCCATGCCCGCGCCGGCCGCGGGACTCGAGGCATCGATTGAGAAATCGCCGGTGGCGGGATCGGCGAATCCCGGATCGCTTCCGACCATGCTGTTCGCATCGGTCACGGGCAGCGAGGGACCGCTCCACTGCGCGTCTTCGTGGTTATACCAGAGGTTGTTCGAAAACGTGAAGGTCTCGGGACGAGTGTCGGGCCCGATGTTGACCTCCGTGGAGATATCGTTACCCAGGTAGATGATATTGTTGCGGAATACGTTGTCGCCGCACGACAGGAAACGCGAGAGATCCGATTGCTCCTGAAGGATGCGTATGACCCAGTTGTCGGGCTGATAGATCGTATTGTTTATGACATGGACATCCACGCAGGTGACATAGGCGATGGGCGCGCGGGCGCCCACGAAAACGTTCGAGAACACGTACAGGTTGCGCGCCTCGAACCCGGCCGTTTCCGGGCGGAAGAAATCGAGCCCGGTGCTGCCGCCGAGATTGACCGCCCGCCGGCCGGCGTTCTTGAACAAATTGCGGTGGATGGTGATATGGTGCGTCCCGCCCTTTGCCTGGATCCCGTTGGAGCCCATGTTCTCGAACCGGTTCGCCGCGATAAGGCCGTGATGGCATCCGACCATGTCAACGCCGCTGCCGCCGTCCGAGCCGTTCAGAAACGTACATGCTCGAATCTGGAAATCATCGAGACCGGAAAGCTTGAGCAGATCGTTATTGCCGGTCGCGTTCATGTCGCGAAACACGCAGTTTTCGAAGACTACGTGATGGGCGGGCGTATCATACGAGCCGCCGTCGTCGACATTCACGCCGTTTGCGGTTTGATGCCGAAAGGTGATGCCATCGATGCGAACATACGCGGGATCGGACAGATGCCATGCTTCCCCGCCGCCCTCGACAATCACGTCCTCTCCCTCTGCCGCGCGGACGTGTATCCAGTTGCCCGGAGTGCCTTTGAGGTTGTTTGCATACTGCCCGCCGCCGTACGTGCCGCCATGGATGAGGATCGTGTCGCCGGGATAGGCCGCGTTTGCCGCTGGGCCGAAATGTGCGTACGAGTGCCCCGGGCCGACGTGGAGCGTGGCGGCTCGAAGGGTGAGTGACAGCAGAATGACAAGCGCCGGGATGCTGCATGCCCTTCCCTCACGTAAACCCAGTGCGGGAAGGGGGACGCGGCTCCGATCCCGCTTTCGCGTGAGAGGGGAGGCGCCCCTATCTACAAGCGGGTTGTGAGACCGGCTGCAATTTTCCCCTCCGTCAGAGTCAAAAACAAGACCGTGCCGCCATCTGTTGTTCATCGGACAACCACCATGCCCGAGCGCGAACCCGTTCCGACATCAATCCGCCTCACCACATACACTCCAACCGGCAATCCACGCGCATGATGCACCGTGCTTCGCACAATCCGTCCCGAGACGGAATACACGGTACCCCCGGCGCGTGATATCGGAGTAATGCTGCGCGCGCGCAGCGGCCCTGCCCGCGATACGCCGTATTCATACGCCCCCGCGCTGGGAGGATCGCCGCGTGATGCGCCGCGGATATCGGTGTCGACCAATGCAACGTGCGGGACGGTTTGGTTCTCGCTCAAACGGAAATCGTATGCCGCCGGGTTTTCAAACGCCGCGGCGCCGTCGACCTTCACGTTGTTGTCCGCCCCCGCCGCCCGATGCAGGCTGCCGTGAAGATACAGGTTGTTCTCGAACGGATAGATGTCGTTGGGACAATACACCACGGTGCCGTTGTCGGGCTGTGCCGGGTTCCAGATCGTATTGTGGTACGCGCCGCCGCGGGTAACGTCCCTGCCGATCTCGAAGAGGTTGGTGGCCTCCCACGAGGGATCCGGGTCATCATAGATAATCAGGTTGTTGACCGCGGTCATCCAGTCGCACTCGTCATCATACCAGCTTGCCCCGAGTTTGATTGCCGCGTTGCAGTTGATGAAGCAATTGCGCTCGACATGGATCGAATCGGTCCGGTCCCACATGAGCACGCCGGCGCCGTTGGATGCGTTGGGCACGCCTTTGGGCACGCGGATGTTCTCGAACAGGTTGTCCCGCACAACCCAGTTGTGCGCTTCGTGCAAATCAATGCCCTGCGTTTCGTACGTGCTTTCAAACAGACCCTCGGTGTAGTGCAGGTACGAGCACTCGAGAATACCGCCGGCGCAGCCGATCGGATCGCCCGCGCCCTTGATCATCTGATCGCCGCAGTCCCACATCTCGATATTGTGAAACCTGATGTCCCGTGGATACCACGGGGAGCCGCCGTCGGTGTTGCCGTCGAGCTTGAGCATGTGCCCGGGAAAATTACGGAACGTGAGATCGGCGATAACGATATGCTCGGCATTGTAGAGCTGCATGAACTGGCCGATGCCGCAGGAGCTCGGGCCGCCGTACTGGGATGATTTCCAGAAGTCCGGGTCTTCGGACGGATCCGCGCCCGCCAGCACGACATCTTCACGGTTGCCGGTCTCGCCGCGTATGGTAATGCAGGACACCGTGCCGGATGCGCCGTTGTTGCCGATGCGCACCCACCTGCATCCGACGACGTAGGGCTGTGCGCTTTGCTCCAGGAGGTAGGTGCGCGCGCTGTGCGAGCCGACTTCGTCGAGAAACTCCGCGAATGAGATGGTCCCGTTGCCGCCGCCGTGCGACACGCGGATGTCGGTGTTTGATGCACAAGAAGGATTGCCGAGCACGTATTCTTTATGGCATTGTTCGCATCGCGAGGGGTCGGGCGGCCACGAGATCGGCGCGGCGGCAAGGTCAAGGCAGACAGCGATAATCAACACGCGGCAGGTGGGCATACGGCGCCTCCGGCGTTGTGGATGTCATTGTCAATCTATATTATACAGAGTGCGCTGTGGTAGGTGACAGGAATACTACGATCGTGCGCGCTTCTGAGGAACGGCGTTCCGCTTCATGTCAACGAGATACCTTCTGCATTCAATGTGTCGTATCCCGGGCGCGCGATCCGGTCTTTTGCGGGCGCTGATCCTGATACCTCTGGCATTGCTTCCCCTTGGCGCGCGTACCGTTGACACCACGATCGCCGGCGACGGCGGCCCGGGGCCGTATCCGCTTGGCCGTCTCTTTGTCAACAAGTCGTCGATCCGCGCGGCATATGCCGACAGTGCCGGCCGGCCCGTACCGCCGTTCACGTATGTCGCCGACATGAACGGGATACTGTTTGCCGAGCCGATCGACAGCGGGCGCATGCTTGATATCAGCTATACCACGTCATTCTACGGCCTGCCCAAAACCTACAGCCTGTACGAGCGCTACGCGATTGATACGACCGACTCGGCAGGTGCGCCGCGTGTTACCGCGGACGGCCGGCTGGCGCGCATGTTTGCCGATGAGAAACTTGACGTGTCCGGGTACAAGAGTGTGGGCATCAGTGTGGGCAACCAGGGGCAGATGAACCTGGAGCAGGCGCTCGAGGTGCGCATTTTCGGGGACATCGCGCCGGAGACCGAGCTGTCGGCCAACCTTTCAGACCAGGGGACCTCGCTTGAAGGCGACACGCGCGAGCTCGGCGAGCTTGACATGGTGTATATCGCCCTGAATAACCCGCAATACCAGGCAATCGTGGGCGACCAGTATGTCGACCTGCCGCCCGGGGGAATACTCTACGAACGAAAGAAAATCAAGGGCATGTCCGCCGGATGGATGCCCGGGGGGTTCTTTGGCAAAGCCTTCGGCGCGATTGCGGGCGGCAAGTACGCGGTCGAGACCTTTCGCGGCCAGCAGGGGTTCCAGGGACCGTACTACCTGTCCGGCAACGGCGAGCCGGATCTGATCACGCCTATCGGGGGAACCGTGCGCGTGTTCGTTGACGGCGATCTGCTTGCCGAAGGCGACGAGGCCGACTATACGGTCGACTATGATTTGGGCGCGATACGGTTCACCCCGGTGTTTCCGATCCGGGATGAGCACGTTATCAAGGCCGAATACGAATACAAGACATTCGACTACCAGCGGATGTTTTTCGGCGGGGACGTGGGATACGAAAACGAAGACTCGAGCATCGCCGCTCGCGGCGTTATCTGGTATGAGACCGACAACAAGAACAATCCGATCGAGATAGACCTCACCGATGCCATACGAGACAGCATGAGAAGCGCCGGCGACGATCCGCCGCCGTTTTCCACGGCGCGCGAGGTGCATCCCAACGACGTCGCATCGCACAGTGAGATATACCCGCTCTACCGGCTGGCCTACGATCCGGCATTGGCGGAATCGGTTCTGGTGTACACGCCCTACGATCGCGCCAACCCCTACGACAACAAGGGATACTATTACGTATGGTTCCGTGAGGTCGGCCCGGGCGCGGGCGACTACGAGCTTGACACAATCGACTACCGCGGCGCGCGCTACCGTTTCGCGGGGCAAAACCAGGGGGCCTATACGCCCAATGCGCCCGTCCCCGCCCCGCAGCGGACCGTGACCGGCGAGATGGTGACCACGCTGTCCCCGCGCCCGTGGCTCTCCGTGGCGGCGGACATCGCCGGCGAGGAGCGCGACCGGAACCTGTTGTCGGACCGCGACGACAACGACAACGCATCGTCGGCGGCAAAGACATCGGCGCGGGTCGGGCGCATGACCTATGACGATCGATGCCTGTGGACCGGGGGCAACTACACGTTTATCAGCGAGCGTTTTTCGCGGGAAGTGATCTCGCAGTACGAGCGCAAGGTGCGGTGGGGACGCGAGTATGATGTGGTCTCCGGCGGGGAGCAGCATGCGTGGGAATCGTTTCTGGGCTCGACCGTATTCCCCGGCGCGACCACGGAGTTTACCTACGGGCACTACCTGCGAAACGACTCCCTGCTCACGCATCGCAGCGCCAATGAGAGCAGGCTGGCGCTGGGGGATCGGTTCCTGCTCGAATACGACGGCGACTTTTTCAGGCACATGGACAGCGTCGACATGAAATACCTGCATCACGACCGGCTCGACCTCACGCTCGACTTCGAGCGCATGCGCTACGGCCTCCTGTTCGATGATGAGTGGAAGTCCAACGGCGCGGACACGGTGCGGGGCCGTCTGGGCGGCGGCGCGGATTTCACGGTCAAGCCGATCAACCTGTTCGAGGAAGTCTACTATGCGCAGCACAGGCTGGGCGACCGGTGGCTGGTCACCGCCGCTGATACGGGATCGTATTTCGCGTGGAACCAGAAGCTCCGGCACTCACCGCTTGACGGGTGGACCCTGTCCGGATCGAGCTCGTTTCAGCGGCGGGTGCGGCGTGACGACACGGTCATGACCACGCTTATCGCGGCGGGTAACCAGGTGGTTTCCGCGCGCGCGGGCATTTCCACGCGCCAGCACTATACGGTCAGCTCGGAGCGAGCATCCGAATTCGTGCAGCTCTCCCGGTATGTGGGCGAGGGCCAGGGCATGTACTCGCTGGATACGGTGACCAATGAGCTGGCCCCGGACCAGTTCGGCGACTACTACGTGTACGAGCAGGAAGTGTTTGACAAAGGGTCGGACCGCCGCGTGCGCAAGACCTCGCTCAACGGCGACTGGTCGTTTCGGCCGCCGGTGCGCGCGCCCAAGGGCTTTCTGGCTGACATTGCCTGGCGCGGGACATTCGGACTTCGCGAGCATATTCGAAGCGAAAAGACGCTCAGAGCGGGGTCCTGGCTGCCCGGGTATTACTCGCTGCGCGTGGGCGATCGTGAAAAGATCGAGCACGCCACCCTGTTCTATCGCCAGGATGCCGACTGGCGGACGCGGGAAACAGCGCGGCAGTCGCATATCGGCCTGCACATCCGCCCGGCATACAAGCTCGTGCGGCGTATCGAAGAACGCGAGCTTGTGTGGGGATTCGGGATGGATCGTACGTGGGACAAGTGGCATTTGGGAGTCACCGGCGAAGAGCTTGCCGTATGGCGTGACGGTGTCCCGGGCGCGCCGGCCCGGAAGGACACGCTAAAAGACCAGTATGTCGAATTTCTGGAACGCTATGAGATGTTTGCGAACGTGTTCGTTTTTGTCAAGGAAGCCCTGGGGCGGGCCGGCAAGGACCGTACCGAGAGAGCATGGGGCCAGTACTACATCGGGCAGCCGGGAGTGAGGTTCCAGCCGCGCGACCGGGGATTTGCAGAGGCTTCCTATACTATTACATATGTCGATGTTGACGGCGCCCTGGACTACCGCATGGCGCGGGGGTACAATGCCGGGCTGTCACATACTATCTCGATCTTCGCCGACATCCGGGTGGGCGAGAATTTCTCGGTAAGCGGCAACTACCGGGGCGAGTACACGCGCAGGCGCGGTGAAAGCGAGTTCGACAAGGGGCTGCACGTGGTTTCGCTTGAAGTGAAGGCCTATCTGTAAGGATGGGGCCAAAGTGAAACCGCGAAACAGGCGAAAAGCGCGAAGGCTTGGTATTTGCGTTTCAATTTACCATGTGTTTCCCCCTTTCTGTACTCAGTGCCTTGCGTAGCTTCCTGCCGCGTGCAGGCTGCCTTGCGGCACAGCCATAAGAGCGCGAGAGTAAAAGAGCAAAAAACCCGGGCCGAGTAGTGCCTGGGACGTATCTTTTGTATCTTACTCATTCGAAAGCATGGAGAAAAACGACCTACGCCGCATAGCGGGCCCTTTCATGAGCATCCTTTCCCGCAGAAGCTTTTTCCGGGCGACAGCCGCGCGCCGGTTGTGCGCATTCCGGGCATTGCCGTCAATCCTGATGCTTGTCGGGATTGCCTGGTCGAATGAGCCGGTAACGATCACTGCGCATGCCGGGGCCAAGCAGACCTTTGAGGGCCTCGGGTGCAGCCATGTCGACAACGATCCGCCGCTTGCGTATCTTGAGCTCCCGACTGAATCCCGGCTCGAGATGATTGAGCTTCTCTGGAAAGAGGCGCGCTTTCACTATCTGCGGGTATGGCTCGAGGTGGATGAGTCGCTGGAATCCTTTAACACGCGCCTTTCCCGCTATCTCACCGATATGTGGGCGGTGAATCCAGATGCGCGCCTGCTGTTCAGCCCGCACGGCCCGGTCGGGAACCCGCGCGGTTATGCCGGGCATTTTGCCGAGCAAATGTACCTTCTTCGAAGGGACTATGGCATTCCCATGTACGCGACAGGTATCGGGAACGAGCCCAACAACCCCGACATCGGCATGAGCAGGGAGATGGTTCCGCTCATTGTGAAAACGCTTCGTGATTCTCTCGACTACTGGGAGCAGCACCACATTGACAGTACCGGGGAGCATCTCGGCCTTGACACCGTCCGGATCATCGCGCCCGAGGTGTCCAACACCGCCGACAGCTGGTACTATGATTTTGTCGAAGCGATACAGCAGGATCCCGAGGCGATCGAGGCGCTCGATGCCTTTGCGGTGCACTCCTACAACATGTGCATGACCAAGGATGCACTCGACATGGTTGCCGAGTACCTTCCCGGCGACGGCACCGGGACCCACGCCTTGTGGGAGACCGAGTCGAGCAACACGCTCCAGCCCGAGATTCCGTCTGACAAGTTCAACGGCGACAGCCTGAAAGGGTCCGAAACGGTCGCCCGCATGATTTCCGATGTGAACCTCGGTGTTTCGGTGTGGCTGTTCTGGAAGGGCATACAGGGGTTCACCGTGTATGACAACGGGTCGAATGTCATCGGGCATAATCACATCTCCGGCGAGTATCGTCCTTTTCTCAAGTACTATTACCTCCGGCAGATAGCGCGGACCTTTGATATCGGCACGGTCATGCGCCGCTGCACGTCTGATCTGTCCGCCGATGACAACCGGTACGTGTACATGGAGAACTGGTACTGCAATCCGGACGATCCCAACGAAACCAAATCTCCGGTATGCGCGGCGGTCGGGCAGAACCCCGATGGCGAGTGGGCAATTGCGGTTGTCAATCAGACCGGCATCCCGAACCGGCCGGGAGCGAATTTCAAGCCGGCCACCACCTACGATGTCACTATTCAGATTGAGGAGCTCGCCGGGTCGGGCTCGCAGCAGTACCTGGTATTCCGGTGCAATAACGGCACGCGCAACGTTATCGACGACAATCCCGCGACCATGGTTGACGGCGCGGTGACGGTGACCATCGGGCCCAACGATCTTGTTTCGCTGCGGCCGCACTTCGACACCACCTACGAAACCGAGCCCCGCGACTTCGTGCTGCGATCGCCGGAGTGCGGCGGATGCGGCAGCGGCGTTGTCGCCGCGTTTCTACCGCCTCTCGGGTTCAAGGCCGGGTCCCTGGCACGCCGCCGGAAACGCCGCGCGAGAAAGTGTCGCGATACGCGGGGAAAGGCAGCATGACAATCATGAGAGCGCGACGAGCCCCGACATTGCTTGCATCACTTTTGCTCGCGGGCACCATCCAGACCGCGGGCGCCCGGGATGACGGCGGGCTGCATGTGGAATTTACGGGCAACGCGTATCTCTATGTCATGCGGATCGTGCGCAGCAGCGCCACGCTCTTTCTCGACAACCTCGGCGTGCATTTCCTTGAAGGCGCGTGGCTCGAGGGCGTCGGCGGCGGCATCAATGCCGACGTGGAAGTCAGTCCGCGCCTCCGGTTCAATACCGGGCTGGGCGGCAGTGTTTGGTCGCCGGCCCAGACAAAGCTGTCGCGGGCCGACTGGCTCGGCCGCCGGGAGAACGCCTGGATCAATTCGGCATCCGCCACGGTGCTTCTGGGCGATCTCGACCGGCCGCCGCTCCAGATGAAATTCGGGTTCTTCGGGTTCAATACCTCGCCGGATGCAAAGGATTTCGGGGGCTACCTCTATAAGGGCGGATGCTATCCCGGCTACCTGTATTCAGGCGGCGGCGGTGCCAGCGTGGCCGGCTTGCAGCTTCACAGCGACTACTTCGATTTTGTCACGCTCGACGGCCTGGTGACCCTTGAGCTCGAATATCCCTACTTCGATTTCTCATTCGGACTCGTACCCACGTTTCATGTGGGCGATTTTCTCGATGTCGGCGCGGGCCTGCTCGCGCATCGGGCCATACCGGCGGTTGACACTCTGACTATTCCCACCAGCGAGCAGAAGGGCGCATCCGAGGGATACACGCTGCAGGGAACAAAGGCCATGGCGCGTTTCTCCCTTGACACGAGGAAGGCATTCGACATCGAGGCCCTGGGCGAAAACGATCTCAAGCTCTACGCCGAAGCCGCGATCATGGGCGTGAAAAACTATCCCGCCATCGAGGTCAGCGATGAAGAAACCGGGGAGGTGGTTGAAGTCGGCTATACCGACATCCTCGAACGCATCCCGGTAATGGCGGGCTTCAACTGGCCCACGCATCCGCTTGTCGCGCACGGTGCCGTGCCCGCCGCGCTCAGCGCATTCCTTATCGGCATTGAGCCGGACAGCACGTGGCCGATAGACACGCTCCTGGACGGCCAGGGCGAGGATTCGGTTGTGTCGGCTACCGAGGTCCGTGGGTTCGAGTACAAGTCCTGGCGGATGGCGGCGTTTGGCGGCGCCGCTGTCGTTGCCGGCGTCGGCACGTTTGTTCTCGAGAAAGTGCTGCGCACACGGCTCCGTCTCGACTACCTGACATTGGAGGTCGAGTACTATCGCCTGCCTCACGAGAACCATGCTATCTATGATGGCAACCCCGTTCCGGTCAGGCCGAGGCCGGGTTTTGAACCGGGACAGGATGACTGGCGCTGGGCCGTGCTCGCGCGGAAAACGCTGGCGGAACGGTTCACGATAAGCGCCAAAGTGGCAAGCGATCATTTCAGAACGTTTAACGAATTCAACTGGCCCGATCCGGAAGAGCGCATCCTGGGGACCGATGAATGGTACTGGCGCCTGACGTTCGGCGTTGGTTTCTGAGCGCGCATGCCGAGGCAACAAAGATGAACAGGACACACCCGCGGCACTCCTGTATCGTATGCGCCGGGCTTCTGCTGGTTGCCTTGTCGACAGGCGTGCGATCGCTGTCGCCTGATATCGAAGTGCGGCCCGCCGGACGGCTCCAGTATGAAATGATGCAGCTCGTGCATACAACGGTCCGCAGCGACCCGGACGATCCCAAGGCGGATTCTCTGTTGCCGCTTGCCTGGCGCCATGACATGCGCGGGGAGTTTGCGGTGGATGTCACGATTCGCGAGAACGCCGCGGTCTATGTGGGGATATGGTCGACAATCGGGAACAATTTCGTTGACGGCCGTTCCGGACAGACGACGATCAAGGGCACCGGCAGAAAGCTCTCTTCGGGGCTGACCGAAACAAAGCTCACCCTCGGTTTCGGCAGTGGTGAAGAGAGGCCCTTTACGCTCACCGCGGGCCTGTTCAAGTTTGCCTACAACGATGACGCCCGGGACCTGGGGGAATACCTGTTCAAGAGCCAGTGCTACCCCGGCGTTCTGTATTCGGGGTTCGATTCCGCCCAGATAGTCGGCGCCCAGCTTCGGAGTACGCATGCCGACTTCATGACCCACGATCTGTTTGTGACTTCGGAACTTGAAGTCGACCCGATGTTCGATTTCTCTCTTGCGTATCTGGGCGAATTCCGGGTTCGCGAGGTGTTCACATTCGGCCTCGGCGGCATGCTGTACCGGCTCATCCCGGTCAACCCCGACAACACCAAGCCGTCAATATACCGCGTGATAACCGATACCGTCGGCACGGATGCCGAGGGCGATCCAATCTACGAATACGATACGCTGACGTTCGCGGGCGTTAAGGCCATGGGGCGGTTCATGCTCGATCCGAAGCCGCTTCTGGGCAGTCCGGACATCTTCGGGCCGGAGGACCTTAAGCTGTATGCGGAGGGCGCGGTTCTCGGCGTGCAGGATCAGGGTGTCTTCTACGAAGACATCATGGAGCGCATCCCCATTATGGTCGGGTTCAACGTGCCGGCATTCAAGCTTCTCGATGTCCTGGCGGCGGAGCTGGAGTACTATGGATCCCCCCATGTCAACAACCCGGACACCAAGGGGGCGCCCTACCAGCACGATCCGGCCGAGTCGCCGGACCATCAGGGGTATGGACACGAGAACGATATCAAATGGGCGATTACGGCAATTCGCGGTGTCGGCAGTCATGTCTCGATACGGGCGCGGGTGGCAAGCGATCATCTGCGGACCCCTGAACACACGAGCAGTTTTCTTGTCGCGCCGGACCAGTTCTACTGGTCGCTCAAATTCTCTCTGACCTTCTAGGTCCGCGTGATGGCGTTGTTAGTATGAAACTGTGCCGAAGACATAAAGAGCTTCTCATGATCGCGGCATCGCTGCTCTGCCCGGCGCGCGCGCCCGGGGCCCAGCCCGCGGTCAAGACATCCGCCGGCATAGAGTGGGAGCTTGGCACGTTCGTAAACAGCTCAAACGCCCGGGACGGCGATGTTATCGACACGACCTGGCTCGACGGGTACTGGTTCCAGACCATAAGCAGTGTCTTTCACGTGGATGCCGTGATGAACGACCGCTTGTCGGCGGAGCTCGAATATTTCGGCTCCATACTCTTCACGCTGCCCAAGGAACAGGCCGATCCGAGCAGGGACAATCAACAGCGCACGGGCGTGGGCGAGATGCGTTCAGCGCACGCCCGTCTCAAGCTCGGCAACCCGTCCTCGCCGGCAGCCACGGCCTGGCTGGGCTATTTTCCGTTCAACTATGCGCCCGAGAACAGAAACCTCGGGGAATACCTGTTCAAGACCGGCACTTATCCGGGATTCATTGTTTCCGATGACGACGATGCGCGGTTGCTCGGCCTGCGTATCCAGACCAGCCTGCCGGACATGCTCACGCACGATTTCATTGCAAACGTCGAGCTCAACCAGCGTCCGCAGGGAGATCTTTCCCTGACCTACCTGATGCGGATCGGCATGGGACGTCCTCTGGAGATCGCCGCGGGCGTCATGGGCCACCGGCTACTCCGCAGCGGTCAGGCCCAGGCGGCGACCCTCAACTATTCCAATGTCGGCGACCGGTTTCCGGTTCTGGAGCGCGTTTGGAACGACTCCCTGAGTGACTGGGAGTACATCAACACCGGGGAATACTATCAGAAAGCGGGGACCAAGCTCCTGGGCCGCGTGGTGTTTGATCCGAAACAGTTCTTCCTTCCCGAGCGGCTCGGCCCCCAGGACCTGAAACTCTATGCCGAGGGCGCGGTATTGGGAGTCAAGAACTACGGCGGCTACTACGATAATATCCTGGAGCGCATACCTGCCATGGTGGGTTTCAACATACCCACGTTCAAGCTCCTCGACGTGCTGGCATTGGAGGCCGAATACTATGCATCACCGTGGAAGAACAGCCCGTATGACGACGGCCGCCCTGTTCCCAATCAAAGTTTTGAATTGAACCCCTCAAAGACTTCCTATCGCCGGATACTGCATCCCGCCGAGGGCGCGGGTGACAAGGCCGCCCGGGACAATCTCAAGTGGTCCCTATATGCGGCCAAAACCATCAAGGAACGCCTTACGATAAGCGCCCGCGTGGCCAGCGACCATCTCCGTCCCGGCCGCGAAGCCGAGGTGGAAATCGGCCCCTCGGAGCGCCTTCACGGCCCCCGCGAATTCTACGTGCTCCTGGGAATTGCCACCAGGTTCTAGCTTTCCTGCGCCCCGCCATACCCTGTCCGGCGCGTTTTCGCCTTGTGATCCTCGGCATTCGCACATTCCGTGGTGTCGAAATTATTTTGTTTTGTGCGGATGCTGGGGGGAAGAGCAAAGCATCCCGCGCCTGTGAAGCGGCCGCCGGGGATCGGGCCGTTTCGGTGAGCGGGGAGACAACCTATCTTTGTTCTATTGTTCCGCCATAGGTAAGAATCTGGAAACAGTTATCGCGGGGGCCGGCGTGTGTTGCCGTGTACCCGAAGGCGGGCTCGTTGCCGCGGTAACTGCATTCTATCAAGGAGCCAGGCATGATTCAGTCCTTCAAGGCCGCTTTTCTTGGCATTGGAGCTTTGGTCGTAGTGGTGGTATCTGCGGGGTATGCGAATGAGAGCTTCACGGTCACGGTCAATGCGGGTGAACAGCAGGAGTTCCGCGGGTTCGGCTGCAATCTCGGCTGGGGCGTGCCCAAACACGACGAGGCTGCCGAAGACCTGACCCGGCTTTTGTTCTCTCCTATCGAAGAAGGCGGGATGGACTTCCGGGTCTGCCGGTTCGGTATCGAGCGCAGTACTGATTTCGATGCGAAAGCGTTTCTTCAGACAAACGGGAAGAGCATCAAGTATCTGCAGCGTTTTCAGCCAAATCTGATTCTTCAGTACAATCCCGTGGGTTCGGTGGGGGATATCAGCGCCTATGCGTCATACTATGCCAACCTCATGCGCGACCTTCGCGACCGGTACGGCATCGTATTCCAGTATACGGGCATAGGCAACGAGCCCAACTGGAATGACAAGATCAAGGCGGAAGACATGGCGCTTACCGTGAAACAGTTTCGCGCCAAGCTCGACGATAACGGCCTTACGGAGGTCAAGATAATCGCACCGGAAGCCTCCAATGTGGACAACACGCTCAGGGAAATGGTCCAAGATATCATGGACGATCCTCAGGCGCTGGAAGCTCTTGATGCGTTCGCGTATCATGCATATAACATGTCCATGACCCGGGAGCAGCGCGACCAATGGGAGGCATATGTCGAACCGAACGGCACCAAAGAGGTATGGGAGACCGAGTCGAGCCATGCCTGGTATGCCGAAGGTTTCAGTGACAGCGCGGTGGGCGGCGAGACCGCCGGCCGCATTCTGGGCGATCTCAATCTGGGGACCAACATATGGATGTACTGGATCGGGTACGCGCACTATGATCCAAATGACAACGGCGCGCGTATCATGGGATTTAATCCCGAAACAGGATCGTACCGTCCTTTGCTGAAGTTTTACTATTTCAGGGCGCTGTCCCGTACGTTCGATGTTGGCGCTGTCTTCCGGCGCTCGCAGCTCGATCTTGCCGATCAATACCCGACCAAATACCAAGAATGGTATGACCGGGTAAACTATATGGAATACACGTTTGGCATGAAAAACCCGATTGGCGCCGCAGCGGCGAAAAATCCGAACGGCCAGTGGGGCATGGGGGTGGCCAACATGACCGGTATTCCTTCACGCGGGACCGGCAGCGAGTACTATCCGGCGACCTCCTATGATGTTACTTTTCATATTACAGAGCTCGAAGACACATCCGGACTCCAGTTCCAGGTCATGCGCACGAACAACGGCACGCGCAACGAAATCGAGCAACCCGTGACCATGGTGAACGGGGAAGTTACGGTCACGGTCAACCCTATGGACCTGGTCGTGCTGCGCGAAGAGTTCAATACCAATTACTACGAAATCAAGACGTTTTCACAAGACGAATTCGAACCCTACGACTGCGGTAATTGTGGTACCGGTACGCTCCTGGCCTTTATTCCGCCAATCGGTATTCGTTTTTCGTCGTTTCTGCGCAGGCGGAAAAGGAAGGGCCCAAGAAGGTCGGTTCCGGGGGCCCGGCGCGGCTCGTGAGCTGTTGCGCAAGAGCTCGCAGAAACAGTTAATAGTGGCAACGCAAGGGAAGAGCCCATGAAGAGCAAATCTGTGGTGGCAGTGACTTGTGGCGTGTTGTGCTGGACTTTCGCTTCCGCGCAGCCGGTCGATGTGCAGTCGGCCCTGGGAGCAATCGACCTTTCTGCGAGTGCGGGCTACACGGTAAGCCAGATTGTCAAGAGCTCGATGGCGCCCGACCTCGATGTGGTCGAGGAGCAGCCGTATAACGGCGCGTGGCTTCACCGAATCAGCGGCTCGATAAGCCGCGACCGCGAACATCACCGAGCGGTTCAAGGTGCGAATGGGGCTAGGCGGCACGGTGTGGCATCCTATTCAAGACCTGCTGGTGGG
>WJMI01000270.1 GCA_014728015.1 Chitinivibrionales bacterium | reverse complement strand
GTACTTGCCGATATCATTGGCAAAGTCTTCGGTGATATCGGTAAACCTGTTGAGAACATAAATACCGAATACAATTCCCATGAAAATGACCCCCGCGAGAATGCGCGGCGGCGCCCCGATATAGAGCTGGACAGCATGGACACAATACATGCCCAGCACGCCCAGATAGAGGATGACAATCAGTGGAAGAACATCATTGAGGTATGCGCGCAGTTGTCGCATAATACCCTCCTTTCAGATGATTTCCTTATTGGTGGTTTCGATTATGTTCTGCCGCCAAGATGCACGCTCGCTTCGTAGCATATCGTTTCTCCCTCAGACACCACTCTTCCCCGTCGATACATCTTTGAGCCGCAGGGGCTGGCCGGCGGCGCGGCGAAGGCTTGCATGGGTCTGAAACACGGTTTCGGTGGCCGCAATGGCCTTTCGTGAACGCCTCGGGAGTTTTTCGTAGCCGCATCGGCTCAGTATGCGCCAGATTTCCGCCTGGGAGATCTGCAGGTCGAGCGCGCGCATGGCCCGATAGATCTGGGCGTTCGACAGATCGCAGTTGCGAAGCGCCACAACCGTACGCTCGAGATGCGGTTTTTCGCTGCTGACCTTCCGCCCGGGTTTTTTGTTCCTGAAAAAAGGATCGTCGCTTCCCTTTTCTTTCATCCGCCTTCCGAAATCGCGCACCAGCGAGTAGAACGAGGAAAGCGTATACCCGTATTGGGCGGCGACCTCTCTGGCCGGTATGCCGTCTTTGTAGTAGGCAGCCAGCGCGCAATACTGACGCTGCGCCGGGGTGCGGGGCTTCTGGAAATACTCCAAAGGGTGCATTTCGGGTCCTGACTACTGCTTTAATGTTGAATTAATTAGATATTTATTAATAGATTTATTGCTATTATTGGCTTCACATTACAGTTTTGACAAATTTTAATTTACAAAATTACCCCTAAGATGTCAAGAACAATCTCAGTTCCTCTGCCTGGAGCGCGCCGGCAACGGATATCGCTATTGAATTTCTCGGGATTCTGCATTAGATTCCAGCTATCCCCCTGAAAGGACGGTAGTCATGCCTGACATGGCCAGAGTGTTGTGTGTCGATGATGAGCCCGTGGCGCGCGAGGTGTTCCGCGGGATATTCGAAGACTCCTATAACGTTCTCACCGCGAGCTCCGGTGACGAGGCCATGGAGGTCATCAGGGATTTCAAACCCGATGTCCTCATTCTCGATGCGGTCATGCCGGGCATTGACGGCTGGGAGGTCTGCCGGCGCGCAAAGAAAGACCCTTCGCTGTCAAACGTACCCATTATCATGGTTTCCGCGCACGCCACCGGCTCGGAGTACCGTCACAAGGCATATGCCGCCGGCGCCGACGACTACATTATCAAGCCCTATATCCACGAGGATCTTCTGGCCAAGGTGCAGGTCTGGACCCGGGTGCACGAAATCGAATCGCATCTCGGGGCGCGGCTGAAGGAGCTCGAAGCTGTCGCCAGCGATCTCGAACGGACCAAGCAAAAGCTCGAGCAGAAAGTGGTGGAGAAGACCCGCGATGTCCTCCGCATTACCAAAGACCTCCACGAAGAGGCCGGGAAACGCCGGCGCGAGCGCGAAGAAAACGAGCAGATGAAAGAGCGCCTCATCCATTCAGAGAAAATGGAGGCTGTCGGCCGGCTTGCCGGCGCGCTTGCCCACGATATTAACAACCTTCTGGGCGGCATACTGGGAAACGCGGACGTTCTCAAGGACAAGATCTCACCCGATTCCGCCATGTCTCGACACATACACGCGATACTCTCATGCTGCGCCCGCGGAGCCAGATTGGTAGACCAGCTTCTCACGTTCTCCCGCAGGTCCGTTTCCATAGCCGATATCGTCGATGTCAACGAGATCATACGCGAGCTTTCGGACATTGTCGAGAACACCCTGAAGAGTACTGTCCGGCTTGACATATGCCTGGATGCAGAGAGCGCGGTCATCAATGCCGATGCCGCTCAGATTCACGCATGCCTGCTGAACCTCGCGCTCAACGCCCGCGATGCCATGCCGCACGGCGGGACGCTGAGAATCGAAACCAACAATATCACCGTAGACGATCACTACCGCCGGGTCCGCGGGACCCCGATATCCGACGGCGAATATCTTCTGGTGCGTATCAGCGACACCGGGGCCGGGATGGCGCCTGATGTCCGCGATCGCATATTCGAGCCCTTTTTCACAACCAAGCAGCCGGGCAAAGGCTCCGGCCTCGGGCTGGCCAGCGTATGCGCGTGTGTCAGGAACCACAAGGGGCATATCCAGGTCGAATCCGAGCCCGGCAAGGGCTCGACGTTCGATATCTATCTGCCGCTTGCCGCGCATGCGGACACTGTTGCGGCCGAGTTCACGGCAGATGACCTGCGTACGGGCACCGTGCTCCTGGTGGAAGACGAGCCTTTAATGCGCGATGTCACCGGGGGTCTGCTTGAGGAGATCGGTTTCTCGGTCGTATCCGCGGAAAGCTCGGCCGAGGCAATCAAACATCTTCAAGCCAATCCCGAATCGGTCGATATTGCGGTCCTGGATCTTCTGCTCCCGGACATGCACGGCACCGAATGCCTCGACAAACTCCGTGAAATCAAGCCCGGCCTCCCGGCAGTGGTTGTTTCGGGCATGCAGCCCGAAGGCAGGCTCGAAGAGGCCCTCAAGGAGCCGCGCACAGCGTTTGTCAACAAACCGTTCGGCTTTGCAGACCTGAAAGGGGCGATGGAGAAGGTCGGGCGTAAAGAGTAAACAACCGCCCGCTATGCGGGTGGTTGTTTACCTGCCTCAAAGCCTTTGGATCTGTACATGGCATCCCGCGATTTCAACAACTTATCCTTGACATCGGCCTGCCTGGACCGTAACATCTATGCGCCGAATCCGCGTCCCTGTACAGGCGCTCAGCTATGAACAGAATCCTTGTCGTTGATGACAGCAAAGAAATCCGCCAACTGGTGTCCGCCACCCTTTCCACCGATGAGTGCGAAGTCATCGAGGCCAAGGATGCGACCGAAGCGCTCCAGTTGTGCGCAGAGCTCAAGCCCGGGCTGATCATCATGGACGTCAAGATGCCGGGCACTATCGACGGCATACGCGCGACGGAGATGATTAAAAACTCGCACGATACGGCGCAATGCCAGGTAATCATGCTGTCGGGTATCGGCGGCACGAAAGAAATAGACCAGGCCAGAAACGCGGGAGCGGTTGACTACCTGAAAAAGCCTTTCAGCCCGCTGGAGCTTATCGAAAAAGTCGAGGCGACCCTCGGCGTAAAACCATAGCCCCGCTGCCCGCCGGGCGCCACTGCGGTCCGGGCATACCATTTCCATGGCTCCGGAATACGACAATCTCCTCGATGCCGCGGCAAGTGAAACCACGCGTTTCAAGATAGAAGAGCTGCGCCGCCATACCGGCGCCGGGGCGGCCGAAGAGGGGACCCGCGAAATTCTTCTCTTCCTGTATGAAGACGAAAAGAACAAGCGCCGCGAGACACAGGAGGAGCTCGGCAAGTCCAATTCGCAGGCCATGAAATACGCCAGCGATCTTACCCGCGTGTATCGCGAAGTCAAGGACAGCAAGCGCGAGCTCGCCGAGACAAACAGCCAGCTCCGCAAGTATGCCGTCGACCTGCGAAAAACCATCTCCGATTTGAAATCCGCCAAAAAAGACCTTGAAGAATCCTACTATGATACGGTCCGCCGGCTTGTGATTGCGGCGGAATACAAGGACCGGGACACGGGAAACCATATCACGCGCATCAGCCGGTACAGCGCGCTTGTCGCGGAAAAAATCGGCATGACCCCGCAGGACGTGCAGACCATTCTCTATGCCTCGCCCATGCATGATGTCGGCAAGATCGGTATTCCCGACCGCATCCTGCTCAAGCCCGGCAGGCTGGCCGAGCCTGAATTCGAGCTCATGAAACTGCACACGCTTATCGGCGCGAATATCCTCGCCGAATCCAAAGCCAGGGTCCTGCAGTGGGCGCGCGAAATCGCAATGTGTCATCATGAAAAATGGAACGGCGAGGGCTACCCGCAAGGCATCTCGCGACATGAGATCCCCCTTCACGCGCGCATTGTGTCGCTCGTGGACACATTCGATGCGCTCACATCGAAACGGCCCTATAAGGAGCCGTATACCGCTGAAATAGCCTGCGACATCATCGTATCGGAACGCGAACGCCATTTCGATCCCGAGCTCGTTGATGTGTTTCTCGACAACATGGACATGGTGCTCCAGATCAAGTCCCCTGGCGGCAACGCCGAACATTCAGGCCCCCATCCGGCCCTGGCCGCTCGCAACCCCGAGCTGGAACGCCTGACCCAGCTGTACCGATAGCTCCATCGTCGACCGCGTTTCTTGTCCGTCTGCGCGAGCGTTCTTCTCTGAAGTGTGGTCTGCGGGAGACGGCAGCCTAATCCAGTATTAACACTCATCGAACGGTGGGCTAACATTCAATCATTATATTTGCACATGCTCTGCATGGATATCGCATTTCTCCCGCGCCTGGCCATTCTCCAAGCAGAGCTCGCCCTCTGTTTCCTTCTTCCGGCGGGCACGGACGCCGATGTTGTTCTTCGGGGGGCCGGCGCTACGTTTCCGCACCCCTAGCGTGGAAATGTCGCGGGAAATGCTTTCCACGCGAAGAGACCTCCCGAAAATACTGTGCACGGGATTCAGCGAGACTGTCACGCCGGAGACAGCAGAAGAAATGGGTATCGCGGAACATAGTGCAAAAGCTTTTATGCCGGAGCAAATCGCCGAGGCTGTCAGGCGTGTTATCGACAGCAGAAAAGGCGACGGATCTGCAATGTGGCGGCCGAAGTGCGCACAAGCGTAAACTAGAGTATTTTTCAGGTTCTGCGGGCGCATTCCGGTCCTGAGCTTCATGGTTTGCCCGAAACCCTCCCGGCCCGGAATTCCACTTTCCCGCACGAGCGGAGGCCCATGAGCAAGCACATCTGGGTAGGATTCGATCTTGGCGGCACCAAGATGCTCGCCGTGGCTTTCAACCAGCAAATGGAAGCGGCAGGACGAAAACGCCGGAAGACCAAAGCATACGAAGGGGCCGAAGCAGGGCTTGACAGAATAGTAAGGACCATCTCTGACGCGCTCGATGATGCCGGCGCGGGAACCGATGCGCTTGCCGGGATCGGCATAGGCACACCGGGTCCCCTCGATCTGAAAAAGGGCCTCGTGCTGGATGCGCCGAACCTGGGATGGAAAAATGTGCATCTCAAGAAACATCTTGCCGGGGCATTCGGCTGCCCCGTAGTGGTTGCCAATGATGTTGATGCCGGCCTGTATGCGGAATACCGTTTCGGGGCGGCGCGAAACGCCCATTGCGCTCTGGGAGTATTTCCCGGGACAGGTATCGGCGCGGGCTGTGTATACGAAGGCATGCTCATCCAGGGCACTCGCCATTCATGCATGGAAATCGGCCACATACCGCTCGCGCCCGGAGGCCAGTTGTGCGGCTGCGGCGGCCGCGGATGCCTCGAAACCGTGGCAAGCAGGCTGGTGATATCAGCCCAGGCCGCAGCAGCCGCAAGCCGCGGTCAGGCCCCGCATCTTCTCGAGCGCGCGGGGACCGACATGGCAAACATGCGCAGCCGCGCGCTTGCGGCGGCAATCGAACAAGGCGATACAGCGGTCGAAAATATCGTGCGGGATGCCGCGCGGTGGCTCGGCCGGGGTCTTGCTGTTGCCGTCAACCTGATGGCCCCTGATACTGTAGTGCTGGGCGGCGGCCTGGTCGAGGCCATGCCAACGCTGTATCTCACCGAAGTTGAGCACGCGGCGCGCGCCCTGTCGTTGCCGTCGCTGCGCGATACGTTCGCATTGCGGGCCGCCGAAATGGGCGACGATGCGACCGCCACCGGCGCAGCGGCGTGGGCCCGGTACATGCTCGATGCAGACAGGCGGCCTGAAGCATGACCGCCATAACACGAAAGAAAACCGCGAAAAGAAAAGAGCGCGAAAGCGCGGCGGCGGCGAGCAGCACCATGCCGGTCGCCGTCATCGACATCGGTACGACATCCGTGCGCATGATTGTCGCGCAGGCTGACGGTCAGGGAGGTATTCGCACGCTGGATTTCCTGCATCAGGCCGTGAGCCTGGGTAAAGACACGTTCACCAGGGGAAACATTGCCCGCTCCAGCATTGAGGAATGCGTGCAGGCGCTGAGGAGTTTCAGGAAGCTTCTCGAGGAGTACCAAATCACCGATGACAAGCGGATTCGCGCCGTGGCCACCACCGCGGTCCGCGAGGCGGCAAATATCGATGCGTTCATCGACCGTATTGCCATTGCCACGGGCATATCGGTCGAACCTATCGACGAAGTCGAGGTGGCGCGTCTGACCTACCTCAGTTTCCACGCAAGCCTTCACCACCTCCCCCGGCTTGCCAGGGCTGATGTTGTTATCGCCGAGGTCGGCGGCGGAAGCACCGAGCTTCTCTTCCTGGAAAACGGCGTCGTCGCGTTTTCAAAGACCTATCGCCTGGGCACCATGCGCATGCGGGAGATGCTGGAGGAGTTTCACGCTCCTGCGGGCCGGCAGCGCGCGATTCTCCAAAGCCATATCCAGCAGACAATCAAAGCCATCCGCCAGAGCATTACACCGTCCGCGGCGCTCAACCTCATCGCGCTCGGCAGCGATGCGCGGTTTGCCGCGGCCCAGATTCTGGACAATTACGATCCCGACCGCCCGACCGCGCTTGGAGTCAAGGACCTTGCCGCATTCACCGAAGACACTCTGCAGCAGTCGCCCAACGAGCTGGTCCGCAGGTATCACCTGCCGTTTCCCGATGCAGAGACCGTGGGACAGGCGCTTTTGTTCTATGTCAACCTCGCCAAATCGTTCGGCACAAAAGAAATTCTGCTGACCAACATATCGATGCGTCACGGTCTCCTGCTTGAACTCCTGGGGCATGCAACCTGGACCCGTGATTTCCGGGGACAAATCATGCATTCCGCGCTGGAGATAGCGCGCAAATACGAGGCGGACACCGCCCACGCCAAGCATGTCGCGCATCTTTGCGAGCTGCTTTTTGATGCTCTTGCGGAGGAGCACCGCCTGGGACCGCGCTGGCGCCTGTTTCTGGGTGTGGCGGGACTGCTTCATGACATCGGCTCTTTTGTGAGCGCCCGGAGCCATCACAAGCACTCGATGTACCTTATTCAGAACAGCGAGCTTTTCGGGCTGGGCGCCCACGACGTGCTGCTGGTTGCCCTTATAGCGCGGTACCACCGCCGCGCATCCCCCAAGCCCACGCATGTCGGCTACGCCGGCCTGGAGCGCAGGGAGCGGCAGGCCGTGGCCAAGGCCGCGGCGATATTGCGCGTGGCCGATGCCCTCGACAGATCGTACAGCCAGCGCATTCGCACGGTCTCGTGCGCCATAGAAGAAAACAGGTTCGTTGTCACCACCAGGGGGACCGTGGACCTTTCACTGGAACAGCTCGCGCTCAAGAACAAGGGGCCCCTTTTCGAAGAGGTTTACGGGTTGGGTGTGGTACTCCGTAACGCCCGCGCGGGGGCGGAATAACCCATGGCTGCACGAAAAAAAGACAAGTTCATCAACCGGGAGCTGAGCTGGATCGAGTTCAATGCCCGTGTCCTCGAACAGGCGCTGGACGATCGCGTCCCCTTGCTGGAGCGCGCCAAGTTTCTGGCCATCACCAGCTCCAACCTCGACGAATTTTTCATGGTCCGTGTTGGCGGGCTCCAGACCCTTGCCGCGCAGGGAATCACCAAACCCGACGCGTCGGGGATGACACCCGCCCGGCAGCTCGAGGCGATCAACGAGCGGGTGCACGCCATGGCCGTGCGGCACTATGCCTGCTACCGCGGCCAGGTGGAGCCCCTCCTCGCCCGCGAGGGCATCCGGCGCCTGGATTCCGGCGATCTCGCCAGCGACCAGCACAAATATGTGGATCGCCTGTTCGAGAACGAGATCATGCCGGTTCTTTCTCCCATTGCGGCATCTGACGGCGGTCCGACCCCCCTGCTTGCCAACCGCGTTCTCCATGTTGTCGTGCGCATCAAGTCACCGGGCGAAAATGGCCGGCAAAAACAGCGTTTCGCCCTGCTGCCCCTTCCTCCCAACCTGGAGCGCTTTGTCACGCTGCCCTCCGAGGGGGGCTACGAGTTCATGCTGCTTGAAGACCTTGTCAAGCTGCACGACGAGCTGTTCTTTCCTGGAGAAGCTGTCGCCGAGTGCGGCGCTTTCAGGATTACCCGCAACGCCGACATGAGTGTTCGCGAAGATCAGGCCGCCGACCTGCTCTCCGAAATGGAGGCCGTGTTGGAGGCGCGTGGCCGCAGTGAATGCGTCAGGCTCGAAATCGAAGACAGTGTGTCCAAGACCACCTTGGGTTTCCTGCAGAAGATGCTGGGCGTGGACGAACAAAGCACGTACCTGCTTCCCGGCCCGCTCGATCTCTCCGCGCTCATGCAGCTTGCCGCCCTGCAGGGATTCGAACGTCTCCAGTACACTCCCTGGCCGCCCCGGCCGTCGCCGTATGTCAGGGGCGGACAAAGCGTTTTCGATGCGGTTGCCCGGCAGAACATCCTGCTCTACCATCCCTATGAAAGCTTCGATCCGGTGCAGCATTTTGTGGAGCAGGCCGCGGACGATCCCGATGTGATTGCCATCAAACAGGTGCTCTACCGCACGAGCAAAAACAGCCCGATTATCGCCGCGCTTGCGCGCGCCGCGGAGAAAGGCAAGTATGTCACTGTTCTGGTGGAGCTCAAGGCGCGGTTCGACGAGGCGCGCAATATCGAGTGGGCCCGGGAGCTCGAGGATGCGGGCGTGCAGGTAATCTATGGACTCAAGGGACTCAAAACACACGCCAAAATCTGCCTGGTAATGCGCCGGGAGGCGCAGGGGCTCCAGCGCTATGCGCATTTCGGTACGGGCAATTACAACGAAAAGACCGCGCGGCTGTACAGCGACGTGAGTTTCCTTACCTGCGACGAAGACCTGGGAGCGGACGGGTCCGCCTTTTTCAATACTGTCACCGGGTATTCGCAGCCCCGCCGATATCGCAAGCTGAGCGCCGCGCCGATAGGCCTGCGCAAGGACCTGATATCTCTTATCGAGGCCGAGGCCGAACGAAGCCGGCAGGGCCAGCACGCGCACATTATAGCGAAAATGAATTCCCTGGTTGACACGCGCATCATCCGCGCGCTGTACGCCGCATCCGGCGCGGGAGTGAAGATACAGCTAAATATCCGCGGTATCTGTTGTCTCCGCCCCATGGTAAAGGGCCTGAGCGAGAATATCACGGTTGTCAGCATTGTCGATCGTTTTCTCGAGCACGCGCGCATATTCTATTTCCGCAACGGCGGTGACGAACGCCTGTTTCTCTCCTCGGCGGACTGGATGCCGCGCAACCTCGACCGCCGGGTCGAGCTGCTGGTGCCGGTAGAAGATACCGTGAGCCGGCGCCGTCTCTCGCGCATCCTCGAAACACATTTTTCCGACACGGTGAGCGCCTGGCGCCTCAAGGATGACGGAACCTACCGGCGGGTATCCCCCGGAAAGAAGAAGCCGCTGCAGAGCCAGGAGGCGCTGTATCTCCACGCATGCGAGACGACCGAGCACACGCGCCAGCGGCAGCGCGTGGTTTTCGAGCCGCACCGCCCGCCGCCAAGGAACTCGTGACGACATGGCCGCCAAGCCTTCTATCGAAGAACTCTGCGCCCGCCACAACAACGAAGATGCGCATACCGAGCATGTCACGCGGCTCGCGCTCCGCCTGTTCGATCGCTGTCACGCATCGCTCGGTTTGCGTCCCTCCAACCGCCCTCTTCTTGAAGCGGCATGCCGCCTGCACGACATCGGCTACGCGGCGGATCCGGCCGGACATGCGGCAACAGGCGCGGAGATTATCGTGCGCGAGGGAGTACGAGGGTTCACGCGCTCCCGCTGTGCAACCATTGCCCGCATCGTGCTGCTCCATCCGCGACGCGCGCAGCGGCACACAGCCAGCCCGGCACTCGAAAGCCGCTCGCATTCGCGTCTCGCCCGCCGGCTCGCCGCGTTCCTGCGCGTGGCCGACGGCCTCGATCACGGGCACATCCAGAACGCCGGCATCGCATCGGTTCGCATCCAGAAGCGCTCGATCCGTTTGACCGTTCGAAGTCCGGGCTACGCGGGCACCGGCCACGCGGCGCAGGCCAAGGCCGACCTGTGGAACAAGTGTTTTCCATCCCTGCCCCTGCGCATCAGCCTGCTTCCCCGCGTGCGGCGCACCCCGAAATTTCACGGCGTGGCGGGGCCCCAAGATTCCGTGCTTAACGCTGCGCGCCGCCTGCTCATGCTGCAGTACCGCAACGCGGCGGACAACCATGAAGGTACGCTTTCCGGCGGGGATCCGGAGCATCTTCACGATTTCCGCACTGCGTTTCGCCGCTTCCGCGCGGCCCTGCGCCTGTTCAGGAAACGCTTCGGGAAATCGATCGTTTCGGATCTGAATGCCGAAATCAAGTCGCTTTCACAGCGCCTCGGACCGATACGCGATCTCGATGTATGGCTGGTTCTGCTCAACAGCCATGCGGTTACCGGGGAGCTTCGAGCCGATCCCCTGTGGGAGCCGTTCGTACAGAACCAACGCGCCCTGCGCAATCGACGGGCAAGCTCGCTGCGGTCGGCCCTGATGGGTCCGCAATACGAGCAGCTCATGCGCTCGCTCGCGTACTTTCTCAGGATACATGTTCCCGCGCTCCAGCGAAGTCGCAAACCGCGACGGTTCGCGCGCTTTGCCGCGAAAAAGCTGGGCCGCACCTACGAGCGAATTCATGCACGGGCATCCCGCCCGCTCCCCCGGGAGCCCGAAGACATCCATGCACTCCGGAAACAGTGCCGCGTTGCCCGCTATTACGCAGAATTCTGCGCTCCCGCCCTGGGCCCGGTCGCACACCGCCTGGCCCGCCGCCTGAAAAACATCACCGATGCGCTTGGCACGCTGCACGACATGGACGTCGATCTGGAGCGTCTCGACGACATTTCCGCGCCCGCTCCGGCCGGCCTGCGGCCCGTCCTGCTTCGCAAACGCCGCAAAGCACGGATCGATTTCGAAAAACACTGGGAGCGGCTTACCAAGAAGTCCTTTGCCCGCGAAATCAATGCCACTCTTTCGCGCGCGAAAAAGACAACGAAGAAAGGAAGCGGCGCATGATCCTGTATGTGGTGCGTCACGGTATCGCAGTGGATATCGGCGAGGAGGGAGTTGCGACGGATGCCCGGCGGCACTTGTCTCTCAAGGGGAAGAAAAAAACGGCCGAAGCCGTGCGGGGGCTCAAGCATCTCGGATTCGCCCCGAGCAAAGTTGTTTCGAGCCCGCTTGCCAGGGCGCGCCAGACCGCGGAAATTATCGTGCGCGCCGCGCCCGGCGTAAAACGGGTCACGCTAAACGATGCTCTTTGTCCGGGGCAGGATGCCGGCGGGGTGGTCCGCTGGATAGCCCGCCAGAAAACACCGTCCCTGGCGGTCGTAGGCCATATGCCCGATCTCGGGGACCTGATCTCCGCGCTGGTCGCCGGTTCCGGCGATGTTGGATTGGTTTTCAAGAAGGCGGCGGTATGCTGCATCTCGTTTCATGGAAAACCGGGTTTTGATGCAGGCCGACTCGAATGGCTCCTGCAGCCGGGCCATCTCAGAACGATCGCGGGCCTGTAGTTCCAGACATGCCGAAGCACGGGTAGAAGATTATATGGAAATGCCGCTGAAGCTCAACCTGGGATGTGGTGAACGCCGCCTTCCCGGCTATATCAATGTGGACAAATACGGCGCTCCTGATCTACGGCATGATCTTGAATCATTCCCCTGGCCATGGGAAAAAAACTCGGTCGGTGAAATCCGCCTGGTGCATGCCCTTGAGCATATGGGCCGGACAGCGGATATTTTCTGCGGAATAATCTGCGAACTCTATCGAATCTGCGTTCCCGATGCCATGGTGCATATCGTTGTGCCGCATCCGCGCCACGATGATTTCATCACGGATCCGACGCACGTACGGCCCCTTACCGCGGAGAGCTTCGAGATGTTCTCCAAGGCGAAAAACAGAGAATGGATATCACAAGGTTACGCAAACACGCCCTTGGGCCTGTACCTCGATGTGGATTTCGAGACCGTGGACGTGCGCTACACGCTCGATGCGATATGGCTCTCCAAGGAAGATCGGGCGCAGCTCACCGGCAAGGCTTTGTACCACACGAGCATGAAGCATAACAACGTGATTAAGGAAATAACGGTGATCCTGAAGGCAATCAAGCCCTAGCAGGCTGTTGAAAAAGTCGCCGTGGAGTTTTCAACAACCTGCCGGAGAACGAAATACTTCGCCGGCAGTGTACTCATGATGTAAATTCTATTTGTTGGCTATGGGGAATGCAGAAATCGATCCGCTCAACCTGCCCAAGGGTTCCGGCGACCCGTTCCGGGTAATCGTCGCGGTCCACGAGAACTCCGATCCCGTCCTTCCGTTCGTGCACGCGCTCTGCCTGGCCACTGCGGCAAAGGGAGAGCTCGAAGTCGTGGATGTCCGCAAAGGCACGCCCGACCGCACCCAGCTTGGCATCCGCCGCGCGTTCGAGCAGTGGCGCATGCTCCCCGCGGGCTCGGAACGTTCCGATGTGGAAAAGATGGGTGTAAAAGTCAAGAAGATCTACAAGTCGGGCGATGCCAGGAAGGAAATCGCCAAGCGCCTTAAGAAACACGACCACGACCTGCTGGTGATGGGCACCGAGGCCCGTACCGGACTCGGCCATCTTTTCGGGCTCGATCTGGTCGAAAACCTGGCAAACAGCCAGCGCCAGACAACGTTATACGTTCCCAGGAGAGCCAAGCCGTTCGCCGACCCGGAAACAGGGCGGCTTTCGCTCAGCAAGGCGCTGGTTCCCGTGGCTGAAGAGCCCCCGGCCGCCCCGTCGCTGGCCATGCTCCGCCGCATCGCGTCTTTCCTCGAGGACCACACGCCCCAGGT
>WJMI01000269.1 GCA_014728015.1 Chitinivibrionales bacterium | reverse complement strand
GGTCTGGTGGAGCAATCGGAGCACAGGGAGTATATCACCATTGATGAGCCCATGGACTATGTGGAGGGCGATCTCGCGCTCGGCGTATACCCGTCGGATCATTTTCGCATGACCGTCCAGGTGGATTACCGGCATCCCGCGCTGGGCGTGCAGTATACGACGATGTTTTCCATGGATGATTTTGTGAAGGATTTCGCGCCGGCGCGCACCTTCTGCTTTCTCTCCGAAATCGAACACCTTCGCGAGAAAGGCCTGATCCGCGGAGGGTCGCTGGATGCGGCGCTGGTTGTACAGGATGTGGATCTGACCGAAGAACACGCCCAGTACATTCGCAAGCTGTTCAACGAGAAACGGCCCATCAAAGAAGGCAAGACCGGGTTTCTCAACAACTCGAAGCCGCGCTTTCCCAACGAGCCCTGCCGGCACAAGGCGCTCGACCTGCTGGGTGATCTGTATATGCTGGGAAAGCCCATTAAGGCCCATATCTTCGCCGCCCGCCCGGGGCACGCGAGCAACCACGAGATGGCCAAGCGCATTCGCGCGTATGTCAAAAGGAAGAAGGCCCGGGGAGAGAAGCCGCCGCTTGATTATCAGGAAATACGCGACATCCTGCCGCACCGGTATCCCTTTCTTTTCGTGGACGGGGTTACGAAGCTGGTGCCGGGAAAAAGCATGACCGCATACAAGAACTGCTCGTTCAACGATCATTTCTTCGAGGGCCATTTCCCGGGCAATCCTGTCATGCCGGGCGTTTTGCAGATAGAAGCCATGGCCCAGGCTGCCGCGGTCATGGCGCTCACGGGCAGAAAGAGCGCGAAAGGGGCGGGCGTACTGTTCCTGGGCATCGAGAAAGCGCGCTTTCGAGGAATAGTCCGTCCCGGCGATCGCTTGCGCATGGAGGTCGAGACCCTGCAGGTGCGGTCGAATACGCAGCGCATCGCCGGCAAGTGCTTCGTGCGCGACAAACTCGTATGCGAGGCCGAAATGATGGCAATGATCGGGAAGAAAGGAGATGCGGGCTAGCGTGGCAACTACGATTCATCCGACTGCAATTGTCGACTCCAAGGCAACACTCGGTGAGAACGTGTCGGTGGGGCCGTATGCAATTGTCGAAGACAATGTGGAGATAGGCGACGGCTCGTCAATCGGTCCGCACGCGCTTGTTGCCCACGGCACGCGTATGGGGAGGACCTGCCGCGTGTTTCACGGGGCCAGCGTGGGCACTATTCCGCAAGACCTGAAATTCGCCGGCGAGGAAACCACGCTGGAGATCGGCGAGAACACGATCATCCGCGAGTTCTGCACGCTGAACCGGGGTACCAGCGCGGCGGGCAAAACGGTCGTCGGCAAGAACTGCGCGCTGCTGTCGTATTGTCACGTGGCCCACGACTGTATGCTCGGCGATAACGTCATTGCCTCCAACAACCTCGGCCTTGCCGGGCATGTGACCGTGGGCAACCACGTGACATTCGGCGGGTTCGTGATATACCACCAGTTCGGGCGGATCGGCGACTATGTCATGGTGCAGTCGGGATGCCGGCTGTCGAAAGATATCGTTCCCTTTGCCCTGTGCGGGGGCAACGCCGATGAGCCGCGGATAGTGGGCATCAACAAAATCGGGCTCGAGCGCCGTGGCTTTGACGATGAACGGCGGGGCAGAATCAAGCGCGCCTTCAAGATCCTTTTCAGGGAGGGCTTGCGCCAGGACGAGGCGCTGGCTTCCCTCGAACAGACCTTCCCCCGTGATGCGGACATCGCGCACCTGATCGACTTTGTCAGGAATTCCCAGCGCGGTATCGTAAAGATGGACGTGTAGGCTTTCCCTCAGGGCAATATCCACTTCCCGGCCGGCACTGCTTTGGCTTTCGAACCGGCGCGCCGGATCGACTTGCCGTCGAGGTACGCATTTGCCGAGAGTGCCAGCGAGAGCGGGAGCCGGCTTGCGGGCGGGATGCCGAGTTCTTCCACGCTGCGTACCGCAATCGGCGAGAAATACGAGGAGAGATAGCTGACCAGCGCCTGGTTGTTTGTCCCGCCGCCGGAGAGCCAGAGCGCGTGCGGCATTTCGGGCCGGCGGTATTCCTGCTTGAAGAAATTGAATATGGTCCGCGCGGTGAGCGCGGTCATCGTGGCGAGCACTTCGTGCGGGGTCAGAGTTGCCAGCGACGGGTGGCGCAGGAGCTCCGCGAAAGTATCGATCTGCGCCTGCTTCGGAGCGCGACCGGTGAACCATTCATGGGATGCGAGCTGTTCGAGACATGCCGTGTCTGCCGTGCCCGCCCCGCCGGCAGCGCCGTCCCGGTCGAACCCCTCCCCGCATCCGGCTTCCGCGGCGGCCCGGTTGATAAGGTACGTGCCGGGACCGGTATCGGAATCGACGACGATTTCGGATCGTGATGTGTCGATGATAGTTATGTGGGCAATGAGGCCGAGATTCACGAGCATGGCTGTTTCGCCGGCCTTGCGCGCGATGATCAGGTCGCCCGAAAGGAGCGGCATGGCGCCGGCCCCCCCGGCTAGGATATCGTGACGGACGAAATCGGTGAGTACGGGGGCGTTGAGAAAACTCGCGAGGAGCTGCGGCTCGCCGATGCAGAAATTCCAGGTCCGGTGTATCCTGCTGTCAAGGTCCCCTTTCCACAGCACCAGCCGGTTGAATACGACGAGGTCGGGGCGTGCGGCTGACGGCGGCACATGGGAAAGGAGCGAACGCGCCGAGTCGAGCGCGAAAAGGGAGAATTCATTCTCCACCTGGGCCACGGCCCGCATGCTCTGGGATGCCGCGGGATCACGCGCGAGCTCGTCGATCAGCGCTCGTGTCCGGGCCGGATACGGGACCACTTCGTGCTGCAGCACCTGCCATCCGTCCCCGGACACCTCCGTATAGAGACACTGCAGGCCGCTGTGTGCGCTGGCGGAAGACAGGACAAGAATGTGCCGATTCCGTTTTTTTCCGAGGTGCTTGAAGAGATCCATGGGCGGCCGGTACAGAGAGGTGATAATGCCCGGACAATATACATCGTGTCGGTTGCCCGCACGCACGACACGGCATTACCCTACGGTCAAGCCTGTTCCCGCCGGCGCCCGCGCGGGGACCGCGCCCGGGTGTATATTAATTTACGGGTTCTTCTCCCGGTAATCAAGAAATGACAACCATCTCTTTTCGCACCATACCGTTCCTGATAGCGTGCGCCATCTCGCTCCCGCCGGCGTCGCCCGTCGAGCTCGCGGGCGAGCAGGACGGGGTTTATGAGCGCGCCGCGTATCGCGTGACCGGTGATATTGTCGTGCGCGAAGGGCGCACGCTGAGCTTCGCTCCCGGCTCGGTGGTCCGGTTCGAACCGTATACGGCGGTCGTGGTGCGCGGCACGCTGGCGTGCGCGGGCGAGCTCACCGCGCCCATAATATTGACCTCCGTAAAGGATGCACCGTCAGTGCAAATCGCCGACAGCGCGGCCGGGCCGTTCGACTGGAACGGCGTGCGCATTGAAGCCGCCGGACGTGCCGAATTGTCTTTCGTAAAGATCGCCTTCAGCACGTACGGCCTTGATGTTGACTCGGCCGGGAGCGCCGCGCTCGAAGGGGTCGTGTTCGCGAAAAACGGGCGTTCCAACCTGGTTGCCGGCGGCGAGATCGTCGCGGTCGATGATGCGGTCCCCTTTTCCTTTGCCCATCCTGAAGCGCCCCGGCCCGGGCCGGCCGCTTCTGACCCCGCGATACCGCCGGCCGGACCGGTTTCGGATGGACCGGCGAAACGCAACTGGAAACTGCCCCTCAGAATCGGCTTCTGCGCCGTTGCCGTTGCCGGCGCCGGCATGTGGGCGGGGTTCCACTACCGCGCGCTGGACCGTCAGGAAAGCTACGAGTCGGCACCGTATCCCCGGGCCGACGAGTACCGGGAAGAGCGCGACCGGGCCGTGGTTGACCGCACTGTGGGGGCCATCCTGTGCGGCGCGGGATGTGTCGGGTTGGGGTTGACGTTCATGTTTTAGGAACACGGCACGAAACGCTCAATGAGCAAACCGGACGTGCAGGAAGCATCGTGAGTCTGTCAAAGAAAAGAAGGGCCGGCCGGCAAAGCGCTTTCCGGAAGCGGTATGCATGGGTGGCAATCAAGGATGAGGGGTGAATTATGCGGACAAGCATTGTGGTGGTCGCATTCAGCGTGGCAGGACTGATAGCCCAAGACGAGCCATACTTCTTTGACGTGAGCGATTGCCATACCAAGTGGCTTTCCGCTTCATACGGAGAGCTGACCGCAAACAGAAGCTATGATACACTTGTGGTAGACAGTTCCATGATGTGTAGCCTTCGTACATGCATATGGGTCTATGATACGATCGTTGATACGTTGATCAAAGTAACCGGCACGGCAGCTGCAAATGTACGGTGTGATGCCGAATCATGCATAAAGTATTCCCTGTTCGACCCCCTGAATTCGATGTGCGCAGTCTATCTTGACAGCCTGAAAGCCGAAGACGGCACCCTCTGTGTAATTGACAGCATGTGGGGCGATACTCTGACAACCCCCGGCGCCGACAAGCGCTTGGAATTTAAGTGGCATCGGGCCGAAAGCCACAGTGATGGGTTGACAGCCTATCTGCATGGGCTTCGCCTGCAAGACACGCTGCGCTTCTCCTGTACCGGCCTTGTCAGCGGGCTCCCGGACACCTTGGAGACGCGCAATGTTGACTCGTTGATCAATTGTATTAAAGGAACATGGCGATGGCTGACGGGGTTTAGTCGATCCGGCGTGGGTGGAGGTACATCGTGGTATGATCCGGGAGACTGTGGACATTCAGCATATATAGAATTCACGTCGGACTCATTCTTTACTTTTACGGACTCGGCACTCGTAAAACAAGACAGTATAGTCGTAAATGGTGGATCTTTTGGTTACAGCCTTCTAATTGATCTTGGCCGGTTTGCCTGCTGGCCATGCATCTCGGAACAGAATTGGTATGAGTCGTCCCACTGCAAAGTTCAATCGTTTGGTGAAATCCTTTCACTTAGCGGATGTATGAAGAAAGCATACTACGTGAGAGATAGCAGCGCAGAAAATCCTGGAAGCAGAATAAATCCTGACAGGGCGCCAATGCCATGGATGCGAATACGGAATAAACCCGCTATCTCCCTTCGGCGTCGCGGTAACCTTGTGGAAATGGTAGTTCCTGCAGGACACGGCCTCCTTGCGGACGTGGCTGTGTATGACAGCAGAGGGAGAAAGATCTCAGCGTTGTCGCGGCCCTCTGTTGTGCACGGTCACCAGATTCTTGTGTGGAATGCCGGTGGGTTGGCTCATGGTATATATGCTGTGTTGCTCAACCTTGATGGTGGTACCAGGGAGGCTATCAAAACGGTGTTGCCATGAAGGAATGGAGAGAATAGCATGGCAAAGCCAAGCGTTCTAACCATTAGGGTTCCGGCAGACCTCAAACATCGGATCGAAACTGCGGCTGAGGAGCAGGGGGGGGGTCGATCATCCAACTGGCGATGCATATGTTCGCGCGCGGGATAACCTCGCTCGAAGCAGGGGAGAAGATTTCGAAGTATTGGGCCGGATACGAAAAGGAGGAAATTCTTTCGACCTTTGACAGAGTGATGCGCAAGGCAAAAAGACATCGAGTTACCAAGTGAGATCTCGCGGCAACATAACAAGGCCCTGGCCAATAAGGTAGCTTCTTACAATATCTTCGAGCCTCTTACAACATCCTGGGGCCTCTTACAGCCTCAAAAAACTCTCTTGCATAGTCAAAAATGTCTCTAACAGCCTCAGAATTGTGGTGTTTTGGATGGCAGGCGGGAGCCCTTGAATTGCTGGAGCATTGATCCGCTGAGGGAGCCGGCTTGTCCATTCGGTGCGGAACCCACCGAGCGGCTGCTGCAATGATTGGCACGGGTCACCGCCGCCTACCGCGCCAACCCTCCAATCATCC
>WJMI01000268.1 GCA_014728015.1 Chitinivibrionales bacterium | reverse complement strand
GGAATGCACCTTGGCATTGGCCAAAGCGCCATCTCGCAGAAGGTCCAAATCGGCAAAAGGATTTGCGAAATGAAGGGAGTGAGACTTCCCGCTTTATCTGATTAACTAATCTCCGTCCCCACCCACCCGCAGAGGCCCCTCTTGATGCAGCCCTGCCTCAATACTATCTTCTGGAAAATATAGCCCGCTCCCCCGCACAATCCCTGACCAGGTCCACCAGACGGGGGCAAGATTCGTGATCGTGCCTCTGGAAAATGAGTCGCGCAAAAGGAGGACCTGATGTTCGAGAACAAGCGCCACCACCCGCGCGTGCCCCTTGCCGCTGATATTGCCGTCCGCATGCGAGGACAGCTTCTTCATGGAACTGTCTGCAACAATATCAGCCTTAGCGGCATGTGCATCGTGTTCGGCAATCATTTTGATGAAGGCAATTTCGGGAAAGTCTGGCTGACCCAGCACTACCCTGATGAGTCGGTGGTGTTTGAGGCGGACTTCCGGAAGCTGTGGGTCAAGCCGATCACGCTCGATAAGTCCCTGAAGCGCATGGGAGTTTCCTTTGTCGAAATGCAGCCGCATCAGCGGGACAATCTCTGGCGTATAATCCAGCGGCAGTCGTCGCAGTCCAAGCATATCGGTTGAAAGCAACCTGCTGTTCTTCTTGTCCAGCCTCGCCTCCCGGCCTCATGCGCCGCCTGGCAAAAGATGCGCTCTGCCTGGCGCAGAAGCTGCCCTGCTATCCCGCAGCCGCCTCGCTTTTCGCACGTGAGATTGATGTAGAAGAAGCCGAACTTGCAGACCTTGTGCGCCACCGAAAATGGTTTTTCCCGTGCTACGCAGGCAGAATACTACGTGCCGATCCAAGGGTCCGGTATCTCATGGTTAGACGAAGGAACACTATTGCCGGCTCAGTGGGACTTCTTCAAAAAGTGGCAAACGACAACAGCCTAGACATATGCTGGATAAGCGCTCTCCGGGTGCGCACCATATATCGCCGAATGGGCATTGGGCGGCAGCTCATGCATGCTGCGATTGACAAAGCACGGCGAGGCGGATGCCGGGAGCTTCGTCTCAGCGTGGGTCTTTGGAGAACGCCAGCGATCAAACTGTACCGCACACTCGGCTTTGTCATCGTACCGGAACATGCCAGGAAATGGCCACATAAAAGAGCCACATTACGGCCGGAAATGGAGATGAAGCTCCTGCTTGCATAAGGCCCGAGCAAGTCTGCCTGGCGCAGTGCCAAGCCAGCCTGTAGGCGCGTTTAAAGCCATTTTATTGAATTGCACCCAGGTTCCTATTAAAACCTGCCAAATATTAAACAGTTAGTCGTTCTTTATCAAGCCTCAACAACCGGGCTTGCATGTCTCATACTAGGTTAATTTCAGCTAGGTTGCATATCCAGCTACAATTGGCAACCTGAATCAGGCGACTACTATAGCAGATACCCCAATCGGATATTTGCAGCTATGATGTTTTATTAATTAAACGTTTTCTTGTCACGTCTTGCTGTGGCACCTCGAAATCGAGATACATTACCAATCATGGCGACGACTAGTATCGATTTCGGGCAGAAGGGCAACACCATGGCAGGCAATACCGTGCAAGTCGGTTGGGACGGCAAAGGGTGGATGGCCGGGGCATTGCCTGAGTCACTCGCAAAGCCGGAAGATTCAATGGATCAGGTACTGTTTGCCAACCTGGTGGCTGCTGCAGTCGCGTCGGTGAATTACGAAACACCGCATTCCACTGCCAGGGCACTCGAGGGGCCGACACAACCTGTCTTGGCCTCTTTGCATCGGGCACTGACCAGCTCCTCGTATCGCATTGCGAAACCAGTTCTCGACATTCTCCTGGTTATGATCACGCTTCCTGTATGGCTGCCGCTGTGCTGCGCTCTCGCGCTTCTGATCTGGCTCGAAGATCGACATGCGCCGCTATACTTCCAGATCCGTATCGGATGGAACGGCCGCCCGTTTCGAGTCTGGAAATTCCGGACCATGGTGCCCAACGCCGAAGATCTCCTGGAACGCATGCTCCTGCTCGATCCCGAAATCCGGCGAGAATGGCGGGCCCGCTACAAGCTCCGCCACGATCCTCGCGTTACCCGCGCAGGCCGTTTTATCAGGCGATTCAGCCTTGATGAGCTTCCCCAGCTTATCAATGTCCTGCAGGGACACATGTCGCTCGTAGGACCCCGGCCCCTTCCCCGGTATCACCATCGCAAACTCGGGGACCATGTGTGCGCGTATCGCGAAGCGGTCCGGCCGGGGCTGACCGGACTCTGGCAGGTGAGCTGCCGCAGCGACGGCGGCAACAATGGTATGCGCCTGTGGGACCCGTTCTACGTGCGTAACTGGTCGCTCATTCTTGACCTGCTCATCCTGGCCCGGACCGCGCGCGTGGTTCTCAAGGGCAGGGGCGCGTATTGAGCACCTATTCCGAAAAGAGGTGCGGTATGAGAAACCTTGCATTGCTTTTCGTTACCATCGCCAGCATGCTCGCCCTGCGCTTTCTGTGGGCTGTGATCTGTGAGTGGAATGCGTTCGAAGGTTTCTGGGCGGTAGTAAACATGCCGGCCTGGTAGGCATCCAGAAAAAGAACAACGGAAGGCGGCACAATCGTGAAATCGCTTTCGATAATTGTCGAGCCGCGGACAGCGCTGGGCCGCGCGCTTCTCGTCACGCTGGACCCCGCCGAAATCGTAGTACTTGCAGCGCGCGCCCCAAACGATGCCGCGTGGCTCGCGGCCCATTACCCATGGCATCCCCGACTCCACCTGTGGGAACACGACCGGGTACTCCCCGACATACGCGGGCCCATTCGCGTATACTCCTGCGATCCGGTACACGGCCTGCCGGGCCAAACGCAGGATCCGTCGGAAAGCCTTGCCACGCTCTCCCGCATTCTTCGCGCATGCGGACAGGGAATCATCCACGTGGCATTCGTGTCCACTATAGCGGCGCTGGTGCCCTCTCCCCGCAGCCTCCGGGCCCTGTCCACCTTGACTGGCATGGAAGCACTGTGCCGGCGTCGCCCGCGCACACTTCTATCGGTGTTCTACCCCGGCAGATGCCTGGACACACGCAGCACTTCGTCGCATCGGGCGCTCTTCCGTACTTCCTGCAGGGGACTTGCCAGACGTATGATACAAACCGCTTCCTCTGCATGGCCGCGAAACAGGGTCATCGGTCTCGATGCCAACCTGTCGCTCCTGCGCGCTCGCATCAACGCCTTTTTTGGCACTCGTTCTCCTGATACACATGCTGCATCGACAGCGTTCGGTTCAAGCCCCATCATCACAGCCGATCTTGCGGGCGCCTCCCCGCCACGCCTTCGCGCAAAGGCGGCCCCGGGAAGGGGTGGCGCCCGCTGAGATGGAGAGCATGTGCTTCTGTAAGGTATATTGCCGTGGATGATGCATAGCCCCCCGCCGCTTCATATTGCATAAGAGAAGCGCCATGACACGAACCAATACTGGAGCCCGCCCTGCATGTTGCCGGCATGTCCTGGCGCAGCTTGCCATAGCGTGGTGCATCGCTGCCCCGCTCGCCAAACCGGACACGGTCAGGCTGCATGTCGGCGATTCGTTCCAAGACTCCGTCAATGCCCACACATCATACACGGTCTTTCTCATTGACAGCGGCGTACACCGCGTGCAAAATGTCGTTCCCGGAATGGCAAACAGCTTTGTCGGCGATTCGGGCGCGGTCATGAGCGGCGCGCGCGTACTCACCGACTGGGTACAGCGCGGGCACTACTGGGCACACGGCGGTCAAACACAGCCCAAGACCGATTACTACGGTGAATGTGAGCAGGGCTACGAGTCGTGCATATACCCCGAAGACCTGTACATGGACAGCGAATTCATGAAACGGGTGCTGAGCCTCGACGAGGTGACCGCGGGAACATGGTACCTCGATTATGATAAGGATTCCGTATACATGGCCGACGATCCCGGGGGCCACGTTATGGAAATCAGCACTGCGCGACGATCGTTTGGGGGACCCGCATTGCATGTGACGGTCAAGAATCTCGTGATTGAGAAGTATGCCGCTCCGAGTCAGCGCGGGGCCATTGACGGGGACTACCCCGGTGACGGGTGGCATATTGAGAACTGCGAAGTCCGGCTGAATCATGCGACCGGCATACAGATCCGCGGACGGGGCGCTGTTATCCGCAACAACTACGTGCACCACAACGGCCAGAAAGGCATCGGCGTGCTTTCCGGCGGTGACAGTTGCGTTATCGAAAACAATGAAATCGCGTACAATAATTTCCTGAAGAGCTACTCGTTCGGCTGGGAAGGCGGCGGCGTGAAGGTCGTATGGGCCAGCAACGTGACCATACGCGGCAATTATGCCCATCATAATCACGGTGCCGGCCTGTGGTGCGATATCAACTGCAGCAGGATTCTTTACGAAGCGAACCGCTGCGAATACAACGCCGCCGAGGGGATATTCCACGAGATCAGTGACACCGCGACAATCCGCTGCAATGTCGTGCGGTTCAATGCATCCGCCATCGGCGCCAATATCCAGGTGGGGACATCGTCGAATACCCAGGTATACGGAAACGTAGTCGAAGTCTCTCCCGATCACGGCCACGGAATCATTGTAGTCCAGATAGACCGTGAAAATTTTCTGAAGACATCACGCTGGCATGCCCGCAACAACTACGTGATGCATAACCACGTCATTTATAAAGGCCCGGGCGGCACCTCGGGCGGCTACTGCGAATACGGATGCGATGCATTCTGGGAGTCCGGCGGCAACACCTTCGACCACAACACGTATCACCTGCTCGATACGGCGGGCGCGCAACGATGGACCTGGAACGACATGGACCTGACGTTCGCCGGCATGCGGGCGGCCGGCATGGAGACGCACGGGACCGTGGTCACGGATACGGCATCCCTGGACAGCGTACCCGGCTGCACAAGCTTCGCTGATGCCAAAACGCCGCGTCACGAACCGGCTTCCGCTGGAAAGGGCCTGACTCTCATACGCGTACGTCACGATCGCGGAAACAAAGTCGTGCGAGCGTCCTTTTCTGCTCCTGCGGCACAGCCTGTCAATGCGGTGCTCTACAACAGCTTGGGAAAACTCCTGTTGGGGAAGGTATGTTCTCCCGCCGGCTCGCACGACATTTCGCTGAATGCGAGCGAACTTCCGCCGGGCACCTATTTCCTGCGGGTGATAGCGCCGCAGCGCAGCACATGCGTCAGAGTGCTGATAGTAAGATAGCCGGCTGCGTCCCGACCTTTGCCGGCTACTCAATCGCAAAACGGAGATTGAGAATGCCGGAAAATGGACCGTTCCACTGCAAATTCCCTGCGGCAAGTTCTTTACAAACACAAGAGCGTCATATATACTATGATTTGAGCACACCAACAGCCCTTGCCCATCATCAAAAGAGAAATACGCATGTCATGCATCGCTTATAGACAACGTCTCATGGCCATACCTCCTGCAGTCCTCGCGCTGTGCATCTGTCTGGCTTTCCCGGCCCGGGCACTTGATGTCTATACCCCCGCC
Source organism: Chitinivibrionales bacterium (assembly GCA_014728015.1). Lineage (GTDB taxonomy): Bacteria > Fibrobacterota > Chitinivibrionia > Chitinivibrionales > WJMI01 > WJMI01. The sequence continues at coordinate 52 of WJMI01000268.1, read as the reverse complement.
GAAGGCGATTCGTACGAGCCGGGAGACATCATCAATGTCACCTGGGATGCAT
>WJMI01000267.1 GCA_014728015.1 Chitinivibrionales bacterium | reverse complement strand
TCATTGAAGATCGGGTTAACCGCCTGTATCCGGACAATATCATTACATCGACCACTCGATTCTATGCCGCGGAGCTTCTGCAGACCATCGAAAAGACTTTTGCCGGCAATCCGTTCGGCTTCCGGTTTTATGTACCGCCGAATGCCGCGGTTGAATCGATTACCATTGACAATTCGAAGGAGAAAGAGAAGTACATAGAAGCAGCCGTCACGTTCGCCCTCCGCAACAACATCCGCTCTCGCATCATCGGCAGCATTACCGATGTCCTCGATGAAATGATAATGAACGTCCTGTACGATGCGCCGACCGACAATGCCGGCAAACACCTCTACGCCGAGCTGCCGCGGACCCAGCGTGTTGCGCTCCCTGCGGGAAGGGCCGCCACCCTGTCGTGGGTCCTGCACAACGGTCTGTTCGGGCTGTCCATGGCCGACCCGTTCGGCAGCCTCACCAAAGACCGTGTCATCTACTACCTGCGGAAGTGCTATGGCAAGGGAAGCGATCAGATTGACACGAAGAAGGGCGGCGCCGGCCTGGGAATATTCAAGATATTCGAAAACGTGAACCAGTTCATTATCAATATCAGTTCCGGCGTGAAAACCGAGTTTCTCGTATTCATTGCGACGGATGCCAGGGAATTCCGCAGGAAATCACAATCGTTCAATATGTTTGTCAAGGGGTAGCCTATGAGCGGCAAGTTCACATTCCGCCGCGAGGACACCGGCGAACGCAGCCGGATCGTGCTTGAAGGCGTTATTGACGAGGATGCACTGCTCGAGAAGGCATTCACCGATCTGAAACCAGGTGTCGATGTTGATCTCAGGGGCATCCTGCGTATCAATTCCTGCGGCATACGGTCATGGGTCAACCTGATCGGCTCGATCTCCGAAGACCACGACGTGATCTTCCAGGGATGCGCGCCGGTCATTGTCCGCCAGCTCAACATGATCTCCAATTTCGGCGGCCGGGGCAAGGTGCAATCGTTCATGCTCCCCTACTACTGCGCCCGCTGCGACAAGGAGCAGGATATCGAGGTCGATACCGATGCGTTCCTGGCCAAGCATCCCGACTGTTCCGCGCCCGGCCAAGCGTGCGCCTCATGCAACGGGCAGCTCGAATTCGATGACATCGAAGAGAAATACTTCCATTTCCTGAGACAGCGATAGGCGACGCCCCCCCCCCATGGCAACGCTCGATACGGTACAAACCTTCGTAGACGGCCTTCTGACGCCGGCATGCATCGTGGGACGCGACCTGCAGCTACTCTACACCAACTACGAGTTTCTCGATATGGCCAAGATTTCCCAGCGGGACATCCGCCGGGGTATGCGATGCAGCCAGTGTCTCAAGGCCGCGGTCTTCACAGACGGAAATGCATTGGTGACCGGTGCTCTCGACAAGAAAGAAACAGTCAAACTCCGTGAAGTCAAGGCTGAGAACGCCCGTGGTGAATATCTTTCACTCGGGGTGAGCTGCATTCCACTCCCGGGGGCATCCAGCGAACAGGACGTGGCCGTCATGGTGTTCTCGGATCTTACCCTCGAAGAAAACGTGCAGGAAAAGTACAAGGACCTCTACGAGCGGGAGCGTGAGGAGCGTGAGAAGCTCGAGCAGTTTAACAGGCGTCTCAACGAGCTGGTGGACGAGCGGTCACGGGAGCTGGGTGAAACGCACCGCAAGCTCAAGACGGCCTACTCAGAGCTCAGCCAAGAACTGGAGATGGCGAAGAATGTCCAGACCGCCCTCCTGCCCCGCGAATTTCCCTCCATGATGAACATCGAGTTCTCGCACGCCTACGTGCCGACCGGCAAGGTAGGAGGCGATCTGTTCGATATCAGTGTCACGCCCGAGGGCAAGCTGGCCGTGCTTATCTTCGATGTTTCCGGCCATGGGGTGCCCGCATCGCTCATCGGCGCTATGGCCAAAATGCTGTTCGCCCGATATCTCGACCGGCTGACATCGCCGGCCCGGATCTTTTCCGAGGTCAACAAGTATATCTGTAACTCCATAAAGACCGATCACTACCTCACCGCGTTTCTCGGACTCATTGACCCCGAAGACAATACCATGATATACGCCAAGGCGGCCCATCCGGCGCCAATCGTCTATCATGAAAAAACGGGCACGATCGAAATGCTCCAGGGCAAGGGGCTCTTCATCGGCCATTCCGCCCTCGCCAGTATCGCCACGTATCAGGATGCGGAAGCGCGCTTTGACGATGGGGACAGAGTGTTGTTCTATACCGACGGCATCACCGAAGCGACCAATCCGGGCGAGCAGATGTTCGGAACCGAGCGCCTTGTCGAGCTCGTCCGGAAACACCATGCGCTGCGCGTGGAAGACTCTCTCGCCGGCATGCTGCGGGATCATACCGCGTACACGAAAGGCACGCCGCTGCGAGACGATTTCACGCTGCTCTGTCTCCAGTTCGGCTCGTCCAAGGCGCTGCTGGTGGATTCCGGCTTCTCCCACGGCGACAAGCCGAATGTCCTCATGTTCAACACCTACGAGGAAATCGAGAAGGTTTGCGCCGTGATCCTCCGGGACATCGATCGAAACGGCTTCTCGGAACAGGAGATCTGGTCGGCGAAGCTCTGTATTCACGAGATATTTATCAACGCTGTCACCCACGGCAACGGAAATGACAGGAGCAAGCGCGTGACCGTTTTCTATAAAGTGGATGCCGACACGTTTACCGTCAGCGTTCTCGACGAGGGTGACGGGTTCGATCACCAAAGCCTCCCCGATCCCAAGGAGGAGGCCAACCTTCTCAAGGACGGCGGGCGCGGGCTGTACTTCGTGCGCGCGTATATGGATGCAGTACGATTCAACGAGCGGGGCAACCGTATAACAGTGGTCAAGAACCACAGAGAGGCGGAGTAGGATGGACATACGGCAGACGAGAAGGGACGATGTCATCCATCTTACGCTCATCGGAAAGCTGTGGCATCCTGATGATATACGAAACCTGCGCGCCGCAATCAAAGCGGCCGCGGAAAGCGACATCCGCGCGCTCGTCGTCGATCTTTCCCGGCTTTCGTTCATGTGCAGCCTCGGTCTGGGCGTGCTCGTCCGGATGTTTGTAAAACTCAGAGATAGCGGCATCGAGCTGGTTTTTGCCGGCCCGAAGCAGGGCATTCACGATATGATAGAGCTCTCCGGGCTCACCAGTGTCATTCGCACGGTCGGATCCCCGGAAGGATTCAACACCCGTGCATCTTCCCGGGACTCATAGGCTGTTGCCGGAACGTTTGCATGAACACCGTGATGCAGAAAACTATTCTCGCAGGGCTGATACCGCTGGCCTGCGCAACGGCGCTCGATGCGGATATCGCCACGCAGCCTTCTCCCGAACCGGCGGTTGTTGAAGCCATTGATACGACCTTGTTCGGCATCGAATCACCGCTGTTCAAGCAGGGCGTGCATCTGTATCGGGAAGCGCTTGCCGCGTATATGGCGGGACGCTACCTGGAGGCCATACACGGTTTCGAACAGGTTCTGCGACTGGACCCGCTTCATGAGGAATGCTATACCCTGCTCAATCGCGCACAGGAGAAACTCGGCATCCGGAAGGTGCGGAAGCCGGTCGGGCAGGACACGGCGGCGGCCCTTGTCAGCCGGCAGCAGGAACTCTATAAAGCCGGGATGGAGCACTACGCGCGCGGGGAGTTCCATAAAGCCCGGGACCGCTGGCAGCATCTGCACGACCTGAATGCCGACTACCCGCTGCTCCAATCGTATATCGCCAAAGTGGATGCCGAAATCGCGGAGATGTCACGCGCCCGCGCCGGACGCGAACGCGCGGATCGCCTGTTCGAAAAAGCAAGCAATCTCTCCATGCGGGACAGAGTCCGCGAGGCACTCCCCCTTCTCGACAGCGCACGCGCCCTTTGTCCCGCGCATGAAAGCGCGGCAGCCCTTGCATCGCGCATCCGGAAAACCACCGCTCAAGCGCAGGACCAGGGCCTGCAACGCGGGATGGTGCTGTTCGAAAACGGAGCATATCGCAAAGCCCTTACAGCGTGGGAAAAGGCCCTCCGTCTCGACACCACCAATGCGCGCCTGGCGGGACATGTCCGGGAGGCCAAGGCGCAGCTCAAAGAGATAGAGAAGCTCTACCGCTCTGAGGCCGAACGGCGCTACGCCCAAGGCAATCTTCGTGCGGCAATAGACGAATATCGCCGGCTCGCCGACATCAGCCCCCACGATTCCGCCGCGACCCGCCGCCTGGCGGAACTTCAAGAAGAGTACGCGGGCTCAGTGGAGTCAGCCTATGACAGCGCGGTAGCACTATTCGAGCGGGAAGCATGGACGGAGGCTGCACACCTTCTTGATGCCGTGCTCCGTCTTGACCCGTCGCACGCCCCGGCCAGAGAATACCTCGAAAAATCACAAACACATCTCGCTTCGGCAAAAACCCGCGAGCGAATCGCCGGGCTTGAGTCGCAGGCCCGCACGGCCGAACAGGAAGGTCGGTGGCACGAGGCGGCCGCCTCGTGGCAGGATGTGCTCGCCCTCGACTCGTCGTACACGACGGCGCGCGACCGGCTCGCTTTCTGCAGGGACAAGGCCCGCGCGCGCAAGACAGACCTGGCGATCCAGGACATGTTCCGGCAATCGGTGGCGCTCTATCAGCAGGGCAAAGTGCGCAAGGCCCGCACGCTCTGGGACGGGATTCTCGCGAAAGACCCGGGCAACCAGATGGTGCGGCAAATGATGGAGAGGATACAGGCCGAAACCAACGCCCAGATGTCCAGAGCCGAGAAATACGCCTCCCGGAAGGACTGGAGTGCTGCCGTGACCGCATACCAGCGGGTTCTGAAGCTGGATCCCGGGAACGCGGCGGCCGGAAAAGGACTTGCATCGGCGCGCGCCGCCGCCCAGAATGATGCGGCACGGAAGGAACGCGCAGTCGACCCTGACAAGGTTACCGTGTTATTCAACAGGGGACTCGATTTGTACATGCAGAAGAAACTCGATGCGGCACTTGTTGAATGGAACAAGGTACTTGAACTCGACCCCGACAATCAGCGCGCGAAAACGTATATCCGGAACCTGAAAAAGAAGCTCGAAAGGTTGAAACAACTATGATACGACCGCGAGTGCTTCACGCATGTGTGTGTGCGATCCTGCTTGCCGCAACCGCCCATGCCCAGAAGCGCATTGCACTGGAATTATCCGATGGACAGCCGGAAGACTTTGTCACTGCGGTGACAGCTGCCGGCGGCACGGTCTGGGCCGGCAGTGAAAACGGGGCCTTGTATCGGTTCGACGTGTCCGCCACCGGGCCAGTGGCCCCCATTTCTTCAGCAAGCCAGCTGAAGGGCAAAAGAATCCAATGCATGTCGCCCGGGAGGGAAAGTATCTGGATAGGCACCGCCCGGGGGCTGTTTGTGTTCGATACGGCACAAGGC
>WJMI01000266.1 GCA_014728015.1 Chitinivibrionales bacterium | reverse complement strand
GGAAGAAACATACGACGTGAAAGCACAGTATTGCGAGCACCTTCTCGAAGACCGCCTTCAGGACACCACCGCCGTTGTCAACTACTGCCGGCACGCGCGCGCGTATCTTGAAACGCTCATGAACTACTTCAGGGAACTCATGCCCACGCAAGAAGGCAACATGCGGGCGCGATGCTTCTCCCTGTACCGGAGAACACGGATCGAATACTCCGCGATGAACGATGTCACCGTGCATTATCTTTCGCTGGATCTCATCGAGGATGAGTGAGGTCGGTCTTTCGGGGGAGGAATAGAACCCACGAACTTGCGTATTTCCGCCCACACCACGCGCCGGCCCAAAAGATCATTGTGCTGCACGCCCGGCAGCGTGACAAAACGTTGCAGTCTCGGCGCTGCACGGGACAGCTTCTGCCCCTGTTGAGCGGGAATCAGGCTGTCCTGCCTGCCGTGCACCAGAAGCACGGGGCATGTCACCTTCCCGATGGCCGCCAGTGAGTTGTATTGGTCACGCACCAGAAGCTTCACCAGAAACCAGGGGTAGAAGCGCGAGGCCACGTCAACCAGGCTCGTCCACGCGCTCATGGCAATGAGCCCGTCGACCGAACCGGGATTGCGGGCCGCGACCCCTATGCCCGCCGCAGCTCCCAGTGACCATCCGCACACGATCCTTCGGCACGTCGCGTACTGGCCCGCAAGCCATGCAAGAGCGCTGTCGCACGCCTCTGCCAGCGATTCCTCAGAGGGCTTCCCGCCGCTCTTGCCGTAACCAGGATAGTCCAGAGCAAGCACGTGCATTTTCAGGTTTACCAGACTTTCGAGCGTTCCTGACAAGCGCATGGTTTCCAGGTTCTCGCCATTGCCGTGAAGATAAAGCAGGGCGGGTGCAGTCTCCGGAAGAGCCGGGTCGAGGAGATGCCAGCATGAAACGGTCTGACCCGACGAAAGACTCAGGACAACTTCTTCGAAGCCGACAGGTGGCTCCGCCACCCTGACATTGGGAGCGGGATACAGCGAACTCCTCACAAAACAACCGCCAAGAGAGATGGATGACATCAGAAGCAGAAGCCCCCTGGCAACGCCACCCGGGACAGGGAGGGCTTTGGCATTTCCTGACAGAAAGGCGCGGATCATCGGGAATCAAATATAGCCGCCCCTCGACCGGAAGTCAATCGGGAAATGATGCGAGGGACACCGCGGCCCGGGAAAACGCGTGTCCCTTGCCGCTATACGTGCTCAAGAAATTCCTCGAAGCTTAAGCTCGTATTAAGGGCTATCTTGAGGTTGGTGACATCGTCAGTACTCAACACCGTGTCACGTCCCGGCCTTCCCTCAAGGAACGGTATGTAATCCTCTCTCATAAGCTCTTCCAGCCTCACCTGTCGTTTATCGACAACGTTTCTGTTCTCCATGGTGGCCTCCTTTTCCTCGCAAGTCTTATCTACAGCAATATGCGCTCAAACGCCATGCCAACCATATGATTAGCCTGAAATAGGCTGAAAACAAGGATGTGGGCATTCGATTCGCTCCATTTTCGTGCCACAATGAAACAAAGCGGAACAGATGCGTACCACAATCGGACAGCGGTACGAAGCCGGTGGCCCCTGATTTTGAGCAGATGAAACAATCCAACGTATATTGTCCCTTTCCCTGGCACGGCGCAAGGGGGCTTGCTCATGCCGGTTCCCGTATCAGTGATTATCCCGACCTATAACCGCGCGGACGCGGTCCGGCAGGCGGTAGGATCCGTCCTCGCCCAGACCTGTTCCGACTTCGAGCTGATAGTCGTTGATGATGGTTCCGAAGAAAGGATTGATCCGGCGGCACTGTGGCATCCGGCGGAGACCAGGTGCCGATGTGTCAGGCTCGCCGCCAATAGCGGGGTCGCCCTCGCCCGGAACGCCGGCGCCTCACTGGCCTCGGGGAAATGGCTGGCGTTTCTTGACTCGGATGATACATGGCACCGCGACAAGCTCAAGAGACAGCTTGCCTGGATGCGGGCACATCCCCTGTCCCGAATCGCCCAGACACGCGAGATCTGGATTCGGCGCGGAAAACGCGTGAATCCTCCGGCAACGCATGTCAAAAAACCGGGGGACATCTTTGCCGAAAGTCTGCAACGATGCATGATAACGTCATCATCGGTCATTATGGAAAAGACCCTTTTTGACGAAACCGGCGGGTTCAACGAAAGCCTGCGCGCCTGCGAGGACTATGATCTGTGGCTTCGCATCGCCTGCCGCTATCAGGTGGGGCTTGTGGATGCATATCTGCTCACGCGGTATGGGGGCCATCCGGACCAGCTTTCCGCGAGCGTGGATCGGCTCGACCGTTTCCGCGTGCGCGCCCTGCTCGACCTGCTCGCGCGGTCCCCTCTGTCGGAACAACAACGGTCTCTGGCACGCGAGACATTGATCAGGAAGGCACGCATACTCGCCGCAGGTTCACACAAGCGGGGAAAGGTTGAGGAGTATGAGCACTATACGGAAATCGCCCGCCGGTTCGGCGGCTGATTGTCGCGACGCATCACTGGCATTCGACATGCTTCCCGCATCATCGCTGGCAATGCCCGCCGGCCTGTGCGAGATATCCGGCGAAACGCCGTCCGAAGATGCCCTGGTGATGCCGCTGGTGGTATGCCGGACCGGAAAGGCCGCGCGGTATTCTATCGTTGATGGGTGCAAAAGGTTCCATGCGCACCGGAAACGGCGGACAAAACGAATTCCCTGCGCGATCCTGCACTGCCCGGCAGATAAAAAAGCGATCGGATTCATGCGGATGCGGCTGAATCGGGGGCGCTTGTTGTCACTGGCCGAGAAGATTCTTACTCTGAAATGGATCCGTCGTCACTGCGAAAAACGCGAACGCATGACAGTGGCAGATATGGCCGGCATATCCCGCCAGGAGCAAACCCGCCTGGCGCCGCTGCTGTCCGCCCGCAAGCGGGTGACCGGGGCCGTGCTCTCCGGCGCCCTGGATATCGGGCTGGTAAGAGGATTTCTTCTGATGTCACGCGCGGATCAGGATGCCTTTCTGGACACCTTTCGCCCGTGCCGCCTCTCTTATCAGACCCAGCGGGAATTCCTGGAATGGCTTACTGAAATCAGCCGCCGGGACAGGGTCACGGTCTGCTCTCTCTTGAAGCATGCCGATATTCAGACGGTGCTGCGCTCACGCAAGCTCAACTGGCCGCAGCGCGTGCACAAGATCCGCGGCCTGCTCCACGCGCTCCGCTTTCCCCGGCTTTCAGAGGCCGAGTCCCGGTGGAACAGGCTTGCCTCGGCTGCCAACCCTTCACCGGCAAAGGTGTGCTTCGCGCACAGCCCGGCCTTCGAGAAGGATCGCTTCGAAATACGCGTGACCGTATCGGATCCCCGGGATGCGAAGCGTCTGCTGGGCCGCCTGGCCTCGGTGCCTGAAACAACGTATGCGTCACTTATCTGTCCTCTCGCTGCGCGTCGCGATAGATAAAGAGTTATTTTAGAATGCCCTACATCCTGACGGGAGAGGATTGCACATGCTAAAACGCGCCTGGGATATGCTATGCGAGCATGCCTACGCAGTCATGCTTGCCGGAATGGCCGTCATTATCGCGGCAGGTGTCTTGCTCATGCGTGCGCGAGGGACGGGCGGCCCGGCCGGTTCCTATGTATGGCCGGTCGCGATCGCCGGCCTTGCCGTATACGTTCTCGGGAGAATAGGCGCGTTGTGCAAGAACAGACGCGGGAAAACAGTCCAGAAGCCGGATGCCCCGGGCGATGACGCGCCGGAGGAAACGCGGTGAAAATCCAGGACGTTCTTCAAAAAAAGGGCATCCTCACCGATCTGAAAGCCGCGGATAAAAACGAGCTGCTGACCCAGATGGTCCGCTATCTGGCATCGGTATACGACCTGAAGAATGTCGATGCCATCCATCAGAAGATATTCGAGCGGGAAGCCCAGATGTCTACCGGCATAGGCTACGGCATCGCCATCCCGCATGCCCGGCTGGATAATATCGACGGTGTATTCATGATCGCGGCGCGATGCGTGAAGGGCGTGGAATTCGGGGCCATCGACGATCAGCCCGTGCACATTATCTTCCTGATGATCTCTCCCACTAACGCATCCGCCGAGCTGACCGGTATTCTCAGTACTCTCTCCCGTATCATGTCATACGAAGAAATGCGCGAGAAGCTCCTGGTTCAGGATGACGCCGAATCGTTTCTCGACGCGCTTGTCGACGGAGAAAACCGCTATGCCGCCTGAGGGAAGTCTCGCATCCGGGGTTATCAACGTGACTATTGTCGAATCGATTCCCGTTCTCCGGCCCGTAGCGCCTGACTTCGTTCACGAGCAGGCACGGGAATTCGGCAGGATCGTGTCAGAACTTCGCCGCAAGAAGCTCTTTACCCTGGTGCTCGATCTCTCCGGATGCGAATATATCTCCAGCGAAGGGCTCGGGATTATTTCGGCATGCTGGCAGTGGTGTCAGGAGAAACACAAGGGCTGCATGGGCATTGTGCTCCCCAAGAGCGGCAGCAACGAAGTGGTCAGCCTGTTCGATATCACCGGGCTCAGCCGCTCGATCGGCGGCGCGCTGCAGCGCAGTGTCAAGGGAGCAATCACCTACCTTACATCGTTTGCCCCGCACTCGAATAAGAGATAAGCGCCGGCATTCAGGCCTGCTCCCGTCGAAGCCTGCCGACAGCCAGCCCGGCATGGACCATGATCGCCGTGCGAAGCGCGTGTTCGTCCGGAAGGAATGTCGCGCTGTGGATATCGGCCATGCGTCGCGCCCCCCGGGGGCGGACCCCCAGGTGCACGTACAGTCCGGGGACCAGTTTCTGGAAGTAGGCGAAATCCTCGGCCCCCATGGACGGTTTCGCGCGGGATACCACGTTGCCGGTTCCCAGAATCCCGACTAGGTGTTTCCGCGCCTCCTTGACAAGAGAGGGATCGTTGTATCCCGAGGGATAGGATTGCTCGAACCTGACTTCGACACCGGCGCGAAACGACCGCGCGGCCGTCCGCAGGCATTGGGCCACACGCCGTCTGAGCTGCCGCTGGAGCGTATCCGAGAGCGTTCGTATCGTGCCGTGAAAAACGGCCTCGTCGGGAATAACGTTTCGCTTGGTGCCCGCATGGAGCGACCCCACGGTAAGGACGGCGGGCTCCACCGCTGGACACTCCCGGCTGATAAGCGTCTGCAGATCGAGAATCATCGAGGATGCGCACACAATCGGATCGACCGCCTTGTGCGGGAACGCGCCATGCCCGCCGCGGCCCTTGACCCGCACGTCGAACCCGAGCACCGCGGAGCCGTCTACACCGCTCTTGATCCCGACCCGGCCTGTGGGATGATCGGAGGACACATGCAATCCGAATACACTATCTGCATCCTCGGGGAAAACCCCCTCGGCGATCATGGCGCTCGCCCCGCCCGGCTCCACTTCCTCGGAGGGCTGGAACAGAAACACGACCGTCCCCTGCCACAGCTTACGCAGCCGGACCAGCACCCGCGCCGCACCGAGCAGCGCCGCCGTGTGCATGTCGTGACCGCAGGCGTGCATCACTCCGCGATGCCGTGAACGGTACGGCACGTCGTTTTTTTCCTCAACCGGAAGCGCATCCATGTCGGCGCGCAATACCACGGTCGGGCCGCTTCCGTTGCGCAGCGTGCCGACTACCCCGGTACGCCGCACGCAGTAGCGCGCTCGAACGCCGAGGTCCTTGAGGAATTCGTATGCCAGGCGCGCCGTGCCGGTCTCATGCCCGGACAGTTCGGGATGTGCGTGTATCCTGCGCCGAAGCCGCACTACCCGGGGATAGACGGCTTCGGAGGACCGGCGGATGCGCTCGTATGCGTTCTTTTCCATAGCTATGCCATCACCTTTTCGCGCCGCTTGAAGAACCGCACCAGGGGATCGACGTAATCCGTGTCGGTCGAAACCGCGATTTCGTCAATGCGGTTCGCGCGGAACATGCCGCGAAGCGCGGCATCACGGGATGCGACCTCGCGGCGGAAGAACTCCCTGAAAGCCCGCCTTCGCGAATCCACCAGGACCGTACCTCCCTGTTCCGGATCTTCCAGCTCGACAAGCCCCACGTCCCTGAATTCGCGCTCGCGGGGATCGGTGAGACGTATGGCGATACAATCATGGCGTCGCGAGGTGATGCGCAGCGGCGCCTCGAATCCCGCATCGATGAAATCCGAAACAAGGAACACGACGGCCCGTTTTCTCAGTACCCTGTTGAGGAACCCGCAGGCATCGCCGATATTCGTCCCGGTCTTCCGCGGCCTGAAATACAGAAGCTCGCGGATCACGCGCAACACGTGGTTTTTGCCCTTTTTCGGCGGGACATATTTCTCCACCTCTGATGTGAAGATTATCAGGCCGACGCGGTCGTTGTTCCTGATTGCGGAGAAGGCCAGGACCGCGCACAGTTCCACGGCCATCTCGGCCTTCATCTGGTTGACCGACCCGAAATTGCCGCTGGCGGATGCATCAACCACCATCATGACCGTCAGCTCGCGCTCTTCCACATGCTTCTTGATATGCGGGGCGCCGGTGCGCGCGGTTACGTTCCAGTCTATCGTGCGGATATCATCGCCCTCCACGTATGCGCGCACTTCGGAGAACTCCATCCCCTTGCCCTTGAACGCGCTGTGATATTCGCCCGATAGAATCGTATTGACGATATTCTGCGTCTTGATTTCTATCCGGCGGACTTTCTGGAGTATTTCTCGTGGTATCATAGCATCCTGGTATCCAGGTCGGCGAGAGCGCTCTGCAGGTTCGCGAGGTGACGTTTCCGTTCCCGGCTCTTCAGCCGCACGGCCACGAGGATCCAGAGGTTCAGCGCGAGAGCGGCGCCCGCGACCGCGGCAACGAGGGTCGCCCTCCGGGTTTCTTCCTGCTGCGTGCTGGTCGCGGCATCTGCCTGCAGCTTGTCCTGATACTGCGACTTGACCGCCCGGACGGTGGCCGCGGTGGGAGTGCCGGTGACTTCGAGACCGTTCTTCTTCTGAAACGCCTCGTAGGCCTCCCGCGGCGTTTCTCCCCGGTACCCAAGCACCTTCAGCGCGGTTATCATTTCGGCCCGCATGTACTGCCGCTGCGTCCGGGAGACTTCGAGAAACTCCTGGTTGTTGGAGTACGAGACGCCGAACGGATATTGCTCGGCCAGCTCGGCGTAGCGGCGTGTCGCCATGGCGTAATCGTCGCTCTTCTGGTAGTGAAAGGCGATCTCGAACAGGGCATCGTCGGCCACGCTGCTTTCCCGATACTTCTTCAGGATTTCTTCCATGATGGAGAGCATCTTGTCATGCTGATCGAGCTGGCGATATGTCTTGCCCATCCACAGGAGATACTCGGGTTTCGGGTCGGCGGAGCGGGCATAGGTGAAATTCTTCAGCGCATTGATATAGTCACCGTCCTTGAAATACTGCAGGCCGGACTTGAAATACAGCTCCGGCGGATCCTTTTTCCGCCCGACATGAATGTCGCCCCGTCTCGAGCGTTCGCGCGCGATGCGCTCGGCCGTTGCCCGCGCCTTTTCTTCCCGCCTGGCCTCGTGCGCTTCCTTATCGACGAAGATAATCCCGCGGTCCTCATCGTAGATAAGTACCTTTTCGGCGCGCGGCCGCCCGACACAAGCGGCCAGGACGATCAGTGCAATCGCCGCGGTGGCACACATCGGTACATGACGACGTGATCTAGGGCACCTCAACATTGTCAAACACCTTCTGGACAATATGCTCGGGGGTGATATTCTCGGCTTCAGCCTCGTACGTAACGATGACCCTGTGTCTGAGAACGTCCATACCGACCGACTTGACATCCTCGGGCGTCACGTAGCCCCGCCCGCGAATAAACGCGTGCGCCCGCGCGGCCTGCGTCAGGAATATCGTGGCGCGCGGCGATGCGCCGTACTCAATCAGCGGGGCCAGATCGGCGAGGTTGGCCTTGTCCGGCTCCCGGGTGGCGAACACGACATTGACAATGTACTCCTCCACCTTCGGATCCATGTATATCTCATTGACTACGTCGCGGGCGGCAAGGATCTTGTCGACCGTCACCACCCTGGCAACATCGGGCACCTTCCCGGTCGCCATTCGTCCCAGAATCTCCCGTTCTTCCTCCCGCGTGGGGTATTCGATCTTGAGCTTAAGCATAAACCGGTCGACCTGGGCCTCGGGAAGCGGATACGTGCCTTCCTGCTCGATCGGGTTTTGCGTGGCAAGCACCAGAAACGGCTCGTCGAGACGGTACGTAGTGTCGCCGATAGTCACCTGCCGCTCCTGCATAGCCTCGAGAAGCGCGCTTTGTACTTTGGCCGGCGCCCTGTTGATCTCGTCGGCCAGTATGATATTGGAGAACATGGGGCCTTTCTTGGGCGCGAATTCCCCGGTCTTCTGGTTGTATACCATCGTGCCGATCAGGTCGGCCGGGAGCAGGTCCGGCGTAAACTGGATCCGCCTGAACCCGGTGTCGACTATCTTCGCGAGCGTCGAGATAGAGAGCGTCTTTGCCAGTCCCGGCACGCCCTCCAGAAGCATGTGCCCGCGGGTCAGCATGCCGATAAGCATGCGGTCGAGCATGCGGGTCTGCCCGACAATAACCTTCTTCATTTCTCCCCGCAGCAGCGTCACAAAGCTGCTCTCTTCCTTGACTCGTTCGTTGAGCGCCGTGATGTCGGTGTTCATGCGTGGATTCCTTTCTCGGAACAGCCCGCACGCGCATGAAACGTGCCGGGCAACGGTCCCTTCCTCATTGTATATTCCAGAAAACAATTTCGCGACTTTTCGGGTTGCCCGCCGGCCGTCTCCGCCCGGTCGCGCGCGACCCCGGTGGTGTGCACTGCTATGGGCGCGTTTCTGGTCATCATGCTTCGCGTGCTCCTGATCTACTTTGCGATCAGGCTGGTCTGGTCGCTCTTCTCTCGCAGAGAAAATACGATAGAGTCGGACCCAAGAAAAGCCGCCGCCCCGAAGAAGCGTTTCGACGGGCGGGGCGAGAATATCGCCGATGCGGAGTACGAGGACGTGTAGCCGGTCACGGAGGGAGGAAGCGTGGATTTCGATATCCGGTCGGAAGGCAAGTACAAAATAGTCAAGCTCACGGGGCGCGTGGAATGGGATCGCGCGCGCGAGCTCGACGGCGCCGTGCGGCAGCTTATCGCGGATGGGTGCGCGCATATCGCCTTCGACCTGAACGAGGTCGTCTATATCTGCAGTGCGGGCATCGGGGCGCTGGTCTACAACCTGAATGCGGTCAAAAAAAGGGGCGGCGCGATATACATCATTTCCTCCAATGAGTATATCGAATACCTGTTCGAGACCCTGAAATTCGACATGGTGTTCGAGGGACGCATCTACCCGGATCTCGATGCATTCCGGGCGACCGCAATCGAACGCCGCGAAACCACATGACCTCAACACCTTCCCTCGGGCCGATACGCTTCGAGCCGATTATCCGGGAGAAAATCTGGGGCGGCCATTCGCTCAGGACGCGTCTTGCGAAGAGCGTTCTGCCGGAAGCTCCCGCAGGTGAATCGTGGGAGGTCTCGGGTTTCGCCGGCGATCGCACGCGCGTAATCAGCGGGGGCCCGAAAGGCGCCACCCTCGACGATCTCATTGCATCCCACGGCCGCGACCTTCTCGGTCCGGTCGTCCCGAATCGCGCGTTCCCCCTGCTGTTCAAGTTCATCGATGCCGGCGATCGTCTTTCGGTGCAGGTGCATCCCGACGATGCCGGCGCGCGCGCCAACGGCTGGGGTGATTTCGGCAAGACCGAGTGCTGGTATGTGGTGGATGCCGCGCCCGGGCAGGAGATTGTGATGGGCTTCAAGGAGGGCGTTACCCGCGAAGATGTCCGCCGGGGCATCGAGGCCGCCACCCTCGATACGCTGCTCAACTACCTTCGCATAGAGCCGGGCGACGTCCTGTTTGTGCCGGCCGGCACGGTCCATGCCATTCTGGGCGGCACGTTGCTGTATGAGATTCAGGAATCATCCGACACGACATTCAGGTTGTACGACTGGGGACGAACCGGCGCCGGCGGCGCCCCCCGGCCGCTGCACGTAGAAGAATCGCTGCAGGTACTGGACATGACCTGGCATGACCGTCACAAGATCCCGCCTCTTGCAGTACACGACGGTGCCGGCTGGGCCCACCTGTTTCGCGTGGCCTGCCGCTATTTCGCCCTGGAGGAATTCCGGTTTTCAGCCGCGGTCACGATTGCGCTTCCGCCCAAACAGTCATTCAAAACCCTCGCCGTCCTCAGCGGCGCGGGAACCCTGCTCTATGATGGCGGCGAGATATCCCTCGGCCTGGGCCAGTCAGTCCTCGTGCCGGCATCACAGAAAAGCGTCCGCCTCCAGGCCGGACAGGACATGCATGTTCTTCTCACCTCCGTACCTGATCTCAAGACAGAAGTCATAGGTCCTCTTCAGAAGCAGGGCTTCTCGAATGACGAGATTGAGATGTTGGGCGGACACAGGCCGGTGAATGATCTTGCCAGTGTGCTTCACTGATTCGTACTGGGTTGGGGAGTATTGGAGTAGTGGAGCGAGAGGAAGGAAGCGGCGAGCATGCGGCACCCCACTGCTTCACGACGGTATTGCTCCGGCGGCATTGCCGCGCGTTCTAACCGCTCATGGCCAGCATCTTCTCGAGTGACCCTCTCGCCCGGTCGGCGATATCCTGCGGCACGGTGACCCGCATGCCGCCCTCGCCCGCCAGCGCCTTCTCCACTTTGTCCAGGGATCCGCGGCGCATGTTCGGGCAGGTGATAGACTCGTCGACACAGGAGAACCGCTTTTGGGGGTTCCGCTTCCTTAGTGTGTGAAGCACCCCGATTTCCGTGCCGATGATGAATTCAGTGGCATCGCTGTGCGCGGCAAACGCGCACATGCCGCCCGTGGAAAGCACCTGATCGGCCAGGACCCGGCTCTCCCGCGGCGCCTCCGGGTGAATGAGGATCGTGGCATGCGGATGCTCGCTGCGCGCGCGGGCGAGCATGGCGGGCGTAATACGGACGTGAGTCGGGCAGAAACCCTCCCACATGACCATGACGCGTTCGGTCTGCTCCTGCACCCATGAACCGAGATGCTTATCGGGGACAAACAGGATGCCGGTTTCGGCCGGAACCTGTCTGGCTATCGCCAGGGCGTTGGAACTCGTCACGCAGATGTCAGACAGCGCCTTCACCTCGGCCGGGGAGTTCACATAGCATAGCACCGCATATTCCGGATACTGTTGCTTAAGTGCTGCCAGGTCGGCGGCCGTGATCATGTCCGCCATGGGGCATCCGGCGCGGGGATCCGGAATAATGACTTCTTTTGCGGGATTCAGAATGGCCGCGGTCTCAGCCATGAACATCACCCCGCAAAACACAATCACCTCGGCAGGCGTCTCGGCGGCCTTCACGCTCAGCCCGTACGAATCGCCCACGAAATCGGCGATGTCCTGCACCTCGCCCGGCTGGTATGTATGCGCCAGGATCACCGCGTTGCGGTCGCGCTTCAGCCGAAGAATCTTCTCAACGATGTCGGTCGGCAACCCAAACTCCCTTGCGCCGCCTACTTTACATAGGGCGAAAGCCCGCGCAGGCGCTCGACAATACCGGGCATGGCCTCAATCACCGCATCGACGTCCGCATCGGTGTTATAGATACTCAGGCTGAAGCGCGTCGATCCGTGGGCCATGGTGTAGGGAATGCCCATGGCCCGCATGACGTGTGAGGGTTCCAGGGAACCCGAGGTGCATGCCGAGCCCGAGGATGCGGCAATGCCCTTCTCGTCAAGCAGAAGCAGGATGGACTCTCCCTCGATAAACTCGAAACTGATGTTTGCGGTATTCGGCAGGCGATGCTCATGATGGCCGTTCAGCTTCGCGCCGGTACAGGTCGCCAGAAGCTCTGTTTCCAGGCGATCGCGAAGCGCTTTCACGCGGGACTGCTCTTCGCGCATGCGCGACGCCGCCAGCTCGCAGGCCTTCCCGAGACCAACAATATAGGGCACGTTCTCCGTGCCGCCGCGCCTGCCGTCTTCCTGATGCCCGCCGTGGATAAGCGGCGCCAGCGCCGTACCCTTGCGGATATACAGCGCGCCCACACCTTTGGGCGCGTGAAGCTTGTGGCCGGAGAGCGCCAGCAGGTCCACCGGCACCTTCGTGACATCGACCGGCACCTTGCCCACGGCCTGCACCGCATCGGTATGCATGAGCCCGCCTTTGGACTTGACATGCTCCGCGATCTTGTCGATAGGAAAAATGACCCCGGTCTCGTTGTTGGCCCACATGAACGTGGCGAGCGTGTGCGGGTCGATAGGAGCCTGGGTCAGGTCGTGTATGGCAAGCATGCCGTCTTCATCGACGCCTATTTCGGCCAGGGGCGTGCCCCTTTTCTGCCTGTGCCGGCAGGTGTTCAGGACCGCCGGGTGTTCCACCACAGAAGTAATCAATCGTGATGCGTTCCCGTGCGTTTCACAGAATCCCTGGATGGCAGCATTGTCGCTCTCGGTGCCGCAACTGGTGAATACTATCTCCCGGGGGTCGGCGTTGAGGAGGTCCGCGACCTGCTCGCGGGCCGTGTCGACATGCTTGCGTACAGATCCGCCGAACCGGTGCATGCTGGAGGGGTTGCCGTACCGGCCATCCAGAAAAGGCATCATGGCCTCGCGCACCTCGGGAGCAACCCGGGTGGTCGCGTTGTTGTCCATGTATACTATCCGGCGATCGGCCATGCAATCCTCCCCTTCAGTGTAAAGGGAATACGGGTGCCCCGCACGGGACATTGCGGCGCGCGGGCATCCGCAAAACCTAGTCGCCTGTCCTGTCGCCGACAAGCGAGAGCGCCATGTATACATTGAGGAGCAGAAGGCCGATCATCAGGATGCCTTTCAGCATTCGTATGCCGTAGCCCCCCGCCTTGACCGGCCAGGCCCTTTTCCTGCCGGCAAGCGCGCCCGCCGTCGCGGTCGACTTTTCGACCAGAAGCAGCGCTATCCAGGCGCCGGCCAGGATAAACAGGATGGATTTGGTCATCTTCATATTGAACCTTCTTCCGGATCACGGTTGCACTGCCCGCACGGCGTTTCGCTCCTACGGAAACGTTTTGCCGGGTAGATAATATATGCTGATGCAGGCGGGCACGGCAAAGCAGCGAGGCCGCACGGACAACGGCGGATCCGCCGGCATTGACAGCCGCGCCCGCCTGTTCATCGGCGCCTGTCAGCTCGCCAGGGTTTCCAGGTAGGTGGCCAGGTTAATGCCCGGCTCGCGGATGCCCAGCTTCCTGCGAATGCGGTTGCGGTGTATCTCAACCGTGCGATGCGAAATGTCGAGCAGGCGGGCAATCTCCTTGCTCGTGGCGCCCCGGCGGATCATGGCGCATAGCTCCACCTCCCGCGGGGTCAGCCGCAGCATCCGGTCCGATATCTGGCTGCCGAACACGGAGGTTATGTCCGCGAGATTGTCCTCGAGCATGTCCAGGTGACGGCGCACGGTGTCATTGCATCGCAGCCTGGCGCGCGCGAGGACCGGAAGTACAATCCGCTGCACGTTCGCCCGCACCTGACCGGCAAGCCGGGCCTTTTCGGCTTCTACCTGGCTCATCAATTCCTTGAGCGCGACATTCTTGTTCTGCAAAAGGACATTCTGTTCCGCCAGCTCCTTCTCACGGCGCTCAATAGTCTCTTGCGCCTTTTTCACTTCGGTGATGTCGCGGTTGATGGATCCGAAAATGCGGCGCTCGCCGATTTCGATGGGAAACACGGCGGTCTGCAGGGTACGCCGCGACCCGTCCACACGCTCGAGCTCCACCTCGAACAGCCGCGAAAGCCAGGACGAGTCCCCGGTCCGCAGCATGCTCTCGTGCTGTTCCCGAAGCAGCGTCCGTGCCTGCCTCGTGCGGCGCTCCCGGGGTATCAGCCCGTATTGCACGTCCCAGACCTTCTTGCCCAATGCGTCCTTCCGATGTATGCCGGAAATGATTTCCTGCCCCCTGTTGAACTCAATGATGGTTCCCGTATCGTCTATCAGTGTCACCCCGTCCAGCGACTGCTCGACTACGCTGCGGAATTTCTCCTCCGATGCCCTCAGTTGCCGCTGGGCTTCCACGTCATCGGTAATGTCCCTCGTGTTTGCCACGAACCCGCGAATAGCCGGGTTGTCAAGATGGTTCGTGCCCCAGCCCCCCAGCACGCGCCAGGTCCCGTCCTTGTGGCGACACCTGCACACGGTGTATACCGGCGTGCCCGGCTTGGCAAACGCCTTCTCGAATCCCTTTCTCACATCCGGGAGATCATCGGGATGCACTACCGAGACACTCGGCTTTCCCTCCAGCTGGGCGGGTTTGAAACCGAGGATCCGTTCCACCGACGGGCTCAGATAGGTGATAATGCCCTCGGCGCTGGTCACCTGGATAATGTCCGATGCGCATCCGATAAGCGTCCGATATCTCTCTTCTTCGGTGCGAAGCCGTTCTTGCGCGCGCTTGCTCTCGGTAATGTCCTTGGCAAAGACGGCAAATCCGGCGACCCGTCCCTCTTCGCCCCATACCGGGCACACCGACACGACAATCGAGCGGGAGTCCCGCTCGGCTTCGGTTATCGCGGGCTTTCCCGTGGCCGCCACATTCGATGCCAGATGCCGCCATTTGTCGACTTCGTCGGTGCCCACCACGTCATAAATGCTTCTGCCTTCCAGGGAGGCAGGCGTCGAGCCAAACCGGGATGCAACCACCTCGTTGGCAACCAGAATCCGACCTTCCCCGTCCAAGAGAAGCGCCGATTCCGTTATCGCGTTTACCAGCGAACGGAGCTGCTGCTCGCTGTTGACCAACCCGGCGGGCCCCTCCCTGCCGGCGCTGTCTGACCGGCGTGGTGCGCGACCTTGCTTCCGAGCAGGCCCTGATCTGCCCTTGGGTTTTTTGACTGCTTTCGCCACTTCTCCCGCCTTCCTGCTTTTGCGAGCACGCATGGTCTGTTACGCCCGACATCCCTTCGCCGGCCATGAACCAGAAAAACCGAATACAGTATGGCGAAATATACTACATACAATATGTAAGTAGTAAATAAGCAGATTTTACGTGGACAAGGCTATTGTCCTGCGCCTGTTTACACTCCATACTATATAGAATATTGTTGAGGGGACGGATAACGCGTTCCGGCAGTGTGTCGCGCACGCCAAGCGACACAATCCAAGTACTTGAGCCGGCCGTCGCCCTGAATCCGGAAACCGGGTTTCAGCGGAATCGGGCCGGCTGTAATGAGACCACGAGGTCTTCATCTTTCATGCGCGACGAAAAGGCGAATATGAAATTGACCGTCCGGTATGAACCCCTCCGGGGACGCTGCACGGTATGGGCACCTGAAATGCTGAGCGGAGAAGCCGTAACACAGCTGCTCTCGATGGTTCGCAGCCTGGCCGGTGCCAAGGAAGTCGTCATTGATTTCAGCGGCACGCGCCTGGTTGACAGCGCAGGCATAGCCGCGCTCGTTTCGCTGACACGCGACATCAAGGGCAAGGGCGGCATGTTGTGGCTTGCCGGTCTCGATGACTCGCTGATGGCGCTTATTGAAGAGACCGGCCTGAGTGTCATGCTGAACATCATGGCGCAGGGCCTGGCGGAACCCGCCAACCTTGACCCATTCGAAGGCGCGCAGGACATTCGCCTGGCCGCCCATGTGGAGGCGTGCCAGGCTGCCCATGTTGTCCACCTCGGCGGCGTCATGGGCTACCCGGCCGGCACGACAACATTCAAGCGCGTGATGCTCGAGTCGATGTCTTCCGCCAACAGGATCGTGCTCGATTGCGAGGAGCTGACATATATCGACAGCCAGTGCATCGCGGCTATCGTGCAAATGGGCAAGCTCCTGCGCGGCACGGGCGGGTCCCTGTGCGCTGCGGGGGTCAACCCGATTATCCGCGGCGTGCTCGAAACCCTCGGGGCTGCGAGGATTGTCGAGCTCTACGACCATGCGCAACAGGCGCTGGAAGCGCTGGAACATCGCGCCCCGGGGAGCGACCCGCTATGAATATCTCGCTTGACGAAAAGCACGGTTTCCGTGTCGCACGAATCGACGAGCAGTTCCTGACGGACGAAGACATCGACACCGCCATCGATATAGTGAAAAGCGTCTTCCGATCCGGGGAGCCGCGCGTGGCGATTTCATTCGGCCCCGCGGTCTTCGCGTACTCGAAAGTCCTTGCCTTTATCGCGCACTGCTATCGTGTAGCGCATATCTGGCAGGCAACCCTGGTCGTGATTGCGGCCGCCGCCGATTTTATCGACATCCTGGAGCAGACTCACTTGGCCCGTGTGGTGCCGATATGCCGCAGTGAAGATGCGCTTGCTGATATTCTGAAGGGTGTCTCGTGAGAATTGAAGAGACGGTGCATGACAGCTGGATGATCCTTGATATTGCCGACGATGTAACTATCGACGTCGAGTTCGGGCCCCTGGTCGACACCATCAGGTCGCTCCTCATGAAGGGTACCGTAAAAATAGCGCTGCGGTTCACTACGGGTTCGTACCTTTCGACGCGCGCCATATCGCCGCTCGTGCGATGTCATTCCCTCATGCGGGATGCTGGCGGTGTGATAGCGCTGCTCGGCCCCAATGAAAACATCGTCGACACCATGGAGCAGGTGGGACTCGATGCATTCATTCCGATGTATCGCTCGGAAAAGGACCTTACCTGAGAGGCGCTATGACAAGCCGGATCGTATGGAAGAAGCCGTTTGAGATCGAGTACTCGCTCCAGGGGTCCGTCAATCTGTTCGACATTAGAGAGGAAATAGGGCGCGATTCCGATATCACATTCCTGCGGTTCCTCGTCAAGGCCAGGCTGGAACGCGACCTGGGGGAAAAATGCACCCGGCATTTCGCCCTGCGCTTTACCGACAACTCATCCCTGACCACGCGGACGATTTCCACCCTCCTGCATTGCCTTGAAATAGTCTCTGATGCTGGACGGGAATTGGGCGTGGTCAATCCCAACGGGAACATCGCAGAAGCAATTGAGACATTTCTTCGCCCGGTGCGCATCGTGTCCTCGGTGGAAGAACTCGGCACGTAATTGTACTTGCATTTGGAGACGGAGTTATTTTTTCATATTAGTGTTGTAATCAGTCTCCAGCCACGTCCCCTGCGGGACCGCGTAACATTCTCCTGCCCACCGGCGTTTCTATCACTGTCCCCGGGCTCCGCCTGCTGGCTATGTATTTTGCCGTTACGGGATACTCACCGGCCGGGGTCACCCGCCAGAGATCGGTACGCTACCATGTTTATTCTGTTGCCTCTTCTCGCCACGCTCTCGCTCACCGCATCGGCTTTTGCGTACACGACTGACTCCACGATTACGAAGATCACGACCGCAGACAGCGCGGTGATCACCTCCCCTGGCTACCGCGCCGTGCTCACCGGCTCCATGGTAAAGCTAACAGTTGAACCGAAATGCCCGGTTGCCGGCGGCTTCCTGTTCGCAACGCGATACCCCGATGTCACCGACACCCTCACACGGATATCGTCCCCGCCCTTTTCCGCCATATGGGACGTCTCCGCTATTCCCGATCAGGACCAGTTCTCGCTCAGGTTCGGCTACGCCCTGTTCCACGAAAACGGCGATACTATTGTCGCACCGCGCCTGAATCATCGATGGGTGCTCGACCGCAACGATCGCATCTCAGCAAAGCGGCTGACCTGCCGTCAACTGCATCCGAAACGCGAAATCACAGTCGATGGCGACGACAGCGACTGGCACGGCATCCGCCGCGCGGGGGTTTCCGGTCGCGCCGCGTTCGCGTGTACCTGGACACCGGTCGCTTTTTACGTTTTTGTCAACGTCTACGACATCGAGACCACGGCCTGGGACCGCGTGGAACTGCATTTCGATCTCTACAACGACAAGGCATCGCTGGCCGGCGCGCAACATCGTCTCATTTCCATCGGACCCAAGAGCCGCAGCTTCTCGGCGGCGGTGGCGCTCGCCGATTCCGGCCCGTCAAGGATGGACAGTATTGCCGCGCGTATCGCCGACGAAATGGAATACCGCCCGTCCGCTCGGCGGGGCGGCTACGCGCTCGAGGTACGGGTGCCGTTCATTGTCCTCGCCGATCTCGACTTCCCCCCGCCGCGCATGGGGTTCGATCTTGCGGTGCTCGATCGGGCGTCCGGCGCCGCAAGCCCCCTGGAGGTTGTCACATGGTCGGGCGCGCCCGCGTCGGCGCGGCACAATCCCAGCGAATGGGGCACGGTCATACTCCGCCAGGCATTGTTGCCCCTCAAAGCAGCGCTTCTCGTGTTATTCGGGGTCCTCGTGCTTGTTATCGGCGCGATCCTGTTCGGCATCGCGCGACAGAAGAATCGCGAGCGCTACTACCGGCTCCTTGACGAGCGGCCGGTCTCCCCGCGCGTCCGGCGCGTGCTTGATTGCATCACCACCCACTGCCATACGCCGGGTTTCTCTCTTGAAAGGGCGGCCGGTATGCTTGACATGCCGGCGCCGGACCTCGCCGCCGCCCTGAAGACGGATCTCGCAGCAAGCTTCGGTAACCTGCTCAGCATGGCCCGCACCAGAAGGGCGAAGGATTTGCTGCGCTCGACCGATGAACCGGTGGAATCAATTGCGCGTAAATGCGGTTTCGAGCGCGCCGATTCGTTTGTCGCAATGTTTAAGCGTGTTGCCGGGACCGCACCGGACCGCTACCGGACGCAGCAGCGGGAAAAGGCGATGGAGGATGCGGAGGAAGAGGACGATACGTAGTAATCCCGGCTCCTGACCCGCCCCTCTCTCACCGAAGGCATTGTACCAGGAGCGAGCGCAGGCCGAGATCGCTGCCGAAGCGGTCGAATTCCAGGTGGAGCTGGTCCAGCAGGGCGCTGGCTTCCTCCTCCAGATCGAGGTGATACGTGCGCACATCGGACACATTGATATACTCGGGATCGCAGTAGACCGGATCGGAAAAACTGACATACATGCGGCAGGTCAGCGGCCGGACAGGATACACGCCGCATCCCCCGTGTTCGTCAAGGAGCGGGCACGGACGGCGGAGCTGGTAGAAACTCGCCAATAGCAGATCCACCGGGTCAAGAGTACCGGCATCACGCTTGTCCGCATGCTCGCCAAGCTTTGCCGTGACCAGCCCGTCCAGGCGCTCTATCTCTTCTGTGTCGCGCACGCACTGTTCGACGATCGCATCGATGCGGTCCGGAGTATTCGTATGGATATACTGCGCGATGGTTTCCGCCTCAAAACTGTATACATCCTCGACCCAGTGGAAACAGCAGCGCGTGCACCCGCGGCCGCAGGTCACCTCGTTCCCGGAATGCTGTATGACAAGACCTTGATACCGCTCGAACAGCTCGAGCACCTTGTGATAGCCGCGCGTGAATGACGGATCGAGGGGCGAAGTGACATCCAATGCCAGAAGCGCCCGGATTTCTGCGACAATGCTGGAATGCAGTTTTTTCGCGGCGGGCGGTACGGGCAGGACCGGGCGCCTGGTGCCCGGACGAATGCTTCTGAGATCCACGTGCGATGCCGTTTTCGCCGCCATATTACTTTCCGAATGTCAGGAAAAAATCGCTGTAGTGAAGGGTCAGCCGGAAGACCACGCGCGGGTCGTACAGCGTTTCATTATCGCCGGTGTTCTCCTTGTTGCGTATCCACCGGTTGTCAACACCCAAATGCGCGCTCGCAAAATCCCTGAAATGCCCATGCATTTGGAAGAATACGGATACCGTTTGCTCTACATTGTCCCGCCCGGACAAGGGGTCTTCATCGGTGTAACCCAGCGCGCCGTGCAGTGCGGTGTCGTCCGGCCAGGGTGTCGCGACCGTATTGGTGTCCTGCCGCGCAATGCCCGCGCCCACGGTGGCAGCCCAGTAGTTGTTGCCGATCAGCGTGACCGCCCCCCTGAATCCGTCGCCGTCGATCGTGGGATATCCCAGGCTCTTGCCGCGATAGATATAACGTTCTCCGCGGTCGGTATTTCCCTGATTCACCGTGTATATCCATTTTGACAAATAGTGGTATTCGACCCCTGCATGATGCTTGAGCGGTATCGGCGTGAAATCCTTGACATATCCCCCGACATCCAATGCCCAGTGCGTGGGCTCCCGATCACCCGCGGTTTCGGCATCCACCTGGAAATCATCGAACAGCACCTGGCCCTTGAGAGTAACCTTCTCGGTAAACGGGTGCGCCAGCGCTTGGAATCCCAGCATGAGATTTCCGCGTCCTTCATGGTTGGTGTTGATTACCGTATACACCGACACGGGGTTAATGTACTGCATGTCCGGAAAACCGCCATCGCGCGCGAAAACCACCGACTCCACGACCCCCGCCGACAGCCATTTCCCCACGATGAAATTCAATGCGTGGGCGGTCAGGTACCGGTTCGTCTTGGCATCTGCTGCATCCGCGCCCCCGCCAAACACCTGGGGAAATGCCGCGAACAGGTGGCGGAATTCGAGAAACGGCACGTTGAACTGCCACTCGAACCCGTCGTATGAGAACGGGTTGTTGGACAAAAAGATGCTGCGATCGGGAAACGGTCCCCAGCATCGGTTCATGCGGCCGAGCCGGGCAAAACCGTACCGGCCGGAAAACTGTGCATAGGCTTCTTCGATGCGGCCCGCCGCGAACCGCTCTGTATGCCACGGGTATGTGCTGTCGCTCTGATATCCCTGATCAACATCGAGCGCATTGCGAACCGAAAGCTTACCAAACCGGAAATCGGTCAACAGATTGCCGCGCAGGTTTGATTTCTTGCCGGTGGCGAAAGGCTCGTTGGCGAGACCCAGCTCGAACGCGGGTTCTGCGGCGAAGTGATTGGTGCCGTACAATGCGGTATCGGGCCACAGTGACGAATCGAAGGTGGCTGCGGCGCCCAGGTCGTCCCAGAACAGCCCGCTGGCCGACGATCGGATTTCGTCCCGCTCGGCGGCGATGCGATAATAGGGGAAGCGCCAGTTTTCCAGCGGGACCGCGGCCGCCCAGGCGGCGAGGACCGCGGCGAGGAGCGCGACGCGCTCAGTATGCTCCGTCGCGATGGAAAAGAACCGCCAGGGTCTTGAAGATAATCGCAATGTCAAGCCAGATACTCCAGGAATCAATGTACTGTAAATCGAGTTTCACTATCTCGTCAAAATCCTCAACCCGGTTCCGGCCGCTTACCTGCCACTGTCCGGTCATACCCGGGCGGATGCTTATGCGGCGATGGTGCCATTTCTCATACGCGCTGACCTCGTCGGGCGTAGGCGGGCGCGTCCCCACCAGCGACATCTCGCCTTTCACCACGTTGATGAACTGCGGGAGCTCATCCAGGCTGAGGCGGCGCAGAATCCTCCCGACAGGGGTAATGCGGGGATCGTCTTTGATCTTGAATACCGCGCCCTGGAGTTCGTTCTTGTCTTCAAGCTCCTTTCGGCGCCGTTCCGCATCGGCATACATCGAGCGGAACTTATAGATAACAAACCGCTTCCCATGCTTTCCCACCCTGACCTGCTTGAAAAAGACCGGCCCGCGCGAGGTCACCTTGATCGCGAGTGCCAGCACGGGATACAGCGCCACCAGAATAAGGAACCCGACGCTGCCGCCGATAATATCGAAAATCCGCTTGAACAGCAGCTGGTCCGGATCGAGCTCAACCGTGTGAGAAATGAACGTGGGCTGTCCCATGAACGGGTGGTATTCCCATCGCGCAAAGTGCGTGGCGCTTGACAGGTTCATGAACACCCGCGCCGGACGTCCCATCTCTTCGCATATCTGAAGATAGGGATCGATCTTGAACGTTTCCCTGCTCAAGCTTCGCGGCACACAGAAGAACACCTCCTCGACGTAGCTGTTCTTCAAAACCTCCTCGAACGCCGACGGCGCTATGCCGAGATCGAGCTTGCCCACGACCCGAAGACCCCATTCGGGATGCGTGTTGATCTGTTTATTGACCTGGGCCGCCAGACGCCCCCGTCCGAACAGAATAATCGGCGTGGTGTTGCGGTTGTTCCGTCGTATCTGCGCAAAGCCTTCCTTCAGAACGAACTTCTCCGTGGAAATAAGCGCGAACGACAGGAAGGCAAAGACAATATACAGTGTCCGGGAATTGAAGCGGTCGGGCATCATGTAGAGAATGGATGCGCCGAGCACACCGGCGGAAAGAAAGATCACGGACACGCGGCCTAACAGGCCTTTCATCCAGCTGAAATGCAGAATAGAAAAGAGATGGCGGGTCCAGGCGAAGTAGAGATAGAACCCCATGAATCCCACGAGCATGAACCAGTAGTCCGGAGGCGCGGAGAGCTGCCTGAAATGCCGCACAACCCAGTATGCCAGGCTGAACGCGGCCGTGATAAGGACACAGTCGGTTGCCGCGATGAGTTGCTTAACAAAAGAGGAATGTTCTTTCAGCATTGCCTGCCAGCCATCCTGCGCCCGCCGATAGAGATCAGCTTTCCGCCTTGAACTCGAACGGGAACTCGAATGTCATGGGACCCACCCGCCGCGGAATCGGACGGAAACGAATCGTTTTCACATACTCGGCAAACGGCTTGAGAAACTCATCTTCGCGGATGTCCGAACGGACCACCCGCGCCGACATCACCCGTCCCGCAGCATCGACACGGAAAGACACCACCACCGTGCCCGCGATATTCTGGTGAATCTTGAGCCTTTTCTTATACAGCGCCTCCAGGTGCGGCAGGTGCCGTCCTATTGAATCCATAATCGAAGCGCGTGTCCGGTGGCGGAGGGCCTCCGCCGAATTGTCCCGCCGCCGGGACGACAGCGGCATCGATTCCTTTGCCAGGTCTTCTTTCGGCTCGTACACCAAGCCCTTCACTATGTCTTTGACCGCCATCGAGTCCCTGCCGCCCTCGACATCCTCGGCTGCAAAATCAGCGAGGATATCGGCCAGCTCCGGCGACAAGGCAAATGCCTTCCGGATAACGGCCGCGAGTGCGGCCCGCCGCCCCTGCGCGGATGTATCCGAGATCACAGGCATGGCAGCGGCCGATTCCGGGGCTGCGGCACCGGTGTCGCTCCTGCACAGAAGGTCTACCGAGCCGGCGAGCGAATCGACACGCCGGGCCACCGCCGCAGGATCCGCGGCGGTATCGATTTCTGCTCTGAGCGCACGGGTTGCGTTGAGCAGACTCGATGCCTGGGACGAGGTCCATTCGCGGCTGGTGCGCAGCGCCAACTGCTGCGCGACTTCATCGACCGATTTCCGGTACCTCGCGGTGTCGGCCGGCCTGGCCGCCCGTTTCGAGAGCGAGGCCTGCATCGCCGCTCGTTTCAGTGATGCCGCCGATGTATCGGTTGCGATTTCTTTGATCTCCCCGACCGTGATCGTGTCGGCGCCCACCACGGCCGCCGGCTTGTCTTCCTTCGGTTTTCTGCCGCACGACACGAGCACGCAGAACACCGCGACGGCGGTCGCGGAGCGGTGAGAGAGCGTGTGTCGCATGGGATGTCCTTTGCTCAGGGCTCGAAGGTTTCGGGTGACACCGCGCGCGCGAGCGAGCCGAGAGATTCATCAAGCTCGTCCGGCGTGCCGGCATTGCGAACCACTATCCACCGCGCTCCGTTCGGCGGCGGCAACAGCTCCTGCTGCAACTCCATCCGCCGCCGTATCTCCCGTTCAGGGAGTGACGTACTGCGGAGAAGACGCCTGCAACGGATCTCAAAAGGTGCATCCACCCAGCATAGAATGTCGAACCAGTCCTCGATGTCCCACAGCGGGATCAGTGCGGCATCGAGCACGCGTGTTGTTGACTGCGCGTACGCCAGGCGCGCGCGCAGGTTCATGACCAGGGCCGGGTGCACGACAGTATTCAGCCGAAGGAGGTCGTCCAGCGAACGGAACGCCCGCCGTCCGAGCACGTCGAACGCCACGGCATCGCGCGCCAGTACCTCCGGACCGAAAGCCCGGCCCAGCTCGGCGCGAATGCCCGCATCGGCATTCATCATCTCCTTGGCCACGGCATCGGCATCGATCACCATGCCGCCTTCCCGGGCGAGGAAGGCCGCGGCACGTGACTTTCCGGATCCCATATATCCTGCAACGCCGATCGTGCGCGCGCGATTACTGCTCATTACGATGGTTTTTTTGGATCAAGACCCTGTTGCCCTTCTCATTGAATTCCATCTTGTCCACATAGTTGGAAACGATATACAGCCCGCGCCCGTGGTCTTTCACCAGGTTCTCGGGAAGCGTGGGGTCGGGTATGCTCTGGGGATCGAACCCCTCGCCCTCATCCATAATCCCAATGCGCGCTGCGGCGCGATTCACCACGTGCCCGATCGTTACCTTCCGGGAATGATCCTCGTTGTTGCCATGGCCGATAGCATTCGCGAGCAGCTCGGTCAGCGTGATCTTCATTTTGCGGATTGACTCGTCGGCGAATGCGGCTGCATCCATGTCTTTGAGGATGACGCCGGCCGCACCGTCCATTTCTTCGTAGTATGAAATGAACTGCAGGTACACCGGGTCGTCCTTGGAAAACCCGAGTTTGTCTTTAATCTGGTCTTTGCGCGACTGGGTCAGCACCTCGACAAGCAGCGCCGAAATATCGTCCTTCTGCCTGCCGGATGCAGCAAGCTTGTCGCAGCGGGTCCGGCACTCCGCGAGAAAGACCGAAGGCACCACCGCGGTCTGAACCGCCTCCTCGAGCGCCCTCCGCCCTTCGACCTCGTTTGTGCCCGAAAACGCCGCATAGAGCCCATCGGTCATCAGCGTAAACCAGTCCCCCGTATACAGATATATCGTTTCATCCTCGTAGTTGCCATCCTCGAAAACGCCTACAAACATGCCGGATGTCTTGAGCGGTACAATGGATGCGCTTTTCTTGTGGTAGACAAATGGATACGGGTGGCCGGCATTGCAGTAGGTGAGACGGTTGTTGTGCAGGTCGAAATACGCCACAAACGCGGTCAGGTAGAAATCGGCCGATATATTGGAGCGCATCTCCGCGTTGACACGTTCGAGCACCGCGCGCGGGGATGCCACCTGGCGTATATGGTTCGAGAACGAGACCTTCGCAATCGCCGATATCAATGCCGATGCAACCCCGTGTGTGGCAACGTCGAACATGAACAATGCCAGCATGTCATCGGAGATCTGTACGACATCGAACAGATCGCCCCCCAGCGTCCCGCAGGGACAGTAGAGAGATGCCACCTCTATCCCTTCCACACGCGGGAGCGACGCGGGTATCATGGCTCGCTGGATCTGACGGCACAGATCGAGATCGGACTGGACAGAATCTAGTTCCGCCCGTGCGGCCGGACCGCTTGTCCCACGCGCGATGCGTTTCTTTGCAGGACCACTGCCGCGGACCGCGCCTCGCCTCCCTTTCCTTCGGGCTTTCTTCGCGGTCGTTATGCGCTGTTTCGAAGGCACGCCCGTCACCCTTCCCGTCGCCCAAGGGTGCACATTTCACCCCCGCCGGCACAGATGGTCGACATAGACACCATGAATCGCATAATATTGTACGATACTCATTTAAACTAATAAAGGGGAAAGTCGCGCATTCTGAGAAATCAGCCCTTCCGAAATCACGGACAGACGCCGGGGATGCCGCGCCGGGATACCAGATTCGACAACATTCTGCTTTGTCCCGGCGTCCGCCTTCTCTATTTTTGCTGATCACCTCTGTCCCAGGGAACTGCTCATGCTCGCGAAACTTCGGTCAATGTCTGTTGTTGGAATAGATGCGCTGGAAATCGGCATCGAGGCGGACATCGCCCGCATGCTGCCAAGCTTCACCATTGTCGGACTTCCCGACGGCGCTGTGCGCGAGAGCAGGGAACGGGTGATGTCCGCGATCAAGAACTGCGGCTTCGATTTCCCCAACCGTAAAGTCACTATCAACATGGCGCCGGCTGATGTCAGGAAGGAGGGCTCGGCCTTCGATTTGCCGATAGCGATTGGTTTGCTTGCCGCATCCGAGCAGGTCCCGGTCAATTCCACCGAAAGCTTTGCTGTGGTTGGCGAGCTTTCCCTCGATGGATCCGTCAAACCGGTAAAAGGTATGCTGTCGATGGCCATTGGCGCGCGGGATCTTGGTTTCAAGGGCATGCTGGTGCCGTCGGAGAATGCCGAAGAAGCTGCCGTGGCTGACGGCGTGTCGGTATACCCGATTGCCACGCTTACCGATGCGCTCGATTTCCTGGAAGGCAGAAGCGGGCTCTCTCCGCATACGACCGACCTGGTCGCGCTGTTCAACCGCGCGCGTCAGTACGCGATAGATTTCAAAGACGTTAAGGGGCAGGAGCATGTAAAGCGCGCGCTGCTTATTGCCGCTGCCGGCAGTCACAACATCATGATGGTCGGCCCGCCCGGCTCGGGCAAGACCATGCTGGCCCGCCGGCTGCCTACTATCCTGCCCGACCTTACACTCGACGAAGCACTGGAGACAACCAAGATTCACAGTGTCGCTGGCTTGCTCGATTCGCGCACACCGCTCATGGCGACTCGTCCCTTCCGCTCGCCGCACCACACCATATCCGATGCCGGCCTTATCGGCGGCGGGGCGTATCCGCGGCCCGGAGAAGTCAGTCTTAGCCATCATGGCGTTTTGTTTCTCGATGAGCTACCGGAATTCAACAAGAACGTTCTGGAGAATCTTCGCCAGCCGCTCGAAGACGGCAAGGTGACTATATCGCGTGCGGCGGTGGCGCTGTCCTACCCGGCCCGCTTCATGCTTGCCGCGGCGCTGAACCCCTGCCCGTGCGGCTTTTACACTGATCCGCGTCACGAGTGCTCCTGCACGCCGGTGCAGATACAGCGTTATATGTCGAAGATCAGCGGGCCGTTGATGGACCGGATTGATATTCACATTGAAGTTCCCGCGCTGTCGTACGATGAGCTTGCGCAGAAAGAGGCCGGCGAAGATTCGGCATCAATGCGGGAAAAAGTGATTGCTGCCCGTCAGGCGCAACTCGAACGGTTTATCGGCCAGAAGAAGATCTTTGCCAATGCGCACATGGAATCGAAACACCTGCGCAAATACTGTGAACTGGATTCTCAGTCGGCCCAACTGCTTAAGAGTGCTATCGACAGGTTGGGCCTGAGCGCGCGAGCCTACGACCGTATCCTCAAGGTAGCGCGCACCATTGCGGATCTGGACGGTGCGGGGCAGATAAGGTCCGCGCATATTGCAGAGGCAATTCAGTATCGGAGTCTGGACCGGAAGCTATGGATGGGTGGGTAGCTGAAATCCGTGTCTCGGTGTTTGAGTGAAGTGGGATACGGACTACCTTTATGGCCTTGTATTGGGGCCATACGAAAGGGGCCGTCTATACCGCGGATGCAAAGACTAGTGTCTCCCGGAGCGATGGCCCCCCTTATGGCACAGGGACTTGAGGGTATGTGCATCTTCAGGCAAGAAATCGACAAGGAGTAATTCCTGCGCCGTTTCACGTATCACAATGCCGAGGTCGGCTATCACTGCCATGCGTGGTGCCTCACAAGCTCCCCTCAAAAAGAAGGCGGAGAAAGGTACCCCTCTCTCCGCCTTCTGATCCTGTGAAGGCTTCGCCTAGAAGCGAACTTACTTCTTCTTCTTTGCAGCCTTCTTCGTGGCCTTCTTCTTGGCCTTCTTCTTGGCTTTTTTCTTAGCCGCCATGGAGCAACCTCCTTTAAATGTGATAATGATTAGGCTTCAGGCGGCTCCGCGGAGCCGAGCCTTGCCTAGTGGCTACATTTCTTTGGTCAAGTATGATTTCAAGGATTTTTGTGCGAGAATATTGCCGCCCATTTGGCCTACTCGATCAAATCTTGGTATTATAATACGATATGTAGCATGCAAAGGCAAGATAAAAAACAACATATTGTGCGCTACGACATATAGTGCCCTGCTCTCTTCAACGACAGACTCACTGTACCCGGACTGCGACTCTTGACAGACGAGCCACCGACGCGCCTCTTCAGAGAGCAGGCTCTCTTTTGTCATGAGGCGGCGGCGGCGATCCTCTTTGCCCGATCAACGCGTGCCTCCAGGCCGCCCAGCTTTTCGCCACCAGATATTGTATAGAACCTACCCGCGAACCCGGATCCCCGCCCCTCGCCGTCTCCGCCCAATCCGTGCGAGAAAAACCGGCCATTGATATTTTCTCCCTGTAGCGGCTCAAGACACCACTTCCGTACCTGCATTCGAGAGAGGAACATTCGTGAAGTATCGGACACTCGGCAGGACCGGCCTCAAAGTCTCACAGCTCGGCTTCGGCGCCATGCGCCTCCCCATGCGCGGCGAGGGCAACGATCAGAAAGTCGATCGCGAACGCGCTATCCCTATGATACACCGCGCGTTTGAGGCCGGCGTGAATTACATCGACTCGGCCACCATGTACTGCAACGGCGATAGTGAGGTCGTTGTAGGTGAGGCGCTGAAGGGCTGGCGCGACCGTATCGTGGTCTCCACAAAGAATCCATACTATGACAACGACGAAAAGGAATGGTTCGCCAACCTCGAGCGAAGTCTGAAGCGTCTCGATATCGACGGTATCGATATCTACAACCATCACGGCATAAGCTGGCAACGCTACGAAGATGCCGTGGCGCCGCGCATAGCAAACTGGATGCGCAAGGCGTGCGACCAGGGGTTCGTCAAACACATCTGTACGTCATTCCACGACGGCAACGATGCCCTCAGAAAAATTGTCGACACGGGGTATGTTGCATCCGTTACCCTTCAGTACAACCTGCTCGACCGCAAACTCGAAGACGGCATCGCGTATGCGCGCGAAAACGGCCTCGGTGTCGTGGTTATGGGACCGGTCGGCGGCGGTCGGCTCGGCGCGCGGTCGGAAACCCTCGAAAGCGTAGTTCCCGGCATCGAGCGCGTGCCGGACCTGGCGCTCAGATTCGTCCTCAACAATCCCCATGTCACGGTCGCCTTGTCCGGGATGTCGACCATGCAGCACGTGGAGGAGAATCTGGCGACCGCATCCGACGATATCGCCCTCTCACCACGGGATGCCGATGCGATTGAAGACCACTTTCGGAGGATGCGCGCCATGGCCGATCTGTATTGCACCGGCTGCGAGTACTGCCAGCCCTGCCCGCAGAATGTGGCCATCGCCAAGATATTCGAGCGCTACAATTACGGTCGCGTCTGCGGCCTCTGGGAAACCGCGCGAAGCAGATATCTCGCGATCGGGTCGAACCAGTGGGATGCGGGCGAGAAGGCCGACAGGTGCATCGAGTGCGGTGAATGCGAACCGAAGTGCCCGCAGAGCATTCCCATTCGCAAATATCTCAAGGAAGCGCACGAGAAACTGACCGGCGCCGAAATGCCTTCGGGAAAACCGTAGGGCACGATGAACGTCCAGGTTGAAACCCACAGCGGCTACAAGGCCGACGAGTACCCGATGCGGTTCAGAACAGGCGATGCCGTTCTCGACGTAATTGAAATCGAAGATCGCTGGTACGGGCCGGGGTACGCGTATTTCAGGATCTTCGCAAGTGATGCGAAACGGTATATGCTTAGGCAAAGCCTCGAAGATCGTAGCTGGACTGCGCAGGCGCTTTAACACTCAGGAGTACCGTTCGCGGGAAGACAGCGGCAATGTATACATCACTACGCGTGCGACATGCTGTGTGTTGCCTGACGTGCTGGGTCTCCGTGCTTTCCTCGCATTCCTCTCCTGTCCTCCCAAGCGAGCACCCCGAACAGCTGTGCTCCAGCCTGCGCAAGGCCGGACAGCTTAGGCAAACCCCTCTCTGGCATGGCGCCACTCCCGATTCAGCCTACGGGATCAAGGCCTCCGTGCACATCGACTACCTCGACCTTTTCCACCACAAACTGCAGCTTTCCGACGGGAGCATTCGCGAGACCCATGTCGAATCGCCCCAAAGCCGGCTTGCCTGGCATCTCGGCGC
>WJMI01000265.1 GCA_014728015.1 Chitinivibrionales bacterium | reverse complement strand
GCTTGCCAGGGCCGCGGGCTTGGGCAAGGTCTTGAAGAACCCGAGGGGGACGCTCAACTGCCTGAATACAACTGCATGGAGGAAAAGGATCGACAGGGAGCATCGGCCGATGCATGTGAGAGGATTATTGCCGGGCAGGCGCGCGAGAGTCGGCGCGAACCAGAACAGCGAAACTGCCAGAACAGATGCGGCAGTCAGAATCAGAAGCAGGGGAATCGGAATCGGATACATGCGCGTGCCAAACATAAGTACCCAGCGGAGGACAACACGCGCACTGTTTCCTTCTTCGGGTGCCGGAACGAGCGCCAGGACCAGCCCGGCTGCGGCAAGGACAGTGCCCATGTGTACTACCTGCCGCGGTCCCGAGCTTCGGCCTGCTCGTCCTGCGGCCATGCCGCACATGAATACGGACAGCCATGGCAACACCGGGAAATGACCTTCGGCCAAAACAAGACGAAACACTCCGCCGGGCATGCCCGTATTGCCCATGCGCGTGTTCCCAACCCATACCGGAGTCGCGAGCAGGGCACGAACAACGGCCGTGCCGGCGAGCACAAGAGCAGCGGCGAAGAGAAGCCCCCCTGAGGGCAATCGCCGCAGAAGCGGCGAGAATGCTATACCGAGTCCGATCATGTGAAGAACATACCATGAGCCGGGGGTGAACCATGTGGGTACCAGCAGGTTGAGCCCATAACCAAGGACCAGAATGAGAATTCCGCGGACAACCGCGATTCGGCCGGGGTGATTGCCATGGCGGACAGGGAGGATCTCCGCGCCGGCGCCCGCCAGCACGAGAAACAACGGCGCTGCCAGGCCGCCCAGGCCGTTGAGGCCCATCATGAACGGGTTTTCCGTGATGAGCGTGCGGATGTTGTCCCATGGCTGGTCCCAGAGCCACGCGCCGAGGTGCTGCTGCACCATGAGCAGGACCGCGATTCCTCTCAGGGCATCCAGGCCGGTGTTACGCTGTTGTCCCACAGGCTTCATGAGGTCCGTTTCCGTAGGGGATAGCGGTTGCCGGGCGCAATCGAAAATAGCTCCTTATGATACGAATGCGCTAAATACTTGCGGGGCGCATCGCGTATTGCTGGTAAAGGAGGCAGGGTCATGATTGCCACGAAAGAGATTCTCAAGGCGCGGGAGACGGCTGAAGGAAGCGGGGCGCGGGTGAAGCGCCTTTTTCCTTCAGGACAAGGAGATTTCCACGATCCATTTGTCCTCCTGGATGAGTTCTTCGTTGATGCGGATGCCGGTTTTCCGGACCATCCGCACCGCGGTTTCGAGGCCATAACGTACATGAAGGAGGGCTCGTTTCGGCACAGGGACAATCTTGGAAACGACCGGGAACTGGGTCCGGGCGGGGTGCAGCGGTTTACGGCAGGGAAGGGGATTGTGCATGCCGAGATGCCGGGACACGGTTCGGTGAACCGCGGGTTCCAGCTCTGGATCAATCTGCCCCAAAGGCTGAAACAGACGGAGCCATCGTATCAGGCGGTCGAATCAGACAAGATACCGGAGCTCCGCAAGAACGGCACGCGGGTGCGCACGATCGTGGGCCCGGGATCGCCGGTGCGGCTGAACACCGATGTTCTTATTCAGGACATCACTCTGAGCTCGGGCATGAAGTACAAGATTGCGCTTCCTGAAGGCATGTGGGGATTCGTGTACGTGTACGCCGGGCGGGTCGATATGCTCGAGCTCGAAGTCCGGAAAGGCGAGGCGATCACTATCGAAAGAGGTGACCATGTTGAGGCATCTACCACCAATCCCGCCGGGATACTGCTCGTAGCGGGACGGCCTGCGGGAGAGCCGATACGCCTGAACGGATCGTTTGTGGAATAGAGCGCGGCCGGGCGGGTGCGGGGTTGCTCAGGAGCGCACATCAAGCATGCGGACCGCAGCGGCGGGGTCAATCCGGTAAGCGCTTCCGCCGCCCTGAAAGAAACCGTGTTTCTCGATCAGGGCAATCCCGAGGGCGCTCAGGCGAAGTGTGCTGCCGGATACGTTGTCGGTAACCACTGCTTCACCTTTGGGAAACACACCGTCGCCGCGAAACGGCGAGGGAATACGTCCCATGGACTCGTGAAACACGGCGGACACGCCGGGACGTATTTCGATCTCGGCCCCGAAAGCATCCCGCGCTTTCTGATAGGTATTCCTCAGGGCGCAGGCAAGTGTTTCCCGGGTGACACCCAGCCGATCGAGCGCGCGCAGGTCATCAGCGATAATCTCATCGACAGGACGGTCATCCGTTCCCAGGAACCCGCCCGCGGAGAACCGGGACGGCTCCAGGCGCTCGTGGCGGGACTTTTCGTGTGGCGACTGTTTCATGAACATTTCCTCGGTATGAGGGGGGGCATTGCGGGAGGCATGCGATTTGAGACGATCGGAGAGACGTCTTCGCCATACTTGCCGCCGCACGAAACGATGCTGATATCAGGCGAATTTGTCATAAAAGATCTTGTCTTCCGGCATCCCCCGCCCACCAAGCACCTTGATGCACGCATCGATCATCCCCGGCGATCCGCACAGGTAGGCTTCATGTTTCGAGCAATCTTCGAAATGCCGCGCAACGACATCGGTGATCAATCCCCGCTCGCCGTTCCAGTCCGAGTCTTTGGGCTCATTCGAAAGCGCGGGCACGAATGAGAACCAGGAAAGTTCCCGGCTCAGCGCGGTGAGTTCGTCGACATAAAACAGGTCTTTCTGTGTAAGCGCCCCGAAGAAATACGTTGTCTCGCGAGCAATGCCTTTCTCTTTCATGTCGCGCAGCATGCTCCAGAGGGGGGCCATGCCGCTCCCGCCGGCAATGAAAATGTTTGGCGCCTGCGTGCCGCTCAACTGAAACTCCCCGTAAGGTCCCGAGAGATATACCTGCTGGTTGTTGTCAAGGTAGTCGAACACCCATGTCGTGCAGATGCCGTCAGGGACCCGGCGTATAATCAGCTCGACATGCCCGGTATCCGAGGGCACCGAGGATACTGAATAGGCGCGCATGACCGAATCGTTTCCCTTGTATTCTTCGGATTCAAGCTGTACATACTGGCCCGCCGTGAAATCAATGGCCGGCGGATCGGAAAGCTCGATACGCAGCTCTACGATGTCGTGCGTAAGGGGTCGTTTGTGCCGGACCGTGCCGGCGTACCGCTTTACGGAAAAGAGTTCCGCGGGGATTTCTATTTTCAGGTCATTTCTGACTTTTACTTGACACGAAAGGCGCGTGTGGCTCGTGCGCTCCTCGGGTGAAAGATACGGCTCTTCGACCGGCCCGATAACCCCGCCGCCCTCGAGTACAGCGACCTTGCAGTACGCGCAGCTTCCGCGGCCGCCGCACGCCGACGGGACATAAATGCCGTTTTCGGCGAGTGTCGAGAGCAGGGAAGAACCTCCTTGCACGTTCAATTCCCTTTCCCCCTTGTTGATGGATATCGTGCAGGGGCCGTAATTGAGAATGTTTTTCTCGGCAAGAATGAGGAGGAGCGCCAGTATCAGACCTGTGGCGCAGAGAAACAGGACGGCCAGGGCGATTGAGGAGATCATATCTTCACCATACCGCTGAACCCGACAAACGCCAGCGCCATTATTCCGATGATGATGAGGGTGATGCCGGGACCCTCGAGGCCTTTCGGCAGGGATGCTTCGTTGATCTTCTCGCGGATAGCTCCAATCATGCCGATGGCCACGAACCAGCCGAACCCGCCGCCGGCGCCGAACGCCAGGGTCTGCACGAAATTGTATGGCTTGTTGAGCATGAACAGGGAAATGCCGAGAATCGCGCAGTTGACCGTAATGAGCGGAAGGAAAATACCCAGCGCGTTGTAGAGCGTCGGGGAGAAGCGCTCGACCACCATCTCCACCAACTGGACAAAAGCGGCAATGACCACAATGAATGTGATCAGGCGAAGGTATTCTAGGCCGAGCGGGGCGAGCAGGTAATGGTACACCAGGTAGTTGATGCCCGCGGTGCTCGCGGTGACGAAGATTACGGCAACACCCAGGCCGATGCTGGTGTCTACCTTGCGCGACACGCCCAGACAGGAACACATTCCGAGGAACCGCGCCAGAAGGATGTTATCGGTAAAAGCCGCGGATGCGAAAATCAGGACGACCGGAAGAAGGCCTGCCAATTCGGTTTCCATCAGGTGGTCTTCTCCTTGCTAACCTGTAATCCCCGGCAGGCCCATGTGACAATCGCGAGCATGAAAAAAGCGCCGGGCGGCATGACCATAATGGTCCACTGGTGCCACCACAGATCTTTTGCCGGAAGCGTATACCCGAGAAGCGTGCCGAAGCCGAGCGGCTCGCGCACGAGCGCAATGGCTATCAGTATGAATGAATAACCCAGACCCGATGCAAACCCGTCAAGAAGAGATATCCACGGCTTGTTCTGGCTCGCGAACGCCTCGGCCCTTCCCATGATAATGCAATTGGTTATAATAAGTCCGACATAGGGCCCGATAAACCGGTGGATGTCGGGATTCAGGGCCTTGATAATGATGTCGACCATCATGACATACGATGCAATGATCAGCACCTGGACAATCATCCGCACGCGCTTGGGAATGTATTCGCGAAGGAGCGAGATGGTGAGGTTCGACAGCGAAGTCACGAATATCACGCCGAAGCACATGAAAAGCGTATTGGCGAGAAGGTTGGTGACCGCGAGCGTCGAGCAGATGCCCAGTACCTGGCGAAATATCGGGTTTTCGGCCCAGAGAGCTTTCGCGGTGACTGTTCTAGGTGTGTCGGCCATTGTATATCCCTGCAGTCTTCACGCGGTACCGATTACAGCCTCTCTGATGCCGAAGCAGTGCGGGCTTTCCTGAACGTATCTAATTCTTCGTTGAGTATCCGCATCAGTGCTATCGATGTCTGCGTAGCGCCCGTGATCGCATCCACACGATTTTGGGCATCGGGGTCGGGCGAGGGCCCCACAATGATACGCTCCGCGGGAAGCGCATCCCAGTCGATACGAAGGCCCTTGAATTGCCTGGTGAACCATGGTTCTTCGATGCGCGCGCCCAGTCCCGGCGTTTCTTTCTGCTCGAGAAACTGGATGTTCACCACCCGTTCGAGATCTCCGGTGAGCACGAGAATACCGGTGATCGCATCCCAGAATCCCATGCCCGAGAACACGAACCCGATATGGTTCTGCCCGGTGTGGGTGAACGTGCGAAATGCCCGCTCTTTGTGAACGAGCGTGTCTCTCTGAATGGCGTTTTCCAGGGCGCGCGCGTATGCTGCCGCGCTTTCGCCGGGAACATCCAACTCGAACGCGCGCGCAATAACGCGATTACGGTGCAGCTTCTTGTTTTTTTCGAGCATCCCGCGCGTGCCGTGGTGCACCAGTGATACGGCTGTCCCGAAGACCGCGCAGATGATCAGCGTGAATGTCAGGATGTATGCCGGAGACGACTTGTTCACGAGGATGCCGCCTTCTTCGGGGAGGTCTGGATTCGTTTCAGCCAGAAGTCCAGCGACGGCGCCATCATGTTGCCCAAGAGAATCGCGAAACCAACGCCGCCGGCGAAGATCGCCTTGTACCTGAAGAACGGAACAAGCATGCCGATAAGGGCGCCGTATATCCATTGCGAAAGGGGTTTCTTCGGCGCGCTGACCGGATCGGTCACCATGAACACTGCGGCATACATGAGCCCGCCCGAGAGGAGAGTGAACGCCAGCGGCTGGACCGCGTGAATGCCCAGGACATGGTGGAACACCAGGCTGAATGCCGCCGCGCCCGCGAGCGTGGCGATCATCAGGCGCCACTGCGCGGTTTTTGTTACTATCAGGTATATCGCGCCCAGAAGGATTGCCACTGCGCAAACCTCGCCGGCCGCGCCCGCGGCCAGCGCCCGCCGTGTCCCTTCGTATTCAAAAACACCGCTGATATTCCCCACAAGGAGTTTCATGAGCCCGGTCTCAAACCCGAAATCCCGGCGGGCCCACATCGGGGTCGCCGCCGTGATTCCGTCGGCGAGTGTCAACCCCGCGCGTGCAAGATACGCGGGAGCGGAGGCCAGCGAACCATAGCTCCACCGGACAAACCCGCCCGCGCCGCCCGTAAACGCGGGAACGAATCGGGCCGTGAGCTCCAGCGGAAAGCACACGTATACAAACGCCCGCCCGACAATCGCGGGATTGAACACGTTTTTGCCGAATCCGCCGAACGCCTCCTTGGCGAACAGGATCGCTACAATGCCGCCGACAGCTACCACCCAGAACGGTGTTGCCGGCGGCAGCGAAAGACCATACAGCGCGGCGGTGACAAAGCACGCGTAGGAGACCTTTCCGCCGCGGCGGTCGGCCATGAACCATTCGGTGGCAAAACAGGCGGCTGCCGAGACAACGAGCACGACTGCTACGCGCCACCCGAAGAAATATATTGAAGCAATGCCCGCGGGAACCAGCGCGTACAGCACCCGCAGCATGTTTTTCTGTTTAAGAAATACCGGTTTTTTCATGGGTATGCCGGATACGAATCGGTGCGGCCGGGGAAGCGGGCCGGATAGTCGCCGCTGCTACTGCATCCGCCGCCGGATGACCGCCGGCGAACAGGGAAAATAAACGCCGTGAGCTTATGCAACAATCTCAACTGAAAAAACAGTTGCGCACAATCTACCGCCGCTACCACCGTCCCTCCTTCCTCGCACTGGATCCTCTGGTATGTGTCAGGGAGTATGACAAACCCCGGGACCAGGAGGTTGTCGGATTGATGGCCTCGGTACTGGCCTACGGCCGAGTCGAGAATATACTTGCATCCGTTCGCCACATTCTCCGCCTGACGGGCGGGGCGCCGCGGGAGTATGTGGCGGGCACGGCATTCGCCGCCAAGAAGAAAGACCTGGCGGGATTCAAGCATCGGTTCAACGACGGTCTCGACATCGCGCTTTTGCTGGAATCGATGAAGCTCGAGCTGCTCGAGCATGAAACGCTCCGGAATGCATTTACGCGCCACCTGAACCGCGCGGACCCGACAGTGCGGGAGGCGCTCGCCGGTTTCGCCGGCGCGCTCCGTCGCCGGGCGGCAATATTGCTGCCCAGACGCCGTAGATCGTTTGAGTATCTGCTTCCAAGTCCAGCGGACGGAAGTGCGTGTAAGCGGCTGAATATGTTTCTCCGCTGGATGGTGCGGCCGGCCGACGGGATTGATCTTGGCGCGTGGACCGGGGTGCCGGTGTCGAAGCTTGTCATGCCGGTGGATGCGCATGTCGCGCGCGCGGCGCGCGGGCTGGGGCTGACCCGGAGAAACACGGTGGACTGGAAAATGGCCGAAGAGATCACCGCCAATCTCAAGAAAGTCGAGCCTGATGACCCCGCGAAATATGATTTTTCACTGTGTCGATACGGGATGATCGCTTTTAGAAAGGGCAGACTATCGTGAGCGGGCGGGATACCATGGCTGTTTTCAAGGGCCTTCCCATAAGCTCCGGGAAGGTATCGGCGCCGGTATGCCTGTATTCCGCGGAAACGCACCGGTCCGTGTCCCGTCGGAGCCTCGACAACGATCGCGAGGTGGACCGGGAGATCACCCGTTTCCGCAATGCTGTAGCCCAGTGTTCCGAAGATCTCGACCGGATACACGATCAGGTGGCTGTGGACGTGGGCAAAAGCGAGGCCGAGATATTTCTGACCCAGAAGCATATCATGAACGATCCGGCCATTGTCGATGCAGTCGAAAAAGACGTGCGGGAGACCCGGACCAATGTCGAGCAGGTCATTACCGACGTGTACCGCCGTCACGAAGAGAAATTTGCGTTGCTCGACGATGAGTACCTTCGGGAGCGCTCCACCGATCTCGGCGAGATCCGCCGCCGCCTTCTGGACAACCTGAGCAACACCCGCCCCGGATTCAAGTGCCAGGGACAGGCGCACTGCACGCGGGGCAAGAACCGCGTGATTGTCGCCCAGGAATTGACCGCCGATATGATGGTGCGCATGAACCTCGAGTCGGTGCTGGGCATTGTCACCGAGCACGGAGGATTCTCGTCGCACGCAGCGCTCATCGCGCGCTCGGTGGGTGTCCCGGCCGTAAGCGGCGTGCGCGGGGTCATGGACGCGGTGCAGTGCGGGACCCCGGTCCTGGTGGACGGTGACGACGGGCGGGTATTTGTCAATCCCACCGAAGACACTATCGCCGAGCTGACGCCGCCGGATGAGGTTGAGTCTGATGACGTTTGTCTTCTGCAGTCTCCTCCCGGAAGCGAGGTGCTTGCCAACGCGAGTATCCTCGAGGATGTCCGTCATGCGGCGACCGTGCATGCTGACGGGATCGGGCTGTTTCGCACCGAAATACAGTTCATGCGCGCCAACAGGCTCCTCAGCGAGCACGAGCAGTTCGAGCAGTATGCCAC
Organism: Chitinivibrionales bacterium; assembly: GCA_014728015.1. Lineage (GTDB taxonomy): Bacteria > Fibrobacterota > Chitinivibrionia > Chitinivibrionales > WJMI01 > WJMI01. The sequence goes on along the minus strand of WJMI01000265.1, from coordinate 6,919 downwards.
GGTCATGCGGATCATGGACGGCAAACCGGTGACATTCAGGCTTATCGATGTCGGCGGCGACAAGCAGCTTCCCTTCTTGCGCATGGAGCAGGAAGAGAATCCGTCTTTGGGTTGGCGCGGCGCGCGGTTTCTACTGGGGAGCCGTGATGTGTTTTCGACGCAGGTCCGGGCGCTGGTGCGTTTGAGTAAAAAGTATCCGGTGCGCATACTGTTTCCCATGGTGATTGACAGCACGCAGCTGAAGAAACTTAAAGACGGCGTGCGGGAGATTATCGTGGCGGAAGGAGGGACATCGGACAATATCAAGCTCGGCGCCATGTTCGAAGTACCGAGCGCCTGTGTCCAGGCCGATACGATTCTCAAACATGTCGATTTCGGGAGCATTGGCTCGAACGATCTGATACAGTATCTTTTCGCGGTCGATCGCAACAACGAAATGGTCTCGCAGGACTACAATCCCGATCATCCCGCCTTGTGGGAGGTGCTACGCAACCTGAGCAGGGCGGCACGCGATGCCGGAAAACCGCTTTCTATCTGCGGTGAAATGGCGGGCCGCGAGCAGATCCCCGCGCGGCTGTGGGATGCCGGCATCAGATCGCTTTCGGTCGGACCCCGCCTCGTCCCCCGGGTCCGCAACGAATTAATGACACATTTGGGCGACCGGGTACAATGATGCAAAGCATGGGCGACACCGGCGGGGTATCCCGCATCCTGTTTCTTGACGGTGACAATGCCCTGGCCAGCCAGATGGCCGAAGCTGTCGCGCGCCGGTGTCTGGATAGCGTGGTGGAGGTAACAAGCGCGGGCATTGCGCCGTCGAAGGTAGACCCCCGGGCCCTTGAGGCCTTGTCCGCCGCGGGGCTCACCGCCCCCACCATGCGCGCCAAGGCAATCGCGGATCTCCTTGATGTCCGCTTCGATCTGGTCATCGCGATTGATGAGCGCGCCGGGGAGCAATGCCCGATGCTTCCAGGGGTTCCCGCGGTCGTGCACTGGAAGCTCGATCAGGATGATCCTTCGGCAATGCTTGACGCTATTCGTGAACGGGTAAACACTCTGGGTACCGACGGTTTTCTTAAATCGTTTGTTTCCCTGAAGCGCAATTTCGAGAACCTGCTCCGCAGCTTGCCCTCAGGCGTGGTCGTTCACGATCTCAACCGGCGCCTGGTGTATTTCTCTCCCAAAGCGGAAAGCATCACCGGGTTTTCCCAGCAGGAAGTGCTCGGCAGGGATTGTCACGAGGTCTTTACGCCCAACCTGTGCGGAGGAGAGTGCGCTTTCTGCCAGGGATGCGATCCCCATGCGGTCAGCCGGCGCCGGTATGCAACTTCATTTCTCGCCAAAGATGGTCAGCGCAAGGATCTTGAGATGTCGGTCGTGCCGCTGCGGAACGAAACCGGCGTGCCGATTGGCGTGCTTGCCGTCTTCAACGACCAGACCGAGCTTCGCCGGCTCGAGCGTGACATGCAACAGACGTACCAGTTCTCGGGAATTATCGGGCAGGACCACAAGATGCATCAGATCTACGACCTTATCATGGATCTGGCGCAGAGTGATTTCCCGGTGGTGATTTCCGGGGAAAGCGGCACCGGCAAGGAGCTGGTGGCGCGCGCGATTCACAATGAAAGCACGCGAAAAGACAAGCTTTTCGTGCCGATTAACTGCGGCGCGCTTCCGGAAGGCACCTTGGAGAGCGAGCTGTTCGGGCATGTGCGGGGAGCGTTTACCGGCGCGATACGTGACAAGAAGGGGCGTTTCGAGCTGGCGCACGGCGGAACCGTGTTCCTTGACGAAATAGCCGAGTTGTCTCCAGCCATGCAGGTCAAACTGCTTCGGGTGCTCCAGGAGGGAACGTTCGAGCCGGTTGGCAGCGAAGTTACCCGCACCGTAGATCTCCGGGTGATAAGCGCGACCAACAAGGACCTGAAAGAACGGGTTAAAAGCGGCGAATTCCGCGAAGATCTGTACTACCGTCTCGCGGTAGTGCCTATCGAGATGCCGCCCCTTCGGGAGCGCAGAAACGATATCGAGCTTCTTGCCAGGCATTTCCTTGCCGAGACTGCTCAACGGCTGGGCCGGGCCGGCATTTCGCTGTCCGATGATGCGCTTTCGGTGATGCTGTCCTATTCATGGCCCGGCAATGTCAGGCAGCTTCAAAATGCAATCCAGTTTTCCATGGTCAAGTGCCATAGAGACACGGTACTCCCGGAGCACCTTCCTCCGGAGCTGACCGGGGGCATGTTTCCTGTCAGGGCGTCATCGCCGCCAACGGCTGAGCCGGGCAAGGCCGGGCGCAAGCCCAAACTGTCACGCGAGAATGTCGAGTTTGCCCTTCACAAGACCGCGGGAAACAAGGCAAAGGCCGCCAGGATGCTTGGTGTCGGGCGGGCCACACTATATAACTTCCTGGAGGAGCATCCCGATTTAAGGGAGTCTGGGGCAGGGGGGTAGGCTGGTGGGAAATTGGGGCGGGACTGTTTTTAGTATTTTGACCATTCATATGCCCCGCCCTTCCCCCTCTACAGAGCGGAGAAACAACAGACGAACCGAAGTACGGGCGCAGTTCTGCCACCGCCCCCAATCTGTTACAAGGAGTACACACCCATGCCAAAACCACTTCGCAGTGCAGTCAATACCACCGGCCGGCGCATGGCCGGGGCCCGAAGCCTCTGGCGGGCGAACGGCATGCGCGAAGAGCAGTTCGGCAAGCCGATCGTCGCGGTAGTCAACTCATTCACCCAGTTTGTGCCCGGTCACGTGCACCTGCACGATATCGGCCAGAAGATCAAGACAATCATCGAAGCACAGGGCTGTTTTGCTGCCGAATTCAATACCATCGCTATCGATGACGGTATCGCCATGGGCCACGACGGCATGCTGTATTCACTTCCCTCGCGCGAGCTGATCGCCGACAGTGTCGAATACATGTGCAATGCGCACAAAGTCGATGCCATGGTGTGCATTTCGAACTGCGACAAGATCACGCCGGGCATGATGATGGCGGCGATGCGAATGAATATCCCATCGATATTCGTTACCGGCGGACCCATGGAAGCCGGCAAGGTCGGTGAAGAAAGCGTCGATTTGATAACCGCAATTATCGCGGCGGGCGACGCAAACGTTTCAGACGATCGCGTGGCCGCCATCGAATGCGCCGCGTGTCCGTCGTGCGGCTCATGCTCCGGCATGTTTACCGCAAATTCGATGAATTGCCTGTGCGAGGCCCTGGGCCTGGCCCTTCCGGGCAACGGCACCATTGTGGCAACCCACGCCAATCGCATGAATCTGTACGAGGCCGCGGCGAAGCGGATTGTTGCGATGGCCGATGCATACTACTATCACGATGACGAGAGCGTATTGCCCCGAAGTATCGCATGCCGGGAGTCTGTGCTCAACGCGATGAGCCTGGATATTGCCATGGGTGGCTCGACCAACACGGTATTGCACCTTCTTGCAATCGCGAATTCGGGCGCCGTGGATTTCACCATGCACGATATCGACCAGTTGTCGCGCAAGGTGCCCAATCTGTGCAAGGTGGCGCCAAGCTCGTCTTACCATGTTGAAGATGTCAACCGGGCGGGCGGGATTCTGTCGATCATGGGCGAGCTCGACCGGGCCGGACTCCTGGACACATCAGTAAAACGCGCCGACGGCTTGACCCTTGCCCAGGCCCTTGATGCGTTTGATATCACGCGTGAAACGGTTTCGCCTCAGGCTCTCAAGAACTGCAAAAGCGCGCCGGGTGCAAAGGGAAGAAACCTTGTCCTCGCATCGCAGGATGCAACATATGATACGCTCGACACGGATCGGATGCAGGGGTGTATCCGAGATATCGCTCACGCGTACAGTGCGGAAGGCGGTCTGGCGGTTCTGTTCGGCAATATTGCCGAGAAAGGCTGCATTGTAAAAAGCGCCGGAGTGGTCGATTCGATGCGCACGTTCACGGGAACGGCAAAAGTGTTTTTCTCGCAGGATGCCGCGTGCGACGGCATTCTTGGGGGCAAAGTCAAGCCCGGCGATGTTGTTTTCGTTCTCTACGAAGGCCCCAAGGGCGGCCCGGGCATGCAGGAGATGCTCTACCCGACATCCTACCTGGCTTCCGCGCGCCTTCACGAACAATGCGGGCTTGTCACCGACGGACGTTTCTCCGGGGGAAGCGCGGGGCTGTCTATCGGGCATGTTTCGCCTGAAGCGGCCGCGGGCGGGAATGTCGGGCTGGTGCGGGATGGCGATACTGTTGAGATTGATATCCCCGGACGGAGCATTCGCGTGGCGCTTTCCGACGAAGAACTCCGGAAACGTCGCGAACAGGAAACGGCAAAGGGCGCCGATGCGTTCAAGCCGGTCGGCCGCGACCGTACTGTCTCCGAAGCACTTCGTGCGTACTCGATAATGGCATCGTCGGCGGATCTCGGCGCGGTCAGGAGACTCCCGGAGGGGGCGTGAAGCGCTCACTCAACCCGGATGCGGACGGCGACTCCTGTTTCGCGCGCCAAGCCCCCGATATATTTTATGTGCCACTGAACTGCTGCGGAAGTGGTGGAATTGGTAGACGCGCTAGGTTCAGGACCTAGTGCCCGCAAGGGTGTGGGGGTTCGAGTCCCCCCTTCCGCATTTCTGTGATGTCAACGGGCCGTATGGCGAAGGCGATGACGATTCGGAGCCGTGTGCGGCCGAATATGCCGAAAAACAGCTCAAGGTTCTCCATTCCTTCTTCGTTGTCCGTTTCTGCTCGAACAACCGTCCGATGCCAGCCCACAACAGCCGCATCAACGTCTTGCCCCAGACGGTTACCGAGAAAATCGCTGCCGGAGAGGTCGTCGAGCGCCCGGCATCGGTCGTGAAAGAGCTTGTCGAGAACGCTCTGGATGCCGGCGCGACCCGCATCGAGATTACGGTCGAAGATGCCGGGTTCGGGCTCATGCGGGTCAGCGATAACGGTACGGGCATGCCTCCCGAAGACCTTCAAAAGTGTATGCTCAGCCATGCCACGAGCAAGATAACGGACGCCGACGATCTGTTCTGCGTGGCCACGCTTGGTTTTCGCGGCGAGGCCCTGGCAAGCATCGGCGCGGTGAGCAGGCTCGGTATCACGAGCAGTGGCGCTGATGACGGGCTGGGGCACACGATCAAATCAGATGGGGGAGCGCTGTCGGCGATCAGTCCCGCCCCGCATACGCGCGGTACCACGGTGGTTTGCCGTGACCTGTTTTTCAATGTCCCCGCCCGCAAGAAATTTATGAAAAGCGAACGTGCCGAACGAACAGCGCTTCTGAGGTTTATCGAACAGCTTGTGATTCCGTTTCCCTCCGTGCATTTTTCGGTTACCATGGAAGGAAAGAAGGCCCTCGAGGCCCCGGCGGTCGATTCGCCGCGCGAGCGTATCGCCCAGGTCGCAGGTACCGAATTCGCCAAGGAGCTTCTTTCCTGCGCGGGGGAACGTGATGGCATGGCCGCCACGATCTACCTTTCCCCCCCGCACGCAGCATCGGCCCGGCCGCGCTATCAGTACCTCTACGTGAATCTCCGCCGCGTAGACAGTGACCCGGTATCGTTCGGTATCCGGGAGGCGTTCTCGCGGTTCATCACCGACAAGCTCCGCCCCGCATGGTTCTGTTTTCTGGAAACCGACCCGCGCCGTGTCGACGTGAACGTGCATCCGACCAAGCAACGGGTCAAATTCGACGATGAACGGGCGATGTTCGGATTCGCGTATCACGTGGTCGAGAGCTGCATCCCCAAAGCGTCCGGCATGGAACCCCGCGCGTCAGCCGGCCCCGCCACGGGTGCCGGTGCGGATGCGCCGCTCGGGGCGCGGACGGGAACCGCCGGCGCCGGCAAAGTTATGGAATCGGCTTCTTCATACGCGCCCGGCCGGTCACGACCAAACGATGCAGTCCAGACATCCCTGACATTCCTCTCGCTTTCGCAGGATGCGGCAGGCGGGGAAAAAGAGCTTGAACTCAACCTCGACGGCAGGGTACAATTACGGGATGAACAGTGGGAGCTGATACCCTGTTACCAGATCCACGGGCTGTTTGTTCTGGCCCCGATCAAGAACGGGATACTGCTTATCGACCAGCACGCAGCGCACGAGCGCGTGCTGTACGAGCAGGCGCTCGAGGATCTCAAACACGGGCGGGCCGAGTCCCAGCGCCTTCTGTTCCCGATTGTTATCGAGCTGTCGATGGTGGAGAAAACCGCTATCGTGGCCGGACGGGAGTATTTTAATGCTCTCGGCTTTGAGGTGCAGGATTTCGGCGGGCAGAGTATTGCCGTGTCCGCGATACCGGCCGCCGGGTTCATGCGCGAGTCGGGAATCGAGGAGGCGGTGCGGGAGATGATCGGCTACCTGATGGAAGGCACGGATACCGGGCTTCTCTCAGAGCCCCAGAAACGCTATGCGGCCGCGTTCGCGTGCGGCGCGGCTGTCAAGGCGGGTCAGAAGCTCAAGCAGGAAGAGATGAATTCGCTGCTCAACAGCCTGTTCGCCGCCGAGAGCCCGTTCGTGTGCCCGCACGGCCGGCCGACCTGCGTGAGGATATCACTTGACGAACTCAGGAGACGCTTTCTCAGATAGTGGAGGAGCAATGGAAATCGTAAAGCAAGGCAACGTTTCGGTGGTCCGTCTGCCCGATCGCCTGATGGGAAAAGCTGTCAGAGAAATGCTTACCGCGGTCCGTGAAGAGCACGAGGGCGGCGCGACGCATATCGCGATAGATTTCGGGTCCACCTCGTTTGTCGACAGCTCGGGCATCGGCTCGCTCGTTTCCCTGACCAAGGATTTCAAGACCAAGGGCACGGTCCTTTCCCTTCGGGCGCTCTCAGACGATATGAAAGAATTGTTCGCCGAAACCGGCCTTGACATGATTTTCAATATCGAAACCGATGCCGGGCTCGATGCCGCGAAGATAGACAT
>WJMI01000264.1 GCA_014728015.1 Chitinivibrionales bacterium | reverse complement strand
TCCATAATCCACATCAGTTCCTCGCGCAGATACACTTTCGCGCCTTCAATAGGCTGACTCGCCCTTTTGAGAGGAGCGGGATCGTCGTACACGGTGCCGTCGATTGTATACTCCTCAACCGGGACGCTCGAATCCCCCACGTAGAAACTTCCCACAACACTGTCGCCATCCTTGACCGTATAGCTCCCTACGTCGATATCGGGAAGCGTGAATTTCGGGCCATACTCGGTCTCAACCTGTATGCACACCGTTCCCGGCGGCGGCCATTCTTGGGTATATGAAAGGTGCACCACACGCATCGGCGGGTAGATTTCCAGCGGAAGCGTTTCGATCGTGTATGACGCAGTATAGCTCGGCACGCAGCCGTCGGAGTTCAGTCCCTTCACCAGCCACAAGGTGACGGTATCGTCAACCGCGGGGTTTGAGGGTGACACATCGAGCCGCGGGTACAAGGGCTGGACCGAGACGGCAGTTGCCGCACGCGCGGCAAAAGCAGTAAGAATAATGATGACAAGAACAGATTTCGCAAGGTTTTTCATAATGACCTCCATGGCATCAAAGCTGCGTGCATTCAACGTGCACACGTTCATACGATGCATCGCTCGTCTGCCGGCTTTGAGTCTGAGTCCGAATAAGGTGCAACCGTATCGTCTTATTAGCAGCATACCTATTGTGAAGGCTGCAATGCTCCGCACAGCGCTTGATTTTGCATGATGCGTATAAGCTGCAGTCGATATTCGTGCACTGTATCGATGCCGTCATAGGCGCCCCGCTGTGATACCGTTCGTTACGGCCGAACCGTGAATATTTTCGTGACGGATACATCACCGGCCTCGGCCCGGGCGATGTACCGGCCCGCCGGCAGCCCGTCAAGACGAATCTGTGCAGTTTGTGCCGCACCAGCCCGGCGCACCAGCGCGCCACGCGCATCGTAAAGCGACAACCCGTTGTACGCCGCAGCCGCCGCGTCGAGCCCGACCACGCCGCGCACCAGGTCCACGCGAACAGCATTGCCGTGCGCATCCGTTCCAGCCGGGCACTTTTCCCGACAGAGCCGGGCCTTGGTCGGGAGCAAGAGCGCATCCGTAAAATCATCGAGTGTCAGCTCAATGCCGGGATAGCCGCCGTCGCCCACCGACGCATTGGGCTCCTTGGAAATCATGTTTTCGTCGCTCACCATATACCCCTGGGGGTCAGGCTGGCAGGGCCGCGGCGGCAGCACTGTGGATGCCCGCAGATCGTATGCATTGTCACCAAACAATACAAATGATGCCCCCTGGAGCAGAGAGTAGCGGCTGAATCCGTATGACACCTGCGTCGCATCCAGCGCGATCGCGTTCAGCACTGAATCGAGAAACCAGAATTCGCTCTCGCTCACCTCGCCCTTGAATACATGCTTCACCACTACATGCACGCTGTCAATACGGTAATCACCCGGTATCGGCTCGATTGGCTCGATCTTTTCCTCACCCGATGCGCTCATCGGCATGATCAGAATATTCCCGTCGGTGATGACCGTGTCGATGGTGCCCAGATAGCAGTACTCGTTGTCCTCGTACAACGCGACCATTTCGTCAAGCAGTTCCTGCCGCGTGACCGTATCCACCGACACTAGACTGTCAAGCGCATCGTATTCGCTCACTTCAACGATGCCGTCGGCAAGCGTGTCCAGCTCGAGAGTCGGCGGCGGAAAGCACATCGGCTGAGCCGCCAATGCCGCGTATGCTAGAACTAGTACCGGACATCCAATCATGGCCAACGTCTTTGCGAACCCTTTCATTTCAGCCCCCAAGCTTATGGTTAGCTTTCTGTGTTTTCATGGAAGGGTCTGCGCCTCGCAAAGAGGCGCAGACCTGTTTCAGGGAATTCCCCTTCTTCCCCCGCATTACCGGAAGAGAGGTATCTTGAACCGCTTGTGCTCGACAGGACCAGCTACTTTCAGTACATAATAGGCGCTGCCAAGCGAGTAACGTTCAGATTTCAGGTTCCACACGAAGCTTGATACAACCGTCTCGTGCGCGCCAAGCTCGCGGGATGCAACCAGCCGCCCCTTGAGATCGTACAGCTTCAAGGTGAGCGCTTTGCCCTGATAACTCTCCGGGAAATACAGCGCGACATTCCCGTTTTTCACGCGCGCCGACAGCGACGTCCGCGTTTTGCGGGCAGGATCGTGCTTTGCCGGAAGCTCGCCCTCGATAAGCTCCTCGAGCGAGATGTCTTCGAGGCTGTACCCGCCTTGCCCGGCGCTGTCGGTATAGCTTGCGGCAAGCGCATCGCTTTCCGCCCCGGCGGCGCGATCATTCGATGCGTTATCATCCGGTGAAAGAGTGTCTTCCCACAGCTCCATGCCCGGCTCGAGCGCGATCAGCGCGGTCTGGCGCGTTACAATGTGATAATCGAGACCGATCTGCTTGATCGCATCGGCGCTGTCCGCCCAGTATTCGTTGCCGAGCTGCTCTGACTTGCGGAATGCCCATTGCACGTTCTCATCCGGCGTTCCGTACGAGCCGCCCGCGGTCCCCTTGACAGTCTTGGAAAATTTCAACCCGCCCATCTTGCCGGTTATGGTGAACGTCAGGTTCTGGCCGGGATTGGCGAACGCGGCGACCCTGAGAAGGCGTTC
>WJMI01000263.1 GCA_014728015.1 Chitinivibrionales bacterium | reverse complement strand
GCCGCGCCACGCGGTCACCGCACGGGAAAGCCCCGCGCTTTGGGCATGCCCCGCCCGGTCAAGGTACGCCGCTCCCCCGTAGGCATATCCCGATGACGAGAACTCGTCGTAGAAGGCGCGGAGAGGTGATGCCGCAAGAAAGAGCGCCAGCGCCACAACGCAGCCGGACGGATGGAGTGGCGGAGTGGTGGTGTGATGGATTTCGGCACGATGGCAATAGTGCCTACTGACCGGCGTGCTTGGTTGAGAGAGTTCTGCTTGCTTCATATCTTGAGATAAGTGAGATATTCATTGATCGATCTTCTGCAGTAGCCCTCCGCGATATTGCGATGTACCGAATCCACGGAACCTATGGCCTGCCGGGTCACCTTTGAAAGAGCATATGGCAATCGGGAAAAACCTGGCTTGTCAACCGATAGAGCTCGATTGCATCCTGCCACTCACGCAGCTTTCGGTATCCCTGCTCTTGTTCCTCCGCCCCTCCATTACTCCTCCACTCCAATACTCCATGCCTATTTCAAAACCGCAATCTTCACCGTCTTCTTGTCCTCACCGCCGTCGTCGTATGTCACCGTTATCCGTGCCAGGTACACTCCATTGGCAACGCCGTCTAGGTCCCAGTCGTAGAAGTGCGGGTGGCGGCCCGCACCGAGATGCTTCCTGTAGCGGAGGACCGGCTTGTCTGCCATGGTGGAGATAGTCATGGCGACCGTTCCGGGCGTAAGCAGGCTCACCCGTATAGATGATTGCCCGCCGCGTGCCGGGTTCGGATAGCAGAACGTGCCGCTGGTAAAACTGCTGTCGGATGGTCCCTGAGTGTAGGTGACCAGTTGACCGGCGGTGGTGGCCACGTAGACTTTCCCGTTGCCCGCGGCGGGTGAAGACAGGATGTCGCCGCCCAGGCTGTCTTCCCAGAGCTTCTCCCCTGTTTCGGCATGCACGGCGTAGACTTTTCCCTCGCCCCACCCGAAGAACACCAGGCTGTCGACAACGATCGGGCTCGAGCAGAACCCCAGGAGCTGACATTGCCTGGCCTCGGCGAAGGTCCACTGTTGTTCGCCCGTATATTTATCGAATGCGGTCAGCGCGAAGCGGTGGATGTTCGGACCGTATTCCATGCGGATGACATACGCGCGTTCGTCGTCGACTGCAACCGACGAGGTTGCGACGCCGCCCACCGCAGGAAAAGCCTCGGCCGTGACGTTTCCGGAGGCCAGCGCCCGCAGGGCGCGCACCTGTCCCGCCGTAAGGCGGTTGTGGGCGCGATGCCTCTTGAGCATGCGTTCCTTCCCCGGGCCGCTCACCGAAAGAAAGCGTGTTATGACGTCGCGTTCAAGTGGTTTGGCCAGCGCTTCACTCGACGAAACAGCCCGCCACAGCTCGAAGCCGCCGGCGAGGGCGAAACAGTACACCGACGGATCGTAGTCACCGGGAGAGAAGTACACGCGCCCTTCGGAGATCGCAGGAGTTGACAGATACGTACCCCCTCCTGTCTGACAGGCCCACAGTTCGCTCCCGGTCAGGTAGTGCACCGCTTTCAGCATGCCGCTGTTGTCAGCGTAGCACACGACCGAATCCGCCTGAGCCGGCGATGAATACACAGGCTGGCTATTCATCGCGTGCCATAGGTACCTGCCGGTGTTGGTGTTGAATGCCTTGATTTCGCGGTTCGTGCCGCCCCGGCCGAAGACCAGCAGGCTGTCGTGCACGAGGGGTGTCGAGCATTGCGTGTTGGCGTTCAGAAACGCTCCAAGAGAATCTCCGGTGGCCGGGCTCAGCATCCGCACCCAGCCGTCGCGAGAGGCGATATACAGGCGACCGCCGGAATAGGTCGGTGACGCATCCACCCATCCGCCGGTACGGCGTCTCCAGAGCGGTATCCCGTCATGGAATGCGTATACGCAACTGTCGCGCGCGCCGATATACACCGTGTCGCCGACCAGTATGGGAGACGAAAGGAATGGCGCGCCGATCTGCGCTGAATGCTCTCGCACGAGCGGCAGTCGAATCGATCCCTCGCTCATGCCCGTACGGGCATTGTCTTCCCGAAAGGTGTGCGCCTGTGCGATCATAGCAAGAGCGAGCACAAGCGTGAAGCACGTTCTAGTATGCATACCCGTATACGTTTCCGGTTCCTCCGCCGTCATCCGAAGTGAATATCACGACCTGCTTATCGCCGTCAACCGCAGGCTGATTGGGAATGTACTCGCCGACGCCGATGTCTTTTGGCCATCCGCTTACCGGGTCGAGGTTGCTGTCCAGGGCATAGGCCTTGTTCAGGTCGCTGCCCAGAAAGACCCGTGTTCCGTCCTCGCTCACCACGGGCATGTAGGCCGTCGATGCTCCGCCGGGAAGCGTGTACGTGTCTGTCTCTGAGCCGGTCGCCGCGTTCACTTGCTTGACAACAGCGCCGGCGGATGTGTAGAACACGCCGCCGTCGGCCATGATAATGCCCGTGGTCGCGCCGCCGAGGTTCGCCGCGGTGTAGCCGGTCTTCCCGCTGCTGACCATCCCCGCATCTACCGCATAGACATAATTGCCGTTGGGAATGTAAAGCGTTCCGCTCCAAATGCCGATGTGGCCTTCGCTTCCGTAGCTGGCGGTCGAGTGGCTGGTGCCGTCAAGCAGAAAACGTTGTATACCGCCGCCGCGCGGGAAATAGACACTGGCGTTGTCTACAATGGGCGCGCGGGCGAGATCTGGTGCGATGTTCCCGGTCTCCCAGATTGCGCCGCCGTTCACACCAGAGCGCTTGTAGCCGCGGTTTTGGTACATGATATATACCGAGTCGCCATACGGGTCGGGCATGGGATCAGACATGGTCTGATTGCCGAGGTCAACCGACGAAAACTTGGCAGTTGCCCCCGAGCCGTTGTCCCATATCGCGTGCAGCTTGGCATCGGCGTCGGTGAAATAGATTGCCGGGCGGTTGCTCAGATAGACCACGGTGACGTTGCCGATATCCACCGCGCTGGTCTTGGCCTGGTAGGACCAGTCAGGTGTGCCGTCAACAGTATTGATTGCATACACGTAGCCGTCATCGGAACCCACGTAAACGCGCGCCGAGTCGATATTCACGGCCGGCGCGGTGCATCCGCCGACCGGCCCGTAGCTCCATCCGCTGAGCGTGCCGAAGGAGTATGCTGCGCCAAACGAGCCGGTGTTGCCACACGGGTTATCGCGCGCGCGCACCCGCCAGTAGTACGTGGTCCCTCCCACGATGGAGGGATCCCACGTTGTGTCGCCCTGCCAGCCGCTGTTTTCACTTCCAGTGAAGCCCGCATTATCGGCGATTTCAAAGTAGTATTCCCTGTCATTCTGGTCGGTGCCCTGCGTGCATCGCAGAATGGCGGTTACGGGCAATCCCGAAGCCGCATCTGCCGGATAGTGCTGGACGACACTCTGCGGGGCACGATTGTCAAGCTCGAATGACAAGGAAACGACAAGCTCGCCGTCATACTCATTTTCATCGCGGGGAATACCTTTCAGCCACACGGTGGCATCCTCGCCGGTGAATGCACCGCCCTGGTTATTCGCGCTTTTTGAATCCCAGGCAAACGTCTCGTCGGCGATGTCGGTCGCCAGGTTATGGATCTGCCCGCGTGTAGTGGAATCATCGACCCCGGCGTTATTCGTGTCGCCGGTAGACACATTTCCGATATGCGCCATCTTCCAGGTGCTGTTGTCAAAGGAATACTGAACCGCCAATGTGCAGATGTCGGTTGTGGGATCGGTCAAGTCATAATACAGCGTAACCATTCCCGTCCCGTCGGTAGACGTTTGTTTCGCGCTGTCGATAACCAGGTTCGGCCGCCAGGGCGACACCTGGAAATCGAACGTGTCGTTGGCAAAACCGCCCTCGTTGCCGAACAGGTCCTTCGCATCGACCCGCCACCAGTAGTAGTCGCCTACATTGAGATCGGCATCCGGCGTCCAGGTATTGGCTGCCGACTGCCACCCGCTTCCCTGATAATGACCGCCAGAAAAGGCGTTGCCGGAAGTGTCAATTTCAAACCGGTAGGAGATAGTGTTCTGGTCGGACCCCAGCGAGGAACGAAGTGTCGGCCGCGGGCCCGGCCAGTCGGTCCCGTGAGTCGGCGTCAGACAGCCGTAGCCGGTGGGCGCGCGTGTGTCGATCGCCTGATCGTTTGCCGAACGCTTGACTGTGTCCTGGTTGGTGCCGTCGTCCGCAATTATCTGTAGATTGTAGCCGGTTACTTCAACCGCCCCAAGATCCCCATCGGCATCCCAGATAATCTGACGGTCGGTTGAGGAACTGGTTGCGCTCACCGCGCCCGTATCACCAGCCAGGTTGGCCCAGGCGGGCGACGACCAGGTGCTCCCGTTCCAGTACTCCATGCTGATATCAACCGTACCGCCGTCAGCATCTGAGACCTCGTAGTACAAGTCCAGAATCCCGCTGCCGTCGGTACGCTGGCTGATATCACTATCAAGGTTCGCCGCGGCGGACCGGCCGGTGATCACCGGCTCGGCCGTATAGAAAACCACCACCTCCACTTGGTCTACATAAATATTTGGATTACCGGTGGTTTTATCGGTTCGCCCGCCGGCCTCCAACGCGTTGATATCATCCCAGGTCCATGCCGATGTCGTGAACGGGTTATTGACCCACGTGTCATCGTAGTAGGAATAGGAGCCGGTAAGATTGTGCTTAGTAGCTCCGTCGCGGTCGGTGCCGCTGAACACCGATGTTTCAAATTGCCCATTGCCGTTGCTGTACGCATATGCACGGACCTTTATCTTCGATATGACCGGATCGGTCTTTGCGGAATTCGCGATGGGGACGGAGAGGTTGTTGTTCTGGGTCGCGCTTGTTGCTGTCCCGCCTATTGCAGCGCAGTCATCCCCTACCGAGGCGCCGGTCGCCGAAAAATCATTTGCCGCGCCCTCACCGGAAACGGCATCCAGCGTGTCTGTTCCGGCAAATGCAATTGCGGAACCAAACGCGACCAGCCATAACACCCGGATCAAGGCATTGCCTGGTAGGCCCGGCTTTCCCGCGCAGGATAACGATCCAGCCGACATGCACAGCTCTCTTCAGGATACCGACGGCAGCCTCATGCAGGCGTGCTGCAGGTGGGGGCCGGAGCGGCACTTGCCGCAGGCCAGGGCGCGACGCTCGAAGATCGTCTCCGACTCTACGGCCGGCGGCGAGTACTTTGGCTTTTCACAGCGGGTTGTACCGTTCTCAGGACGCTTCATGCACTCTCTGCTTGGAGAAAACAAGCACCGTTTCAGGACGGGGTATCAGTTTGTTCTGCATACAAACTGTATCTATCTATTGTACGAAAAATGCACAGAGAAGTCAAGAACTGATGCCCGCGAGCGCCGCCTTTTGCGATCCGGCTTCTAAGTCGCTGTGCTTAAAAGAAATATAGGTGTCGTGCAGGGAGGCCGTCCAGACCAACGCTCACCTGTGTCCGTACAAGCGAGCACGAAGCCCGTCAACCGTGACCGCCCGAACATCATCGCCGAGATTGCGGACCGCCCCGCCACCACGGGCCTTTCGATGGACAACGCACTTTACGAGTTCATGCTTCCTGATTGATGCCGCAAGCCTGCGCACTGGCTCCGCGTCGTCTGTGCCCGGCGTGCGTGTGGCTTTCGCCTCCAGAAGCGCAAGCCGTCGCTCCCCAAGCGGAACAAGGAAGTCCACTTCGAGCCCCAGACGATCCCGGAAAAAGAATATCTGTTGGGATCTGTTCGAATTGATCTGCATCTTCACTATCTCGGAAGCAACAAATCCTTCGAAAATCGGCCACAGAAACGGTGAGCGGTTCAGCGCTTGTTCCGATTCTATCCCGACGAGGTGACAGGCAAGCCCGGAGTCGAGAAAGTATACCTTGGACGACTTGACAAGCCGCTTCCCGAAATTTTCGAAAAAAGGCGGCACGAGGAGGATATGTCCCGTTATCTCAAGGACAGAGAGCCACGAGGAAATGGTAGGAACGCTGACGCCGAGAGAAGATGCCAATTCCGTGCGGTTGATAATGCGCCCTGTCCTGGTGGCCAGAAGCGCCATGAACCTTCGATACGTCGACAAATCGCGGACATCACACAACGCACGGACATCCCGCTCCAGATATGTCTGAACGTACGACCGAAACCATGTCTGTGCTGTTGACGGTTTCGCGACAGCTTCCGGATACCCACCTTGGAAGAACCCGGCTTTGGCGGTTTCCTCACGTGAAAACGGCAGCAATCTGAATACCGCCGCCCTGCCCGCCATAGAATCGCTTACGCCTCAACAGCATCAACCTATACGCTCACCGATGATGAAAAAGGTCTGTATATAACTTTCGAAGTTACGCCTGTCGCGGCAACCGGCTCATCCCCCGGAGCAACCAAGGAGAGCCCGCCGGTCGGCCCGGTGGTTGGTGAAGAAGCAACGCCGGAATGGACCCGGACATCACTCGGCCCGGTTATCGGCGCGGCAATCACCGAAACCAAAATCTATGTCGGCACCGGCGGCAACCAGAAACTGCTGGCAATAGGGCTCAATGACGGGCAG
>WJMI01000262.1 GCA_014728015.1 Chitinivibrionales bacterium | reverse complement strand
TCATTGGCAAGCGTCCAGAACGTGAGAAACAGGACTGTCTTGGAGAGATAGGAAAGCGGGTACATCACCCAGAGCAGGCCGGTAACAACCTCGGTCCCCAGATTGCCGCCCAGCTTCAAGACGGCAAAGATCACGATCAAGAGCGCTACCGTGAATACAAGGAGAAACGACAGCAGTTTCCCCCGGTTGACCCGGTCGATATTGCTGAAAAAAAGCGGGGGCAGGAGGAACAGCAGCAGGCCGTTGAGCAGGTATAGCCGGCTCAGAATGCCGGATCCGGCAATACTGACCACCATGGACAGCGACACCGTCTCGCCGACAATGGCCCCCGCAAAGACGAATACGAGGATGGTCGAGAGGACTCTGAACGAGGGAGCCGAGCGGGGCGAACGTAGCTGCATAATAGAAAAAGCGGATGGTATCTAAAATACCATCCGCTCCACTGTACTGTCTCTCTTGACTGGAGAACTATCTGTTCGGAGCACTCCTCAGAAGCTATAGGTAACTGAGATGCGGGTCATCAGATGATGATGATTGCCCGAGAACAGATTGGAGAACGTGTAGAAGATATCTTCGGCGACAATACCGTCAACCTTCAGCCTGTTCTCGATATTGAGCCCTATACCGAAACCCAGGACGTCTTCGTTGGATGCATCGGATTCGGGGTTCTGTATCCACATCCCGGACTTCTCGCCGGTTTTCTGGTACATGATAGTCTTCATGCCGCCGGTGCGCCACACGAGCCAGTCCCACACCACATTGCGTTCGATCCCGAAGCTGATGCGGCCGCCAAGGCGCTCCAGCGTGGTGTTTTCGGTGGAATCAACCGACTCGTACAGGCCTTCGACACCGGCCCAGAAAAATCCGCGGTCGATGTTGAGATTAAGCCCGAGCCCGCCGTTTACATCCACCACCTGTTTGGTGTCTTCGGCCAGGTTGCGCAACTCGAATCCGACATGAGGAACGAAATCGCCGTTGAGCACGGTCATGGCGGAGAACAACCGCACATCCGCCCGATACGACATGTCGCCGTCAGCCACGATTTCCTGGGTGGTGGAAGCCGGCAGGATCAGCGTGTCCGGCAGGTCGCCCACGGTGTCGTACTGAGTGATAGTGCCGATGCCGGTCATGTAGCCGCCGCCGGCCGAGACCTCGAGGTCCATGGTTTTGGTGAGCGGCCAGTTCATGCCGAGATTGACCTTGTAGAGCGACGATTCGTATATGTCTTTGTCGTTCTCGGTTTCCTTCTGGAATGCCATGTATCCGCCGACACCTATCATGCCGCCGTTCTTGAGGGCATAGCCCACGAGAAGGTCTATCTTGCCCAGGGGATCCCGCATGGTAAGCTCCAGAGAATCTCCGAGCTGCTCGGGCAGGGTACCCGCGTAGGATCCGCTGTTGGGAATCATGTAGTCGAGCATGTCGTCGTGACGGTTCAGCACAGCGCCGATGGACAGCATAGGATACTGGTCGCCTGCCTCGGCGGACTGGTTGAGCGAATAGGAGAGGATCCCTCCGAAATACGGCTTCTGCGGATCGCGGTTGTACCGTGCCAGACCGGCAAACCTCGTCGTGTCATCGAGGTCGGGGTCGAGCGTGTACCTGCCCAGATCGCCCAATAGCATGTTGGGATACACGTTGAGGTTCGCGGGATTGTCGTAGATGCTGATGTCATCCATGAAAAAATTGTCGTGTCTTCCCATGGTCAGCACACGGGAGTCAGTGGCGAAGCTAGCACACAGGAACCCCGCCAGGGCCACTACGCCCAGAAACCGTGCAACTCGCATAGCTCTCCTCCGTTGAAAGAAGCTCTTGGGTCTGTTGTTCGAAAATCGGCTCACACGTAATATAGGTTATCGCAGCTACTGGGAAAACACAAAAGGATAGACAACTTCGGTAACGTCCCCCGGTTTGTCTATTTTCTCGAAGACCCAGCGCCTGATCTTGCTGACCACGACCTGCTCGAATACCGCATCTCCCATTGTCGATGCGACAACTTCACAGAATATGACCTTGCCGAACTCGTCGATAGCGAATTTCACCGTGACCTTGCCCTTGAGCCCCGGCTTCTCGCGAAGGCGCTTATTATAGGCATAGCGGAGCGCGGCCAGGTTCTGCATTACGACCCGCATGATGCTCGCCTTGCTCCGTCCGCCGGTCAGGGCCCCGCCCTTGACAAACTGCGGAGCTGAAACCTTCAGCGTCCCGCGCTTCTTAAGGTTGAGCGCGCTGCCGCCGTCACCGCCCATAAGGCTTCCGATGAGGTCGTCGACACCGCCGGAGCCGCCGCCGAACCCGCTTCCGTAGCCGGCGCCATACCCGATACCGGCCGCACCCTTGCGGCCCACACCGCCGCTCCCGCCGGACTTGAGCCCGCCCATGCCCGACAGAATAGCATCAATACCGCTGGCATAGCCGCCCTTGCCGAAAATATCGGCGGACGCGACCGTCTTTCCCTTGATGCGGCCGGAGATGATACCGAGCACGCCTTTCTGGGTGACCCGGGCGCGGGGATCGCCCCCACCGCCGGTGCGGCCGCCCTTCCCCCGCTCCTTCTTCTTCATTTTCTTCTTTTCGGACTTGAATTCATCCTCTTTCTTCTTCTCTTCTTCCTTCTTCTCCTTG
>WJMI01000261.1 GCA_014728015.1 Chitinivibrionales bacterium | reverse complement strand
CTTCATATACTGCAATAGTCTCTTTCTTCCATAACACGGCCTTCACACGTCATCTTTTCAGGCCTGGAAGCGTGCGCCAATCACAAGAGCTGGAAAGCTCCATTTGTCAAGAGTGGTTCCACGAACATGAGTACAGCTCATACCTGGCATATTGTATGAGTACTGTAGAAGAGGATGTACGTGAATCCCAGTGTCTCTACCCGGGAAACCAGGCTTGCGTCCTTTTACATATCCCGACGAGCATGAGCATGACAGGGACCTCAATAAGCACCCCGATAACCGTCGTCAACGAAGCTCCCGAGGAGAGGCCGAAGAGCATCACCGATGTAGCAATGGCGACTTCGAAGTGGTTTGATGCGCCAATCATCGCGGCCGGCGCGGCATCCTCGTAGGAAAGTTTCAGCGCTCGTGCGAGGCCGTATCCCAGGGCGAAGATAAGGACAGTCTGAATGAAGAGCGGAATCGCGATCCATAGAATGGTCAGCGGGTTCTTGGTTATGACGTCTCCTTTGAAGCTGAACAGCAGCACCAGCGTGATCAGCAGGGCGACTATCGTGACGGGCGTGAGCGCGTGCAGGAACTTCTCCCTGAACCATTTCTCTCCTCGTGCCAGGAGGATCCATTTCCGCGAGAAGTAGCCGGCTACGAGCGGCAGTGCGACATATACGGAAATTGACAAAAGAAGCGCCTGCCAGGGGACCGGAAGCCTGCCGACGCCGAGAAGGAACCCGCCCAGGATACCATACAGCAGGAGCATGGTAAGGGAATTGAGCGCCACCATCACCAGCGTGAGCCCGTCGTTCCCCCTTGCCAGGTATCCCCACACGAGGACCATTGCGGTGCAGGGCGCGATCCCCAGAAGTATGGCGCCGGCAAAGTAGCTTCGCCAGAGCGGGACCTCGAGCATCCTCACGCCCTCGTGCATGACCACGGTGCCGGCGCCATGGGTCGCCCCCGGCGGCAGGTCCAGCCCGAAAGGCATCTTCACGAGGTCGGTGGCATCCGCGCCGATGAACTCCCGCAACACGACACCAAGGAACAGATAGGCAATGCCGTACATGGTAAACGGTTTGATTGCCCAATTGATGAACAGTGTCAGCAGCACCGGTTTTCCGCTCTTGCCGGCTTTGACAACCGACCCGAAGTCAATCTTCACCATGATGGGGTACATCATGAAGAACAGACAGACAGCGATCGGAATGGAGACGACAGGCGCCCCGTTCACGCGAAGCGCCATGTTGTCGAGAGCGCCGGCCACGCCGGGCGCCACTCTCCCCAGCGCAATGCCGCCGAGAATGCACAGTCCGACCCAGGCCGTTAGATAACGCTCGAACACGCTCTTCATTCTTCTGTCGTCGCGCTGTTTCTGCATATCGGCACCCTCTTCATCCATGCGAACTTGCTGTTCTGTCGCGCTGTGCACTACAGCGTTCATCTGCATATCCGGCCCTGATTCTCTGCATCTCGGTGTTGTCGGCGGCTATCTGCGGATCATACTTGACAACCTCAAACGCGCCCTTCAGGAGCTGTCCGGCGGCCTCATCGTGGGGCGCACCGGCCAGTCGATAGTAGACCCACCTGCTGTCCTTTCTGCTTTCAACCAGGCCAGCCATCTTTACAATAGCCATATGCTTGGATACCGTTGAGGGCGCCAGTTCCAGAAGGTCGATCAACTGGCAAACGCACAACTCCCCTTCACGCAACGCTGCCAGGGCGCGCACCCTGTTTGGATCGGAAAGCGCCTTTGCCAACCTTGTGAGCCTGTTGAGACCGTTGTCTGCTGCGTACATGCGGGGTCCCTTCGTTATTTTGTCATATAGCGAAATATACTATGCGCGAATGTATCGCAGGAATTCCACGCATACTGGTCTGCCCTAAAAAACGCTATTGACAAGTCATCTGAAATGTGTTATCTTCCTAGTGCCCTAGTTAGGTAGCACACTCATACTGGAGCCGATATGGTACAAATAAACGACCTTAGATTCGCATATAGGGGCAAAAAATGGCTATTTGATGGCCTTCAGCTCAATCTTGACGGCGGCAATATCTACGGCCTGCTGGGTAAGAATGGCGCTGGAAAGACCACCCTTCTTAAGATTATCTGCGGCCTGCTGTTTGCCGACAGGGGTTCATCCGTTGTATTGGGCTGCAACTCACGCCATCGATCACCCGAGCTCCTTCAGGAGCTGGTATTCATTCCCGAGGAATTCCATGTGCCATCGCTAACAGCCGGGGCGTACCGCAAATACTATGGCCCTTTGTACCCTCGATTCAGCAGCGAAGACTTTGCATCTTATCTGAAAGAATTCGGGATTCGGGAGACCGAGCGGCTCTCTTCCCTTTCCTATGGTAATAAGAAAAAATTCCTGATAGCCTTCGGGCTTGCCACCAATTGCCGGCTGCTGATTCTGGATGAGCCCACCAACGGGCTGGACATACCGTCGAAAAGCCAGTTCCGCAAGCTTGTGGCCGGCGCCCTTGCCGATGACCGCGTATTCATTATCTCGACCCACCAGGTGCGTG
>WJMI01000260.1 GCA_014728015.1 Chitinivibrionales bacterium | reverse complement strand
GCCTGCCCACCGAGGCGGAATGGGAATTCGCCTGCCGCGCTGGCTCGGCGGACGCATACTATTGGGGAGACAGCGTCGATTCGGACTTCTGCGTGTATGATGCGGACGCTGCCGATTCCACGAGTCCGGTTGCATCACGCATGCCGAACGCTTTTGGATTGTACGATATGAGCGGCAATGTGTGGGAATGGTGCAATGACTGGTACGCATCCTATGACACCTCGGAATGCATCGATCCCCGCGGTCCGGCCGGTGGCGCGGAAAAGGTGTTTCGGGGCGGAAGCTGGTTCAGCCACGCCCCGTCGCAGCGCAGCGCAAACCGGAACAGTAATCTGCCGCTGTATCGCTCAAAGGATCTCGGATTCAGAACCATACTTCCCGCACAGCAGGGGGACCGCGAATGAAAGCATCCACAGCCGGACCGGGGCATCTTGACACACGAAGTGCCGGCGTGTTTCTCCATCCAACCTCACTTCCATCGGATTTCGGCATCGGTGACTTCGGCCCGGATGCCTTCAGGTGGATTGAACTTCTTTCCGCGGCGGACCAGCGATACTGGCAGGTGTGCCCGCTCGGACCTACGGGATATGGCGATTCTCCCTACCAGAGCCCGTCGTCGTTTGCAGGAAATACGCTCCTCATATCACCCCGCGCGCTCCGGGAGGAGGGTCTCCTGGCTGATGCCGATATCGCATCCTTTCCCTCGCTGCCGGCGGAGACGGTCGATGCCCGGCGGGTCCGCGAGGAGAAAGAGCGGCTTTTCCGCATGGCAAATGAACGGTTCACGGCCACCGCCGCGTTCGAAGCTTTCTGCGAGGCCGAAGCCGGCTGGCTCGATGACTACGCGCTGTTTATGGTCATCAAGGAGCTTTGCGGCGGGCGTCCATGGTACGAATGGGAGGACGAGCTTCGACTTCGCGACAAACGGGCCTTGGCCGGCGTGGCGAAGGTGCAGGCACGCAAGGTACGATACCACAAGTTCCTACAGTTTGTCTTCCGTGCGCAATGGGACCAAGTGAAAACGTATGCACATGAACATCGGGTTGGCATTATCGGCGATGTTCCCTACTATGTTGCATACGACTCCTGCGATGCCTGGGCGGCACCTGAGGTGTTCGAACTCGACGATCAGGGGCGGCGGCTTCGACTCAGCGGCGTGCCCCCTGACTATTTCAGCGCTGACGGGCAACTGTGGGGAAATCCGGTGTACCGGTGGGACGTTATCGCGCGGGACGATTATGGCTGGTGGGAGCGCCGCCTTCGCCGGACCCTCGACCTGGTGGATATCGTTCGACTCGACCACTTCAGGGGCTTCAGCGCATTCTGGGCTGTTCCCGCCGGAAGCGAGACCGCCAGAAACGGAACATGGGTCGATGCGCCGGGCGCGGAGTTCTTTTCAGTCCTCAAAAAGACGCTCAAGTCGCTGCCTTTTATCGCAGAGGATCTCGGGCTTATCACGGACGATGTTCGCGCCCTGCTGCGCGCGACCGGCTTCCCGGGCATGAGCGTTCTTCAGTTTGCATTTGACGGGGAACCGGACAATCCCTATTTGCCCTACAATTGCTCTCCCGACAGCGTGATATACACCGGCACGCACGACAACAACACGTCGGCGGGGTGGTATCAGTCGCTCCCGGAGGATGCGCGCGATCGCGTACGCTTGTACCTCGGCTGCAGCGACGCGGATTTTCTTGACCGTTTTCTGCGGCTGGCATATTCCGCACCTTCGCGGACATGCATAGTGCCGTTCCAGGATGTTCTGGGACTCGGCGGCGGGCACCGGTTTAACACCCCGGGCACCGGAGAGGGCAACTGGGCGTGGCGCTTTCAATGGGAAATGATCGAGGAATGGATGTTGGAACGTGTGAGGACGTACACGACGGTGTATGGGAGAAACGCGGCGGTGAAGCAACCTGAAATGTGATGCGTGACGCTCGAAACCTGCTGTCCGGAAGGGTGATCGTATTCGTGGCCCGGGCTTGGAATTCCATGCTTTGAAGGCAGGTCCCGGGAAATCAATATGGATGAAGTAGACACCATCATTGTGGGCGCCGGAGTCGTGGGTCTGGCCGTGGCGGATGCGCTTTCCGAGGCCGGCAAAGAAATCATTGTTCTCGAGAAGCACGATGGCTTCGGGCGTGAGACATCATCTCGGAACAGCGAAGTGATCCACGCCGGGTTGTACTACCCGACCGGCAGTCTCAAGGCACGCCTGTGTGTGACCGGCCGGCGCATGCTGTATGAGTTCTGCGAACGGAACGGTGTTCCTTTCAAGAAGGTGGGCAAACTGGTGGTGGCCAACCATCCCGAAGAGAGAGAGAAGATACACGCGGTGCACGAACAGGCCGCGCAGAACGGCGTCGAAGGTCTGCGCATGCTTTCGAGGAAGCAGGTCGCGCAACTGGAACCCGGCATTGTTGCCGAGGAGGCGCTCTTCAGCCCTGAGACAGGCATTGTCGATACGCACCAGCTCATGGCCTGTCTCGAGAGGCGCGCCGGGAGCCGCAGTGCCACGCTGGCATACGGGTGCGAAATGACCGGTATCGAAAGGAATAATGATACGTATCAGGTTGAGATTGTTGATACCGATGGTGAACGAATGCGGCTCGAGTGCCGGACGTTTGTCAATGCGGCGGGTCTGAATGCCGATGCCGTGGCCGGGCTTGCCGGCATCGACCCCACTGAAGCCGGGTACCGTCAGCATTACTGCAAGGGTGAGTACTTCGCGGTGTCCAGCCGGCACAAGGATTCGATCACGCGGCTTGTCTATCCGGCTCCGACTCCTGTCAGTCTTGGCATCCATGTAGTGCTTGGTCTTGACGGAGCCATGCGGCTGGGTCCCAATGCTTTCTATGTAGACGAGATCGATTACGATGTCAATCAGGCTCACGCGAAAGAGTTTCTTGCCGGCGCGCGCGAGTATTTCCCCCGGCTTGCATTGGAGGACCTCAGGCCGGACCAATCGGGAATTCGTCCGAAATTGCAGAAGGAGGGGGAAGGATTTCGTGACTTTGTCGTGGCGGAGGAGTCCGCGCGCGGGCTGCCCGGGCTGGTCAACCTGGCGGGCATCGAATCGCCCGGCCTGACTTCCTGTCTGGCGATTGCGAGAGCAGTGGCCGCCTGCATCTGAGGAAGACTAGCCGGTCTGATTTCCGCCGCCTTGCTGGGTCTCGCGGACCTGAGAGTAGGTTGTATTGACTTCTATGGTATGGGATTCGAGCTCAAGCGCCCCTACCACTTCTTTCACCTTCGCTGCTTCGGGCGGCAGCGGACCGTTCTTCTCAAGCTCGGCGATCAGGTTCTTTATGTTGATAAACCGGGCCCGAAGGCTCTCGCCCAGCTTGTTGCAGCTCTCGGACAGCTCCCGCATTTCGTCCTT
>WJMI01000259.1 GCA_014728015.1 Chitinivibrionales bacterium | reverse complement strand
TTTATTTTGTGTTCTGCACGGGTTCCAGGCCGGCACATCGCAGGAGCGGAGTATCGCTGTTTCCGGCGTGCTCAATCATGCCCCGGGAACTGGTGCCGCCCCGAACTGGCCCGTGCCGTAAGGGACGAGCGGTTTTTGATGGATGTCGAATTCAAGCATACGCTTTCGGAATCCGAGCGCGAAGAAGTAGCGGCGTTTCAGGACTCGCTCACGTTTGCCGCGCTGGAGCAGTACCCGGATTGGGGCTCGGTTGTCGAGTTCTCCGGACGCGTATGCCACTTCACGGCACGCGAGAGCGGCGTGATTGTGTGCTATGCACTTGTGTTTGAGCGCCTGATCAATGTGGCGCTTGTGGAGTTTGGTCCTCTCGGTTCGGATCCGAAAGTACTCGCCGAATCCATTAGGCATATCCATAATCACTACCGACGCCGGGGCTTTTTAGGGGTCCACATGCAGCCGTCTCTGCCCGCGGGCGAGCCGTCCGCAATCCTTGAGCGGGAAATCCGCGGCTATCCGGAGCTCGTCCCCTGTCTGCGGCGAGGGGACCAGTGGTGCACGCTGGTTATCGACATGCGGCAGGATGTCGAACAGATATACAAGCGGTTTTCCAAAGGTCACAGGAGCGCGATCAGGAGAGCCGCGAAGGAGGGTATGATTGCCCGTCCCGTGCAAGACGAGGGCGAGCTGCACGCTTTCCTGGATATTTTTGTGAAGATGCACCGTGCCCGCCGCCTGCACCTGGATGTCGGCCCGACGCGACATGTGCTGGCACGGCTATGGGTCTTCCTCTCCGACCGGCGCATGGGTCATTTTCTCATTGTCACCGATAGCAGCGGGAAAGTCTACGGCGGCATTGTTATCGCTCGCCAGGGAAGGGCCATGCGGTATTATAAAGGGGCCGCCGATCCCGATCAGCGACATCGTTCCCTGTTGCACACGGCGCTCTCTGAAGGGATCCGCATGGCCGGGGACGCCGGTGTCGACCGATTCGACTTATGGGGGTACAATCCCCGGGCGCAACGCGGCGACCAGCAGTACGGCATCAACACATTCAAGAAAGGATTCGGCGGCGAGCCACTGTGCTATACCGAACCGATCGACCTGGTTATCCGCCCCGTTCGATACCGTCTTGTCAACACCGTCTGGCCGCTTCTCAAGCCGTGCGCGGGACTGCTGCGGCCGGTGCTAAAGCCGTTCGTTTTGAAATAGCCGGGGCTCCTCAACCGGCACCCGGAATGTAAAGGACCGCTCTGCAATGAAGTACATGCTGGTGACAATTGACACGGAACGAGACTGCTCTTCCGACTGGTCGACATCAAACCCGGTTACCTACAAGAGTGTCGAGCAGGGGATTCCCGGGCGGCTCCAGCCGCTGTTCAACCGGCACGGCGTGGTGCCCACCTACCTTCTGGGCGCAGATGTCCTCGAACAGTCGGCCTGTGTCGACACGCTGAAGCGGCTTGACGGGACATGTGAGCTGGGAACGCACCTGCACGGGGAGTTGATAGACCGGGATCGGACCGTGACGGTCGTGCCCGGAAAAGAGACAACCGATTTCTCCTGTTTCTACGACGAGCAGGTCGAGTTCGATAAGCTCAAGGCGATCACCTCGCTGTTCGCGGACCGGTTCGGGTACGCGCCGGGATCGTTCAGGGCCGGATGCTTCGGCGCGGGACCGTCAACGCTGCGCTCGCTCGAGCGGCTCGGCTACCGCGCCGACTCAAGCGTGGTCCCCTCGGAACGGGACCGCAACCATCAGGGCGCGCTGCGTTTCGGCAGCGCCCCGCTCGGCCCATACTATCCCGACTCCCGCACGGACATCGCGCGCAAGGGGAACTGTGCCGTTATCGAGGTCCCGGTTTCGGTCAAGCCGCGGCTCTTTCGGCGTCCCCTGTGGCTCCGGCCCCAGTGGAGCAGCGTCCCGCAGATGCGTGCCGTGCTGGAATACCTTGAACGGCGTTCCGAAGGGCCCGTGTTCGCCAACATGATGCTGCACTCGATGGAGATCATTCCGGGGGCCAGCCCGTATTGTCAGACCGAGAACGATGTATCATTGTATCTGCGCGACATGGACGAGATATTCGGCGAGGCCCGTCGGCGAGGGTACGGTTTCATCGGGCTGAGCCGCGTCCCTGAACTGGTGCAACGCTGAGAGGCAGGAAGGCGCGCCCGTGCGATTGACAGATCTGCTCCGATCCGAATCCTACAAGCGGGGCATTGCCGTCTCCACCGCCCTGACTTTTGTGGCGGGCCTGTTCGGGTTTCTCAACAATGTCGTCATCGCCTACTTCTTCGGCACCAACACCGAGACCGACGTGTATTTCTATGCGTACTCAACGATCATGATAGCCGCCATGTTCCTCACCGGCTTTTCGTCGTCGATACTCATTCCGGAATCCATGCACATACGCGAACGGGACGGCCCGAAAGCCGCCATGCAGTTTCTCAACGCCTTTCTGTACGTGTTCCTCGGCATCGCGCTGGCGATCTCGTTGGTTTTCTATCTCAATCCCGTCGGCGCGTTCACCCTTCTGTCGAATTTCGACACCGCCGCGCTTGAAGCGCATCGCCGCCTGCTGGTCATTGCCATACCCTTGCTCACGTTCATGACATTGACTCTCGTGATGACCGACGTGCTCAGCTCGTACAAGTATTTCACCCTCCCGATGATTGTCAATATGATCATGAGCGGCTGTTCCATGGCATTCGTGATACTCTTTCACCGCGTGCTGGGCGTGCTCAGCATTCTCACCGGCGTGCTGGTCGCCTACGCCGCCAACGTGATTCTGCTGCTGATAATCCTCCGGCTGCGCCTCCACTGGGTCTTCTCGTTCAAGTGGGTCGCGGTGGGCCGGAAGGTCAGGCACGACATCGTATTCGCCCAGCTCGGCAATCTGACGACTGCGCTTGCCGGCTACGTGCCTATCTACGCGCTCAGCGGCCTGGGCACCGGCATCATCTCTTCGCTGAGATACGGGCGGATCGTTGCCGAGTTGCCTACCCAGTTCATATCGCGTCAATTCTCGGTCGTATCGGGAATACGTTTCAACGAGCTGCATGCCAAGCAGGAGTACGATGCGCTCAGCGACACCTTCGTCCGGGCGGCGCGCTTTCTGGCTTTCATCCTGCTGCCGGTCAGCGGCATGCTCTTCATTCTGGCCGAGGAGGTTATCACGCTTGTCTACAAGCGCGGCG
Organism: Chitinivibrionales bacterium; assembly: GCA_014728015.1. Classification (GTDB taxonomy): domain Bacteria; phylum Fibrobacterota; class Chitinivibrionia; order Chitinivibrionales; family WJMI01; genus WJMI01. The sequence continues at coordinate 862 of WJMI01000259.1, read as the reverse complement.
CATTCGACCTGGACTCTGTCCGGTCAAGCGCGCTTTTCCTGCGATACTTCGCCCTTTCCCTGAGTCTTGTCGGCGTCGATACGATCATCGCGCGTATCTACATGGCAACCAAGAAGATCAAACAGTCATTTCTGTATCAGATGGGAATCAATATCGCCCTGGTACTGCTCCTGTTCGCTCTTGTACGGCCGATGGGTGCGGCGGCCTATCCGCTCGCCGTCCTTGCCGTCTATGTGGTGAATCTCTTTGCACATTTTTTCATGTTCCGGCTGATCGTACCTTTCATGCGGTACGGGCGACTCCTCGGCTATTTCGGCGGCATTTTCGCGCTCAATGCCGCGACGGCCGCGCTCGTGTTCGCGCTCGTCAGAGCAGCCGGATCCGATCATCACATTGTCAGGCTCCTGCTCGGCGGCGGCACCTATACCGCGATTATTATCCTCGCCAACTTCGCCTTCGGCATTAACGACGACGCCCTCGATATACTGAAGAGGGCGGTGCGCGTGATGATCCCTTAGCTGCTTGTCGAAAAAGCCGCCGCGTGCCGGCTCCATAGAATTGCTCAAGAACCTGTGCATCACCGCTGCACGCGATGCGGTTTTCCTTTGCCGAAGCGCGCGCGAATGTCAGCCAGGACGGGGACCAAGATCACCGCGCACAGGTAGCTTGCAACAATGCCCACGAGCCCGGTTTGTCCCACGGTGGCAAGCGCGGGATGCCGAGCAAGCGCGCATACGCCCAGCCCGGAGAGGGTGGTCAGCGCGGCGACCGTGACGCTGGCCGCGCCATGCGCCCGCGCGGCGCGCGCATCCGGCCGCGGGGTGAATGACAGATGCAGCAAAAGCAGCGTGTAGTCGATGCC
>WJMI01000258.1 GCA_014728015.1 Chitinivibrionales bacterium | reverse complement strand
CTTGATAATCAAGGTGCGTTTCTTGAACCGCGCCAGCACGCCGGGCGACATCACCAGATCGAGGTATCGCTGACGGAGCTTCCGTTCGGGATCGGCAAGCCCGTGAAATTTTTCCGGCAGCGGGCGCAGCGCCTTGGCCAGCAGCATCCATTCGTCGGCATCCACGGTCTTCTCGCCGGTCTTCGAAGTCATGATTTCGCCCGTAATGCCCACGAAATCGCCGATGTCAATCGTGTGCTTGAACGCCCCGAACCGGTCGCCCAGCTTCCCTTTCTGAAGCGCGAACTGCATTCTTCCGGAAAAGTCATGAAGGTGGCCGAACGCGAGCTTTCCAAAGTAGCGAATCGCCACAACACGTCCCGCGACACGCACCCCGCCGGTACCGTCCGCGAGCCCGCCGGCCTCCTGCAGGGTATGGCTCCTCTCGTATCGATCGGGATAGGGATTGACCCCGGCCTCTCGCAACCGGGCCGCTTTCTGCAGCCTGACCTGCATTTGTTCGTTCTGTTCGTCTGGAAGTGCCGTGCCGTACTGTTCCATAGTTTTCACCGCGCTCTAATCATTTGAACAACCAAAACCATGCCCCGCCGGATCTGAATCCGCATGCGCCGTATTTCGAGCCCAAGGCGTACGGAAAGCCTAAAATACATGCCGAGAACAGCGGTTGAGGGGCTTTCGCCCGCCAGTGCAGGTGCAGCGCCCGAGCATTTATATTGTTTCCACGATGAACGGCGCTTTCGATATCGTCATTATCGGTGCCGGCCCGGCCGGACTGGCGGCGGCGCGCCAGCTCGTATCTCCGTCCGGCAGCCCCCGCGTGCTTCTTGTTGACAAGTCCACGCCGTGGAAGCATCCCATTCCGTGCGCCGAAGGCGTCTTCTGCCCGCAATTCCATCAGGCAATCGACCCGAAAGAATCGTGGATCCGCTTTACAATTGACAGGGCGGTGTTCCACTCGCCCAACCACTCGAGCCTCGTGTATCAAGACATAAACAAAGGGTATATCATCGATCGGGCGCGCATGCAGAAGGACCTCGCCGATGAGTGCGGGCACAACGGGGCCGAATGCGCGTTCGAAAGGCAGGTAACGCAGGTCGAGAAATTCGGCGATGACGGGACACGCCGTGTCACGTTCGGTGACGGCGAATGCGTGAGCGCCCGGGTGGTCATCGACTGCTCCGGCCCGCTGTCATCCTTGGGCAGGGGCGAACCAATCCACTGCAAACCCATGGACCTCGAGGTGGCATATCTCGCCCACATACGCACGTCTTCGGTTGATACGGACACCGTGCATATACACGCGGGAAAAGACATCGCTCCCGGCGGGTACGCGTGGACATTTCCCCGCACCAGGCGCTCTGCAAACGTGGGCATCATCGTGGGAAGTCCGTTTCGGGCGAAAGCGAATGTCCGGCGCCTGTTGGAGTGCTTTCTCAAGGAGCATTTCCCGGACAGCTCCGTGGAACAGGCATTCGCCGGCACCATCCCCTGCTCGTACGGACGCAAGACCCTGGCCACCTACGGGCTGATCAAGGCGGGCGATGCGGCCAGCACGGTCAACCCAATCTCACGCGCCGGCATTTCGGAGGCCATGCTTTCAGGCTCCATGGCGGGTACCTGCGCTCTGGCCATGCTGGGCGCCGGCACCAAGAAGAAGATGGCGGCCGTGTGCAAGGAATACGAGAAAGCGTGGTACGAAAAACGAGGCAAGCGTCACGCCCGGCTCGCCAAGGTGAAGAATTCCCTGGCAAAAGTCCCGGACAGCGACTACAACCGCGCGGCCGAGTCCCTCAGCACAGTCCCCCGCAAGCAGCTCACCATGTCACGGATATTCTCCGTCAGCCTCGCCCGCTTCCCGCGCCTGGTGTGGGCGCTTCGCCACATGATGTAGCCCGCCTAGGTGGCCTCATCGGCCAGCCGCGTGTAGAACTTCACGAAATCCCGCCTGGCGGGATCGTCCTTGGGAAGCGACAGCAGCTTCATGGCCTCCTGCGGATGCACGTTGAGCATTCCCGAAATCATGTAGGGAATCGTGTACCCCCATTCCATCTGGTCCTGAAGAGGGAGAATGACCTCCTGTATGGCATCCAGGAGCGGCAGGATATTGAACTTGGGGTTCTTCAGGAAACCGATGAGAAGCTCGAGCGGGCAGTTGCCCGCCGCCCTGCCCAGCCCGTACAGAGTGCCGTCAAGGAAATTAACGTCCTTGATGATCGCCTCGATGGTATTCGCATAGGCGAGCTGCTGCTGGTTATGGCAGTGCATGCCGACTTCTTTGGTCTTGAGGTATCGCTTGTACTTGTGCACGAGATAGTCGACGTCTTCGCTGTACAGCGCGCCGAAGCTGTCGACGATATATACCGCCATGACCCGGGTCTCTTCTTCGACCTGCTGCAGGGCTTCATCGAGTTCCCGCTCGAGGGCGTGGGAGACCGCCATGATATTGATTGTCGCCTGGTATCCTTTTGCGATGGCATCGTTGGCGATATAAATCGCCTTGTCGATGTCCTTGACATAGGTCGCCACGCGGATGACATCAATGATGCTTTCTGATTTCGGCAGCAGATCTTCGGCAAACGCCTTATGCGCATCCATCATGACGGCAAGCCTGGTATCGCCCCGTTCGATGCCGTCCGTGGCCTTGCGGAGCATGTCTTCGTCACAGAAACGCCACGCGCCATAGTCATCGGTGGAAAACATTTTCTTGCTGTTACGATAGCCGAGCTCCACAATCTGTACGCCGGAGGCGCAGATACATTCGTAGACTTTGCGGACGGTCGCCAGCTCAAATTTCGAGTTGTTCATGAGACCGCCGTCACGGATCGTGCAGTCGCACACGGTTATCTCGGGACGGAACATCAGCATACTCCTTTCCTGCGTTCATGCGGCCGCATTCGGCCGGAGGCAAAAATACTTTATGGCCTTTTTTATACATTTCGGGAATGGTTCATGCTATAATAGGATTTCATGAGAATTGCGCTTATTCACGAGTGGCTGGTGACGCTCGCCGGTGCGGAAAGCGTCCTGCAGTCGATCCACCGGCTGTATCCGGGCGACATTCACGCCCTGTTTCACGACCCCGACGAGCTGGCGGCCTCGACGTGGGCGCGGGTGCCCGTCAAGACGTCAATGCTGCAGCACCTGCCGTTCGCCAGAAAACACCATCGGGCCTATCTGCCGCTCTACCCGATGGCGATCGAGCAGTTTGATTTAAGGGAATACAACCTGATAATCTCGTCCTCCTATGCGGTCGCCAAAGGGGTGCTCACGTCCTCCGATCAGCTCCATATCTGCTACTGCCATTCACCCATGCGCTACGTCTGGGACCTGACATTCCAGTATCTCGAGGCAGCGGAATTGACCTCAGGCCTGAAAAGCTTTCTTGTGCGCGCGATATTCCATTATATCCGCACGTGGGATTCGATCTCGTCCCTGCGCGTGAATGAGTTCGTCGCCAATTCACACTATATTGCCCATCGAATCGAGAAGTGCTACAACCGGACCGCCCGGGTTATCTATCCGCCGGTGGATGTAGACAGGTTTACGGTACGCGATCGGCGCGATGATTACTTCATTACCGTATCGCGCCTGGTCCCCTACAAGCGCATCGATCTCGCGGTCGAGGCATTCAACCAGTTGGGGCTTCCCCTGCTCGTCGTGGGCGAGGGCCCCGCAAAACGCAAGCTGAAATCCCTCGCCAAGAAAAACATTACGTTTGCGGGCAACGCCCCGGACGAGCAGCTGCGGGACTATCTTTCGCGTGCGCGGGCGTTTGTGTTCTGTGCTGAAGAGGATTTCGGGATCGTGAATGTCGAAGCGCAGGCCTGCGGCATCCCGGTCATCGCCTACGGCCGGGGCGGGGCGCTGGAGACGGTGATCGAGGGAGAAACAGGCCTTTTCTTCTACCGGCAGAACGTTCCCAGCCTGGTGGACGCGGTGAATGATTTCCTTGCCAGCGAGGACTCATTCGATCCGAAACGCATACGCGCCAATGCCGAGCGCTTTCCCCGCGCGCGTTTCGAGAAGGAATTCAAGGCGTTCGTGGACGATGCCTGGGAGCGGTTTCCCTATAAAAAGTAGCGCGCGGTCAGGTGAGTTCGCCCGGATCTTCGACAGAGAAATCCACGACAATACGCGCCCGGTGGGGCACCAGACGGCGGCAGGTGATGCCGCTCTGATCGAACATGATTTTCGATGCGCGGACGGCATCGGTGCCGGCATACTTGTCGGAAAGGAACACGACTTCCTTGATGCCCGACTGCACGATCACTTTTGCGCATTCGTTGCAGGGGAACAGGGCCACGTAGATAGTGCATCCGTCAAGGTCGGCCGTGATGCTGTTGAGCACCGCGTTGAGCTCCGCGTGGCACACGTAGGGATACTTGGTTTCGAGGAAGTCCCCTTCCCGGTCCCACGGGAGATCGTCATCGGAACACCCCACCGGGAACCCGTTGTACCCCACGCCCACGATCTTTTTCTTGCGGTTGACTATGCAGGCGCCGACCTGGGTGCTCGGGTCTTTGCTGCGATGGGCCGACATGAGCGCTACGCCCATGAAATACTCGTCCCAGGAAAGGTAGTCGTCGCGTTTCTTCACGCGGGCCTTCATTGCTTTGAACCGCCCTCTTCGGCAACTTCATCGATTTGGGCAATGCGCCGCTCGTGACGGCCGCCTTCGAATGCCGTGTCGAGCCAGGTCCAGAGGATCTCTGTGGCGGTCTCGGGCGTGGTGATGCGCCCGCCCAGCACGAGCACGTTCGCATTGTTGTGCTCGCGCGAGAGCCGGGCCATCTCCGGCGTGATGCACAGGGCGGCCCGCACGCCCCGGAACCGGTTGGCGGCCATGGATGCGCCTATGCCGCTGCCGCATATCGCAATGCCCTTCTCGCGGGTGCCGTGCGAAACGGCCTTGGCGACTCTCCCGGCCCACAGGGGGTAGTCCGTCGAAGTAGTGTCGTAGGTCCCGATATCCTCGAACGGTATTCCCTTCGCCGCGAGCTCCGCCTTGATATGCTCTTTCATTTCGTACCCTGCATGATCGCTGCCGATGATGATTGCCGTGTCTGGCATTTTCCCGGTTCCTTTCTCAAGCGTATTGGCCAATCGAAACGGCAAAATACATCAGAAGCGCCCGCGATTCGCATCAGGCGCTCACAACCGGTTGCTTTCGTGGAGCGCGAAGTATTTGCCCCGCCGCGCCAGGAGCTCCTCGTGCGTGCCCGCCTCGGCAATGCGGCCGTTGTCCAGGACCAGTATCCGGTTGCAGGTTTTGATAGTGCTTAACCGGTGCGCGATAATGAATGCCGTGCGATCCTTGAGCATCCGATCGATGCTTTCCTGGATGAGCCGTTCTGTCACTGTGTCAACCGCGCTCGTCGCCTCATCGAGGATGACAATAACCGGGTCCTTGAGGAAAACGCGGGCTATCGCGAGCCGCTGTTTCTGACCGCCGGAGAGCTTGATTCCCCGTTCCCCCACGGGCGTGTCGAACCCGTCGGGAAGCTGCTCGATGGTGTCGTATACATTGGCGGCTTTGCACGCATCGATCATGTCATCTTCGGTTTTCTCGGGATTGACATAGAGCAGGTTGTCGCGGATCGTGCCGTAGAAGAGAAAGGTTTCCTGGAAAACCACGCCGATCAGACGGCGCACCGATGACTGCGTGTGATGGGCGATATGGTGCCCGTCGATGGTAATGCTCCCGGTGTCGACGTCATAGAAACGGGGCAACAAAGACAAGAGCGTGCTCTTGCCGCTCCCCGTGGGTCCGACAACCGCGATCTTCTCGCCGGCCCGGGCATCAAGAGAGATGTTGTGGAGCACGGGAGCGTTGCCGGCATACGAGAAACAGACATCCCGGAAGCACACCCGGCCCTGTATTTCGTGCCGTTTCAGCGGTTTCGCGCCCCGCTGGTCCCTGACGTCGGGCTCGATGTTCAGAAAGTCGATAATCCGTTCGAGAGACACCATGCCGCGCTGGAAGGTTTCGAAAAAGCTGAGGAATGCCCCGATCGGCCCGTAGATAAGACCCACCATCGCGATGAACGACATGATCGTGCCGACCGATACATCGCCTATCCCGAACACGACAAACGCGCCGCCGGCCGCGGCAATGAGAATCATTGTCAGGTCGCGCGTGCCGTGCTGGAGCTGATGGTTGAAGCTCCAGACCCGGGCGATGTCATTCTGCAGGTTGTAGAACCGGGTATTGACGTCCTTGTACATCGAATCGGCGCGCTGCTCGAGATTGAACGCCTTGATCTCGCGGATTCCGGTTACCGTTTCCTGCACCTGCGAGTTGATTATCGACTGGCTCTCCCGTTGCTCGCGGTAGAGCGGCTTCAGCTTGACCCGTATTGCGTAGAACGCCCGGATCGTCAGCGGCAGCGGGACGATGGCGACCACGAACAGCAACGGCGACATGGTGAGCATCAAGACCGGCGTGAGCAATACCTGCACAGCCATGTAGGTGAGGTAGAACGTATGCCGCAGCATCATGCTCAGGTTTGTGACGTCGCCGACAGCCTTGGTCATGATAGTGCCGACACGCTCGCTGTCGAAATATCCCAGCGAGAGCTTGTTGATATGGTTATGGATCTTGACTTTCATGTCGAACAACACGCGCTCGACGCTTCGTGTCGCGAGGCGGTGCATGATGACGCCGATCGTGTTCGCCACCAGTATCAGCAGAACCATGGAACCGACAAACCACGCGGTGGACGTGAGCCGCTCCCGGGGGGCATGTTCGGCTATATGCTGAAGCGGAAAGCCCAGCAGGGAGCAGTCCTTTCCTACGAGTACCAGATCGACGTAGAAACGAATACTGTAGGCAGGTATGAGATTGAGCAGTGAATTGGCGAGGAACAGCAGGTAGACCGTGCGCAGGGGACGGCGGTATGGTTGTACGAAGGTCCAGAAATCGCGCAGGTATTGACGACTTTCGCTTTGTCCTGGAGTATCTTGGGACATGGCACCCCTCCCCCGGAAGGGCCTGAAAAATAACCTGTGCGTACCCCTGGTATCTTCCGGGCCGCCCGGGGCGTAACATCTGCGGGGGGCGACGTGTCAAATCAGACAGAGGCTATGAAAGAGCTGGATGATATCACAATCAGGGCCGCAGCCGCCGGCGATGAAACCGCTTTCCGGCGTTTCTATGACCACTACAGCCCGTTCATATGGCGGGTCGTTCTCAGAACAGTACGGGGCAACCGGGATCAGGCGGCACAGATTGTCCAGGACATATTCGTGAAAACGTATTTCTCGCTCAAATCGTACCGGTTCCGGTCCGCGCTGTCCACCTGGCTGTACCGGATCGCCTATACCAAAACCCTAAATTCACTTCGGCGGACAAAAGGCGAGGCGCGGAGGATGCAGGCGCTGGAAGAAATGCCGGACAGGAAAGCGGATGCCGGCGCATTCGAGAAACACGATATGGTAGGCCGCATTCTTGAGAGCCTTGCGCCGGAAGAGCGTTTCTTGCTAATCGCGCGCGAAATGGATGGCGTGCCGTTTGAGGACCTCGAAAAGATGACCGGGAAGAGCTCCGGGTCGCTTCGGACCAGGCTTTCGCGGCTGAAGGATTCGATACGGAGGGAATTTGGCAATGGACGACATGAGCAGGCACTTGTTCGAGAAGCTCTCTGATGCCGGGCCGGTACCCGACACCATCTATCCGGCGGTGCAGAAGGGAATCCGGCGCCGGAAAACGTTTACGCGCGCCGTGTGGGCGATGGCGGCAACAGTCGTTCTGGCTGCCGGGATAACCACCTTCACATCGCGCAACGATACGGCCGCGGAACGGGAAGCCGCTGCGCGTGCTGTTCAGGCTGAAGCAGAGATCGAGGACGAGCTGCAGACCGTCCACGATTTCATCAATGCAGAAACCATAGAAGACGAGGTCGACCGGTACGCGCTGGTGGATCCATCGTTCTTCTGAGAAAGCCAGACAGAAAAGGAGGCTCACGATGAAACACCGGATGTGTATGCTGACAGCAATGGCCGGCATGCTGCTCTTCGGATCGGCGCCCGGCCAGCCGGGACCTGACGAAACGGGCGGCCCGGGACCGGGTGGACCCCGCCGGGAGGAGATGCGGCGGCGGTTCGAAGAAGAGCTCAATCTG
>WJMI01000257.1 GCA_014728015.1 Chitinivibrionales bacterium | reverse complement strand
TGGTGATGCCTGGCGACAATGCGAACCTTGAGATAGAGTTGATTGCGCCGATTGCGATGGAGAAGGCGCTTCGGTTTGCGATCCGCGAGGGCGGCCGGACGGTTGGCGCCGGCGCCGTTACCGATATCGTGGAGTAAGCAGGACCGTCTGCGGACGCGCCGCCGGCAGACACACAGCGGGAGAGCAGCATGCCCAGAGATAAGATAACGCTTGAGTGCACGTCGTGCAAAAACCGTAACTACCAGACTGACAAGAACAAGCGCAAGCAGTCAGGCCGTCTGGAGTTGAAGAAATACTGTCCGCATGAGAGAAAGCGGACCGTGCATCGTGAGACACGCTAGGCAGAAGAAAGACGCGGGAGTGACGGAATACGAACAGGTCTGTAGCTCAAGTGGTAGAGTAGCGGTCTCCAAAACCGTTGGTTGGGGGTTCGAGTCCCTCCAGGCCTGCTTCACACAACGCAAATAACACGGGAACTTATGCAGAAATTTATCCAGTATCTCAAAGACGTGCGTTCCGAGATGGCGAAAGTGAGCTGGCCAACGCGGGACGAAGTCGTCGGGGCGACAACGCTGGTCGTGATCCTGAGTATCGCATTCTCCATTGTGATCAAGGTTTTCGACATGGCATTGAGCCGGGTACTTGGTTTTCTGCTGAATCTGTAGTCTTATTCAAGTCAGGGCTGTTCAATGGAAAAACAGTGGTTCGTGGTGCAGACCTATTCCGGCCAGGAGGCCAAGGTCGCCAACTATATCCAGGAGCTCATCGATTCCGGTGACCTGAGTGGTCAAATCGACCAGGTTCTTATGCCTACGCAGGAAGTCGTGTCGGTGAAAGGCGGGAAGAAGGTCAAGACAACGCGTCGGTTTTTTCCCAGCTACGTGCTTCTGCAGATGGACCTGAGCAAGGAAACCGTCCATTTCGTGCGGAATATCAATGGTGTCAGCGGCTTCGTGGGCGGCAGGAAGCCCCAGCCGGTGCGCGAGGAGGAAATCCGACGGATTCTGGGGCAGCAGGAGAAGGGAACGCGCCAGCAGATTTCCGAAGTGCCGTTCGAAATCGGCGATGCCGTCAAAATAAAGGAAGGGCCGTTCAAGGATTTCGACGGGACCGTCGATGAGATTCATCCGGAAAAAGGCAAGGTCAAGGTAATGGTGAGCGTGTTCGGCCGGTCGACCCCCGTGGAAGTCGATTTCGGGCATGTAAACCCGCTTACGTAGCTATTGAGCCTCTATATAATAGAAGAAAGGACACCCGGTTTTGGCCAAGAAAGTGATTGCGCAGATCAAACTGCACATACCGGGCGGGAAGGCGAACCCGGCCCCTCCGGTCGGCCCGGCGCTGGGTCAGGCTGGCGTGAACATCATGGAGTTCTGCAAGGCGTTCAACGCGAAGACCAAGGATGCCAACGGCATGATCACCCCGGTGGTGATCACGGTGTACGCAGACAGGTCATTCACGTTCATCACCAAGACGCCGCCGGCATCCGTGTTGATCCTCAAAGAACTCGGCATCGATAAAGGCTCCGCGGTGCCCAATAAGGAAAAAGTCGGCAGCATCAGGGGGGATCAGATTCGCAAGATCGCGGAGATCAAGATGCCCGATCTGAACGCCGGCGATATCGATGCGGCGGTCAAGATCGTTGCGGGCACCGCGCGCAGCATGGGCGTGGATGTGGTCTGAACAGGGAACGGCTACTGAAGTCAAACGGTGGAGTGAGTAACAGATGAGACACGGCAAGAAATGGAAGAATGCGCGGGAGAAGCTCGATAAAACCAAGGACTACCCGCTCGGGGAGGCCATTGAGTTTCTCCGCGAAAACAAGACGGGCGGATTTGATGAAACCCTCGAGGTCGCGGTCAACCTCGGCGTGGATCCGCGAAAGAGCGATCAGTCTGTACGCGCCGCGGTCGTCCTGCCGCACGGGGTTGGCAAGAAAATCCGCGTTCTTGCGTTCGCCCAGGGGGACAAGGCGCAGGCGGCCAAGGAGGCCGGGGCCGACCATGTCGGCGCCGAAGAGCTCGCCGAGAAGATCCAGGGCGGCTGGATGGATTTCGATGCGGTGGTGGCGACGCCGGACATGATGAAAGTCGTGGGCAAGCTGGGCAAGCTTCTCGGTCCGCGGGGCCTCATGCCGAATCCCAAAGTCGGGACCGTTACGCCCGACATCGCCATGGCTGTCCAGGAAATGAAGGCCGGGAAGGTGGAATTTCGTACCGAGAAGGGCGCCATCATCCATGCGCCGCTGGGCAAGCTGTCTTTCGACAGCACGCAACTGAACGAAAACGCAAAGGCCTTCATGGATGCGGTCACGAAAGCAAAACCGTCCGGCGCCAAGGGCCAGTATATCAAAAAAATCACCCTTTCGAGCACCATGGGCCAAGGAGTGCGTATCAGCCCGGCCGAGTTCCGTTAAGCGCAATCGCGGACGGGCACGCGGTATCCAAGAGAGGTTTGGACAATGGCAACGACACGAACAGAGCGGCTACAGGCGATTGAAAAGCTCGAGAAAGAATTCGATCAGGCGACGGGGATCTACCTGACGGATTTCTCGGGCATTGATGTCGAGAAAATGACGAAACTTCGCCGGGAACTGCGCGGTATCGGCGCGAAGTATATCGTGGTGAAAAACACCCTCGCGCGTATTGCGCTCGAGAAGTGCGGGAAAACCGACCTTGTCGAACACGTGAAGGGGCCGGTCGGGGTTGCGATTGCGACCGAGGATTCGATCGGGCCGGCGCGTGTTATCAAGGGGTTCAAGAAGGAAAACAAGGAACTGCTCGGGGTCAGCGTGGCCTATGTTGACGGGTCGTTGTATGACGACCGGCAGACTGCCGCGCTCGCCGACCTTCCGTCGCGCGACGTCCTCCTGGCGCAGTTCCTGTCGTGCCTGCAGGCGCCCGTGACCAATTTCGCCGGCGCGCTCAACGGCATTCTGACGAAGTTCGTCGGCACCCTGGAGGCGGTCAAGAACAAACGGGAAGCCGAAGGGCAATAAGAGCCGGACAAAACATCGCTACAGTACTCACCAATTCCACGTATGGAGGTTTAGAGTGGCTACATTGACCAACGAGGAAATCATCGAGGCAATCAGCAGCAAGACTGTCCTCGAGCTGTCAGAGCTTGTCAAGGCCATCGAAGAGAAGTTTGATGTCAAGGCCGCCGCGCCGGTCGCGATGGCGGCCGCGCCTGCCGCGGGCGATGCCGGCGGCGGCGAGGCGGCGGAAGAAAAGACCGAATTCGATGTG
>WJMI01000256.1 GCA_014728015.1 Chitinivibrionales bacterium | reverse complement strand
TTTCTTGCGGCATCACCTCTCCGCGCCTTCTACGACGAGTTCTCGTCATCGGGATATGCCTACGGGGGAGCGGCGTACCTTGACCGGGCGGGGCATGCCCAAAGCGCGGGGCTTTCCCGTGCGGTGACCGCGTGGCGCGGCGACCTTGCGGGATACCAGTACAACCCGGCGATACTGGATGCGGCCGAAGGCCTTCACCTGGTCGGGTCGTACGCGTTTCTCAAGGATGATCGGCGGTTCGTGGCGGTGCAGGGAGCGTTTCCCGTTGGCGAATACCTGGTGGCCGGCGCCTCGTTTCGCAACCTGGGGGTTGATGATATCGAGCAGCGTGACGAGTTCGGGTATCTTGACGGTCATTTTCACGATCGCGAGACAGCGGCGGAGATCAGCGTGGCAGGGCGTTTTCCGCTCAATATCTCGGGCGGCGTGCGCGGGCGGTATCTCAATCAGTTTTTCAAGGGTCTTGAGGGATACGATGATGGGTACGGGAACGGGTTCGGTTTCGACCTCGGGGCCACGTGGCAGCCCGACAGTCATGTGTGTGTGGGAGTAAGCGGGCAGAACGTAGGCTCGTACCTGTGGTGGGCGACCGGGCATCGGGACATCGTGCTTCCGCAGGCCCGCATGGGTGTTGCCGGGCTGTTTTTCGACCAGAGCCTGGTTGCGGAGCTCGACGTGGTCCGGACCCTGCGGCAGCCGTTAGACGTATCGCTTGGCATAGAGTACACGTTGTTTGAAATCATTTCCGCACGCGCGGGTGCATCAACGAGCGTTGATATCAGGGAGCGCCATTCGCGCAATCCGGACATATCGGTTGGGGCGGGAGTACGGTATTCGTTTTTCGGGTGCGACTATGCATTGACAATACCGACGGACAATGCGCGGGAATTGCTTTCTCACAAGCTGTCGTTGGTTCTCAGGTTTTCTCTCAGCAAGCTGCTATAGATTTTTCTCTGAACAATCATCCCCAAAGCAAAGCAGAAAAGGTGTGATCCGCCAGCGGTCCTGTCGCCAGCAAAACGATAACGTTTTTTCCCATGGTATTGTCGACGGGTATTAACGGGCAGTGTCGCTTTCTGCGCAATATGCGTATCGACGTACTGGCCGTGATTGTGTTGCTGGGGACCGTGTCGGCCAATGCCGATTGGCCCACGTTCCGGGGCAATCGGCATCGCACGGCGTTCGTCAATGAATCGCTCGGCCTCCCCGCAGATTCCACCGAGTGGATCGTTCGTCTTTCGGCCCCCGTTTCCTCGTCGCCGTCTGTTTCGAACGGAGTGGTGTATACCGGATGCCACGACAGCATGTTCTATGCGCTCAATTGCTCCACGGGCCAGGCACAGTGGTCTAAGAAAACAGACGGCCTCTTGCTATCTTCGCCGCTCGTTGTTGGCGATACGGTTGTTGTGCCTTGCAGCGGCGGGCGTATCTATTTCTTTGATGCGCACCAGGCGGATACGCTGAAAACACTTCCGGGAGCATCACAACTTCTCTCATCACCGGGCATCAGCGACGGCGGCGATCTGATGATCGGCATGGGTACACTCAATCGTTTTTCCGTACTGCCGCATATGGACGGCGCTCTCGAATGGTCTTTGTATCTGACACAGGCATGTCACTCATCGGCAGCATCTTCCGGAAACCGCGCAATCATTGCCGCATCGGACAAATCGGTGTATTGCCTCGATTTGGAGAGCCCTCGCGTAATATGGCATGCAAATGTACAGGGAGATCCATATATGTCGACCCCCGCTATCGCTAACAGCACCGTTTTTTTTGCATCCGGCGATACCGGCGGTTCTGTGTATGCGATGAATCTGGCAGACGGATCGGTGCAGTGGCGGAGTACGGCGAATACAGCCTTGAGCAAACCGGCTGTCGGCACACACGCTTTTTCTTCCCCTGCCGTTGCACGATATACGTCATCGGTCGCTGTTGATTCCCATTCAGTGTATGTCGTTTTTCATGATGTATCCGATACCGGCGTGACGGATGCGTGTTTTTCTCTGGTGTGTTTGGATGTTCGCGACGGTTCTGAAAGGTGGCGTTTCACGGAGGATGCTCCCCGGGGAAAAGAGGCATTTAATTCATCGCCGGCAGTTACGAATGATTATGTGTTTTTCGGGTGGAGCGGAGGGAAAGCGTATGCGCTTGGTACGCATACCGGCTCCAAGCAGTGGGAAGACGTGCTTCAGGGCGGCATTATTGCTTCTCCTGCAATTGCAGGCAACCGGCTGTATTTCGCCACCATGGAAGGATACATGTACTGCTATGCCTTGACAGAAACCCCGGGCGGTATCGACTTTCGGCAAAGCACCTTCTGTTACCCGAACCCGGCCCCCGGCCAGTCGCGGAGAATGGTTTCGAAAATCCAGGTCTACGCGCCGCGTGCGGCAGCAATGGAAATGACCATCTACAACACGGCCGACAAGCCCGTCGCAAGAGTGAGCAGAAGCATGGGCGCCGATGAGAAGTACACGCATGAATGGGACATCTCGCGGGTATCCAACGGTGTTTACTTTGCGCGGATACGGGTGAAGTACAGGGAGGGAGGGGAGGAAAGAAAAACGGTTAAGATAGCAATCCTAAAATGAGAACGGAGCATTGGAGTACTGGAGTGATGGAAAAATGGAGTGTTCGAAGCAGAAATCGTTGCGGGGAATTGGCATTTTCAATAGAGAGTAGCAGGCTGCTGAAAAACACTTTGAGTAGCCGCACATGGTTCGACACGCTCACCATGAGCGGCGTTTTCGGTACGGAATCGCCAAGTACATGTTGCTCATGGTGAGTTGGTCGAAGAGTAAGCGACTTTTTCAGCAGTCTGGTAGGGATTGCTCAGGTACTACTGAAATGCACTACTCTATTGCTCCACCACTACATCTCTTCCGCTTCACGGGGCGCAGGCAACACCCAGCTATTGCCAGCATGCATTCCTACATCACTCCGTTTCCGCGATGCCTGGCTCCCGTATGCCGTGTGATTGCCGCAACGAGACACCTGTCTCTGGCTTTGAGTTAATCCCGGATTTCAGCAAAGGGCTGATTGAGGATTGCGAATATCCTACCGGGGGCCTCTTCTCTCGAGCAACCACTCTTTTAGGGGAATGGCCCGGAGCCGCCCGGAAACACTGTGCGTCTGTCGGGTGATCACGGTGAATTTCATTGATGGAGGAAGTACCTTTGATACCCAAAAGAATTCATTGAGGTCTACGGCTGTCCTGTATTTCACTTCGACCGCTTCCGCTCCAACAAAGTCTATCTCTTTCTTTCCGAGAAAGTATCTCAGTGGGTGCATTGCGGGATCGTGCCTGAGTTCCGATGCGACAAGGACCTCTACAAGCGCGCTCATGAGGACCGGGTCCTTGCAGCGCTCTTGTGATTTGACAAACGTCATATCCGGACTTCGGCCGAAATCATGGAAAATGTGGAATAGAAACGGATCGATGGGATAGAATTTGCGGTTCTTGCGAGGGGCGTCCACGCCCGATCCCGGTTCGCTCCATCGGGCGCTCAGAAGTACGTAGTTCATTTCAAGGATGGAAAGATAGGTTTCTGCCGTATGG
>WJMI01000255.1 GCA_014728015.1 Chitinivibrionales bacterium | reverse complement strand
CCCGTGGTCCGTGTCACTTTGCGCTACTTGAGGTCGAGGGCCGAGATGAGTTGGCGAGGGGAATAGACTGCGACAGTTGCGTTCTGGAAATCCCGGGGGTTGCACGTCACGATACCGTCGGCATTCACCCCGACTGCGGCCTGGTGAACCACCGCGTCCTCAAAGTCGCCAAAAGGCAACGCAAGTGCTTCCCCGAGTACGGCACGGTTGACTGAGGTTATCTCAAACAGTTCGAGCAGGAGACCGACCTTCTCCCGGGCGAATGCTTTGTCACGGACTTTCTCAACCAGGTAGAAGATTGTTGTGACAGAATCGGCACACAAAAACCCGTTCATCTGCGACCGCTCAACCGAATCGAGCAGCAGGGAGGCATCTTCGCCGAA
This sequence comes from Chitinivibrionales bacterium, assembly GCA_014728015.1. Classification (GTDB taxonomy): domain Bacteria; phylum Fibrobacterota; class Chitinivibrionia; order Chitinivibrionales; family WJMI01; genus WJMI01. Next base: position 27,275 of record WJMI01000255.1, on the reverse strand, counting down.
CGGTCTTTGGTCGAGCAGGGCATCAATGACCACGTTCGTATCGAATACGATATTCAGAGGTACTTCCTCTCAAGATGCTTCCTGTAGTCGGCCTTTCTCACAGCTCTGCCTTTCAGGCATCCCCGAAGCTGACTCGTGATAGGACCCAATCCGGGGCACTGCCTTGTGGCACGACGCTGAATAGCCTTGAAATAATCCGCGACTATCTGCGATATCGACTTCCCCTCCTTCCGGGCGTACTTCTTGGCCTGGCCAATCAAGTCACTTTCCAGCCTCAATGTCAGCTTGGTCTTCATACGCGCCTCCTGACGTATACCTACTTAGAATATATACGTCAGTGTCAGGTCTGTCAACAGAAAAAGGGCGGTTTCTCAACAAGGACTGGGGATGCGCCGACCTCACACATCCTCAATCCCCAGCGCTTTCAGTTTGCGGAATAATGTGCTGTTGTGGTAGAAATGGCCCATAATACGAGGCCATTGTTTGGGCCGCTGTACGGTGGCGTGATGCACAGCCAGGGCCTTGTCGGGTTCGGCGTGGTTCTTATGCTGTTCCCAGGCGCTAGAAACAGCTACTTCTTTTTGGTGGGTGGGCCGAAACCCATCTTGTGTCTTTTCTGGGGAAGCTTTGGCGGAGCGATCAGTTTCTGCAGCGTGTTTATGGCGATCTGGATATTGCGCTCGTTCCTGCTCACTCGGCCCTCCAGTCCCTGGATGGCGTGGCGAAGCGCTTCGTGTTCTGAGAGCATGGTGCGCAACTTGATGAACGCTCGAATGATCTGTACGTTGACCTGAACGGCCTTCTCGGAGTTGAGAACGCTGGATAACATTGCCACGCCAGCTTCGGTGAAAGCGTGGGGCATAACTGAGGAGTGCTTCAGTTTTGTCAACCGGTCACATTTTGTGACCAGTTCATCCCGCTCCCGCCGAGAGAGTTGGAACATGAAATCCGCCGGGAAACGTTGCCGATTGCGCTTCACCGCCTGGTTGAGGGCCTTATTCGAGACACCGTAGAGCTTGGCCAACTCAGCATCGAGCATTACCTTCTGCCCGTGTATCTCGAAAATCTTCTCAGTAATCACCTCAACAGGCACAATCTTCGTGGTCATGGCAACTATCCTATTTTCTGCATTTCGAGGCACACCAGCCACCGACCTCACACGTCATCAATCCCCAGCGCCCGTAATTTGCGGAAAAGTGTAGCCTTGTGAATGCCCATACGCCTGGCCGCTTTCAGGCGGTTGCCGTCTGTTTCGGTGAGAATCCGGCGAATGAACAGCCGCTCGAGGTCGGCGAAATCGGTGATGCCGTCGAGAGGATCTCCCCCCGCGGCCGGTGAGCCGGTGAGGCAAAGCTCCGGCGGAAGGTGCCCCGGTTCTATGGTATCTTCCTTACAGAAAATGAACGCGTGTTCGATAATATTCTCCAGCTCCCTGATATTGCCCGGATAGTGGTAGGCAAGAAATGCATCCATTGCCGCGCTGGACACCTGTCTGACATCCTTTCTGTAGCGCGTGTTGAAACGCTTGATGAAGTGGTCGCACAGAAGCGGGATGTCACGGCGGCGGTCCCGAAGCGGAGGAAGCGCGATGTTGAGCACCTTGATTCGATAGTACAGGTCCTCCCGAAACCGGCCCTCCCCCACCATGCGGGACAAATCGCGGTTCGTGGCCGCAACCACTCGCACGTCGACCGGGACCGATCGGGTATCGCCCAGCGGCTCAATGGTCTTCTCCTGAAGCACCCGCAGGAGCTTGACCTGCATGGCCGCCGAGATATCGCCGATCTCGTCGAGGAATATCGTCCCCCCGTGGGCCAAAGTAAACTTGCCGGGCTTGTCCTTCTTTGCATCGGTAAACGCTCCGGCCTTGTATCCGAACAGCTCCGACTCGAGCAGGTTGTCAGGAAGGGCGCTGCAGTTAATCGCCACGAAAGACTTCTTCGCCCGGGGCCCGAGATCGTGGAGCGATCGGGCAACCAGCTCCTTGCCGGTACCGCTCTCTCCGGTCACCAGCACGGTCGTGGAAGCTCCGGCAATTTCGGGAATAATATCGAATATCCTCTGCATGGATTCACTCCGGCTGACCATCGTATGGAAAACGCCACCTTCACCCATTTGCCTTCGCAGTCCGTCAAGCTGTTTCCTGGCGCTCTCGGCCTCGGCCTGGGCCTTTTTCACCCGGCGCTCTTCGGCCAGCCGCCGCTCGGTGATATCCTGCACCTGCACGAGAAGGTTCTGTTTCTTGCCATCGCCCGCATCGAGCGGTGTAACATGCCACTGCAGATACCTTGTCCCCGCCGATGTCACCGCGAACGAGTCCTTCTCTTTCACGACCTTGAGATCGCGTTTCGATTCGAACTCCCGGCTTTCGCCATTGCCAAGACCCTTCTGCAGGGCACCGGCGGCGGGAACGGCATCGAACAGCGAGAACTGGATCGCCGGGGAATCGACATCAGGCGGGACCGAGAACATTCCGCGGAACGAATCATTCATCTCGCGAAGGTTCCCCCGCGTGTCGAACAGCGCAATGCCGATCGGCGATGCACGAAACACGCTTCTGAATTTTTCTTCGCTGGCCAGCAGCTCCCGCTCGGCCTTTCTCTTTTCGGTTATATCGACAGCATAACTGCAGATGCCCGCAAAGGAACCGTCACGCACGACCGGTGTGGAGTTGATCATCAAATTGAGCACGCTGCCGTCCTTGGCGATAAACCGGTGCTCGACAAAATTCCCGAAATCACCCTTCTTGATATTCTCAAAATCGTTGAGCAGGGCCGCGCGATCATCGGGATGCACGATATCGGCGATTGAAACTCCGCCCCCGATATCCGCTTCGGTATACCCGAACGTTCGCAAGCCGTGCTTGTTGACGCTCACCACCTGGAGGTCCGCATTGGATTCACAGATAATGGCGGGCATGTACTCCGACATGTCACCCAGCCGCTGCCGGCTTTCGCTCAACTCCCGCTCGGTATCTTTGCGTTCGGTAATATCAGCCAGCGCCACGAGCCGGCGCCGGGTGCCGGGGAACATGCCGACGGTGGCGCGCATATGGCGCACGTCGCCGTTTTTAATACGGTACCGGAACTCGTACTCGCGCGGTGTTTCACCGCCGGGGTCCTCATCACGCAGGCGGTAGTACTGAAGCATTCTCTCGCGATCGTCCTCGTGGACAAAGTCGTACCACTTGTGCCGGCCCTCCACCTCCTCTTTCGCGTACCCGCCGTAGTCGACCAGCCGCTGGTTGATAAGGGAAACGGTCATGTCCTCTTCGATAACCATCATTCCCGCACCGCTGTTCTCGAATGCCGTGAGGAATTTCTTCTCGCTCTCGTCGAGCGACCGGCGAATTTCATTAAATTCCGTGTTCATATGCGCCATCCGGCATGTCGGTTTGTACGTGCTCCGGGCTTGACAGCAAACGTAAACTACTTCTTCGGAAGTCCCCGGACAAGCGGAAGGGAACCAGGAACGTCCGCAGTCCGGCAGGGGTATAAGCCGTGGCGACGCGGCCGCGCCCATTACGAAGCGGTCATCATAGTATCTTCCGTAGAGCCGGACTGGCGCGCAATGGTACGCGTATCGCGGCACGCCACAAGACCACTATCGAGAGAAGCCGTGCGGCAATCCCGGACGGGTAGTGTAGCTCTGGAAGAAGACGGAAACAACTGGAGATGACTCCCACACGTCACTTTCTCGGCTGGCATGCGCCGATTGTTGAGTTGGCGGTGGGGCGCCTGATCGGGGGCTGGCGCGACGGGCCGCCGGACCTCGGCCGCGTAGTGGCGGTCGTGCCCACGCTGCAGTCCGGAAGGCGGCTTCGGCAGGCCCTTGCCGCAGCCGCGGCATCACACAATACGGGACTGTTCCCGCCCCATACCGTCACCCCGGATTTCTTTCTCAGGCCCGACGACCGCGACACTACTATCGCCGGCGATGCCCAGCGAACGGCCGCCTGGGCGCAGGCGGCATCCACCTGCGATATCGATCATTTGAGAAGCCTGTTCCCGGTCAAGCCGGAATCCCAGAGCGAGCCGCGGTGGGCCCTCGACATCGCCGCCAAAATGTCCTCCCTCAGGTCGCTTCTGGCCGACAACGGGCTTTCCATACGGGATGTTGCATCGCGGGGTCTGGAAGCAGTCGAGGAAACCGAACGGTGGAACGACCTGGCAACCCTCGAGCGCGCGTACCTCGACCTGCTGCACGGTGCGGGGCTCAAGGATCCGCTCGAAGCGGAAATCCGGCGGGCCGTTCACCCGCCGGATCTTGGTGAATTCGACAGAATCATCGTGATAGCCGTGCCGGATCCCGCGCCCCTGGCCGTGCGGGCGCTTGATAATATAGCCTCGCGGATTTCCACTGAAGTATGGGTGCATGCGCCCCCAGACAAAGCGGATATGTTCGATGCCTGGGGCCGTCCCATACCCGAGAAATGGGAAGAGGCATGCATCCGTCTTCCCGATCCGGATGCCATCAGGCTGAAAGGAAACGGCGAGTCTCAGGCGGAGGAGATAATGGCGATTCTCGCCGCCCGGGGAGAGGTGATTGATGCATCCACGTTTGCCGTGGCCGCGCCGAACCAGGCCCTCTTTCCTTCGATAGAGAAGGCCTTCGCCGACCACGCGGTGCAGGCGTACAATCCCGCCGGCGAGCCGTTGTCCGGGCACCCGCTCTTCCATATCGTATCATCACTGGTCAACCTCGTGCTGTCCCGTGACTACGAGTCACTCGCCGCGCTCGTACGCGCGCCCGCAGTGCTTACAGCCGTGTCCCGCGCGCATCCGGAATTCGAGCCGGGCCGGGCCCTTGCCCAGATGGATGCATTCCAGAACGAGCATCTGGCGAGCGGCCTGGATGACATCAGGGAATTTCTTGATGCGGATGCCGGCGGGCGCTACCGGGATTTCGCGACCGTTTTCGCAACGCTCTGCGCGCGCATCAGTCCGTTTCCGCGCCAGGCGCCGCCGGCGTTTGTCCGCGGATTCCTGGCGTTCGTGTATGAAGGTGTCCGGCTGGACATGTCCCGGCCGGATGCCCGGATGCATCTCGATGCGGCCAGTCTCGTCGAGTCAACGCTTCGGGACATGGAGGGCGCCCTGTTCACCGCGCCGGGCCTCGAACCGCGGATGCAACTGCACATCCTTACCGATACGCTCGCGCGCAAGAACCTCTACGTGGACCACCCCGAAAACGCCGTGCCGGTGCAGGGATGGCTCGAGATACCGTGGGAGCCGGCGCCGGCGCTCGTGATAGCCGGGATGAACGAAGGATACGTTCCCGAATCGGTGCTCGGCGACGTGTTTCTTCCGGATATCCCCCGCGAACGCCTGGGGCTGAAAAACAATCGCGTCCGGTTTGCGCGTGATGTTTATCTGTTCGCGGCCATGATTGCCTCGCGCCCCGCGGGCGGCGTGTCCTGTATCGCGGGCAAAATCGATGTGCTCGGAGATCCGCTGAAGCCGTCACGGCTCCTTTTCCTGTGTCCCGACGGTGAGCTCCCCGATCGCGCGCGGCGCCTGTTCGCGGAACTTGACGAGCCGCGGCAGGAGGTCCTGCAGCCGCAGCGCCAGTGGCTGTTGAAACCTCCCCGCGTGGCTGCGCCGGATTCTCTGCCGGTAACCGCGTTTCGTGCATATCTCGAATGCCCGTTTCGTTTCTATTTGTCACACGTGGCGGGCATGCGGGCAGTTGACGACAGAAAACTCGAGCTGGATGCCCGGGACTTCGGCGTGGCCTGCCACCGCCCGCTGGAGCTTCTCGGCAGGAACGCCGATCTGGCGGCGTGCACCGATGAGCACGTGTTGCGCGCCTTTCTGCACGAACAGGCCGGCAGCTTCATGCGCGAGAAGTACGGCAGGCATCTGTCATTGACACTTGCGGTGCAGCTTGATGCTGTCAAGGAACGCCTGGCACGGGTCGCGCATATCGAGGCGGGCATCCGCCGGGAGGGATGGCGGACGGTCGCGACTGAGTATCGTCCGGGTAACGGTGAGGGCGTCATCATGAACGGCATGCGTATCCGCGGCACCATCGATCGCATCGATCGACGAGGCGACGTCATCCGGATACTCGATTACAAGACGAGCGATTCTCCCGCCGACCCCGCCCGAAGCCACGTGCGCGCCGCCGCCGACTCAGCGCCCGGCTGGGCCTGTTTCTCTTACCGGGGCAAGCCGAACAGATGGACCGATCTCCAGCTTCCCCTGTACTGCCTCCTGCTCCGCCAGGATGCCGCCTATCGCTCTCTCGCCATGGAATGCGGGTACTTCAACATGCCCAAGGCGATTGGCGATACCGCTTTGGCGCTGTGGGACGGCATCGATGAAAACATGCTTGACAGTGCGCGCTCATGCGCCCTGCAGGTGATCGAGAACATACGGAAAGGGATATTCTGGCCGCCGGCCGAATCGGTTGCCTGCGATGATTTTGGGGACCTGTCTATCGACTCATTGAAAAACGCCGTGGATGTGGAAGGATGGAGGGGAGCACACGAACAATCCGCAGAGCATTAGAACAGGGAATAAGGAATCGGATTCCGGCATATCCTGTCGCAAAGCAATTGCCCGAACGCGTATGAATCACATCCCGAACGAAGCGATCTCGGCATCCGCCGGCACCGGCAAGACCTATCGTCTTGCGGCGCGGTATATCAGGCTTCTGGCCGCGGGGGCGCGGCCGGAGAGCATCGTGGCGCTGACCTTCTCGCGAAAGGCGGCCGGCGAGATATTCGACAGGATTATCGGGCTTGTCACCGACTGGATTGCCGCGCCCGAAAAGCAGCGCGCTGACGGCGCGGCGCTGGGCATTCCGCCGCTTGCCCGGGACGGGTTAGTCACGCTGCTGCGGACCTTCCTCGGTTCACTGCACATGATTCCGGTGGGAACTATCGACAGTTTCCTCGTCCGTATCATTCGCACGTTCCCCTTCGAGTTCGGTCTCACCGGCGAATTCGAGATACTCGACGATCTCGCTCTGCAGCAGGCCAAGCAGCAGGTGTTCCGTCACATCCTCTGGGAAGAGACATCCCGCGCCGGCACCCGCGGGTTCCTCGAGCAGTTCAAGCGCGCGACGTTCGGGCGCGAAGAGAAAAAGCTGCACAGGCTGCTGGGCGATTTCGTGGATGACAACCACGAATGCTACCTTGCCACACTTGACAGCGGCCATTGGGGCGATCGGGACACGATCTGGCCCGCGGGCAACAAACTGTTCGCGCTGAATGTGGAGCCTTCCGCGGAAACCGCGCGGCTGCGAGATGCGCTTCTGCGACACGACAGCCTCGGGAAACGGAACAAATGGGAGGCGTTTCTTCGCGAAGCCGAAGCATTCGCTCCGTCATCCGTACTGACCGAAAGCGAGAGTTTCTTCGAAAAAAACCTTCTCCCCTCGCTTGCCGGCCTCGAGCAGGGAGTATGCGACATCAAGGGATACAACAAGGGCAGGAATGCCCTGCGGTTCGACCACGACGAATGCCGGGCGCTGGCCCGCCTGATTCACCACGTGGTTGCCTGCCACATCCAGAATGCCCTGGTCCGCTCGCGGGGAATGCACGACATTCTCAGCCACTACGAGCGCGCCTACGAGCACCTGTTCCGGAGAAACGGGAAGCTGACATTCAACGACATTCTGTACCTCCTCTCCCCCGCGGGCTACCGCGACACCGCGCTGGTCTTAAGCAACAATGTCTCCGATGAAGACAAGCTATATATCGACTACCGGCTGGACTCGCGGTACGATCACTGGCTGCTCGACGAATTCCAGGACACGAGCCGCGCGCAATGGATGGTGCTGCGCAATCTCGTGGACGAAGTCATGCAGGATGATACGGGCGAGAAGACCTTTTTCTATGTGGGCGATGTCAAGCAGGCTATCTACGCGTGGCGGGGCGGCGATGCATCCCTGTTCGGATCGGTGCATGCCGACCTCAAGACCAGATACGATGCTTTCGAACTGACTACGCTGAGCAGCTCCTGGCGATCGGGTCCCGAGGTTATCGAGACGGTCGAGCGCGTTTTTTCCGCCGTAGGCGCCGGGAGAATTGCGGGCGTCCGCCCCGAGCTTGCCAAGGTCTGGCAGTGGCCCCCGCACGACACTCACCGTCGGGATATCGCGGGACACGCGGCGCTGTTTGAAATACCGCGTGAGCGCGGTGAGGGTAAAAGCGACGTGCTCGCCAGGAAGGCCCGCGTGATAGCCGGGACCGTCAAAGAGGCCCAACCGATCGAACGGGGGATGAGCGTCGCGGTGCTCACTCGAACAAACAAGGCGGCGCAAGCCCTCTCGCAGCTTCTGGAGTCACACGGCATCCGTACGGCCCTTGAAGGCGCTGTTTCCCTGTGCGACAGTGACGTGGTAAAGGGAATACTGTCTCTGGTGAAATTCGCCGCGCATCCCGGTGACACGCTCGCGCGAGAGCACGCTCGCATGACCCCTCTTGCCGCGGTGATACCCGATACCGCCGGCGCATGCACGCGCATCCTGCATGACATACACGACCGCGGATTTGCCCGATGCGTGCGCGCGTGGACCGACCAGCTCGGCACGCGGCCGGGAGCCGGGTTCAACGCATTTACCCGCCAGAGAATCGGCGAGCTGGAGCGGGTCTCGCAGGCATTCGATGCCACGGGCAGCAAAAACTGCCTCGACTACATCGATTTCGTGCGGCGATATCGCATCCCGGCCACGTCGATAGGAGGCGTCGTGCAGGTCCTCACGATACACAAGGCCAAGGGGCTCGAGTACGATGTAGTGTTTCTTCCCGATCTGGACGGGCATCGAAGCATCACCAGGGCGCGGACCGAGGGTATTCAGATCAAGCGGAATGCATCAGGCAATCCCGAATGGGCAATGGCGCTCCCCCGGCGCGCCGTCGCGGAACAGGACCCTGTCCTGCGGGAGTTCCTCAGCGAGCTTGATGCCGCGGCGTTCTACGAGGAGCTCTGCGTGTTGTATGTGGGCATGACCCGGGCCGCGCGGTCGCTGTACCTTATTGCCGAAGAGAAAGGAAAAAGCGCGCAGGCCCTGCATCTCGCCGATATCGCGCGCGATGCGCTTCGGGAGAACGGGGCCGGCGCACCCGCGCGCGGCAGCGCGGATGCGGCCTGCCTGTATTCGCGCGGCGACCCTCGCTGGTACGCCGGTTGTAAAAAGGCTGCCGCGCGCGGGGCAGGCACAAGGACAATGCCAAAGCTGCATATCGACTTCGGTAATGTGCTGGCCGCGGCAACACCATCGCGAATGGAACACCGTAGCGTCGAGCTCGGCGATGTCCTGTCGGGACGTATCGACCGGAGCCTGGATCTCGGGACTGCCGTGCACTCGATCTTTGAGCAGTGTGAAGATGCCTTCGCCCGCGAACCGGAGGAGCTTGCCCGGGAATGGCGCGAAAGCGCCCCGTTCGGCAAGGAGACGGCGGATCAGGCGGTTTCGCTTTTTTGCACCGCAGTGCGGAAAACCGAGATCCGGAAGGTCCTCTCCAGACCGGACACGCGCTGCGATATCTGGATTGAGCGTCCGTTCGATGTGGTCCTTGACGGGCGGTGGGTGTCCGGCGTGTTCGACCGGGTGACTATCCGCCGGGACCTGACAGGGAAGGCTGTTGAAGCAGCCGTGCTCGACTACAAGACGGACCGCGCTGAAACGGATGCCGATATCGAGACGATAGTGGATACCTACCGCCCGCAGCTCGACCTGTACCAGCGCGTGCTCGAGGTCCTTTGCGGGCTGCCCCGAAACAAGATACGAAAACAGATTCTGCTGGTCCGTGCGGCGCGCGTGGTCACCGTGGGCAATTAATCAATAGAAATATGCGCAACAGGAAGAGGCTCGTGCTGAAAGGCGCCGCGGTAAGCCATCGCCGGCTCGGCGGGAGCCGGTATGCGAAGCGCCGGAAGAATATATCACAGTCCCTGGATGCGATACCCCCAGCACCTGAGCATCTCCTTTTCCCGCGCATCGGCATCCACCAGCTCGTAGTCGCGCGTCACCGTGGATGCAAGAGGAACGGGCTTGCCGTCGACGAAAAACGAAAGCGACACGAAGTCGCGACAGCGGTACTCGGAGACGGCCGCCTGCTTGACCGCGCCTTCAACTTTCACCCTCATTCTTCTCTCCTCTCTGCCAGACCGGACCGTGGTATCGGCGCCGCGGGAGTCAGAGCGATTCGAACCAGTCGAGGAGCTGACGCCGGCTTATCTTGAAAGCCCCGGCAATGCGCTTGACCGGGACGCGGGTATGCGCGTGATGGATGAGCTGGTACATGGTCCGTTTGGAGACGCCGAGATACCGGGCGCTCTGTTCTACGTCCATGATATCCGGAATGCGTTCGGGCGTGGATTGAGCGCTGCGCGCACGACGGATCTTCATGCTGGCCGCTGTGGCTTTCCGGCGGGAGATATGGAAGTATATTTTTTGTGTATTTATCGTGTACGTTTAATATCTGTTTCGTATACATTCTGTAGATAAATCTAACATCGCGGGACGGCGGTGTCAAGGCCGATCTTTTCGCGCCACGGCGGGAGCGGGAAAGCGCCATGCATGCGCACAAACGAGGGACAGCCAGGCGGGATTTGCGGAGAAACCGGCTGAAAGTTATCGCAGGGAAACCAGCTTCCCCTGTTCATCGGCAAGGCACTCAATCCTGCGGACCAGGAAATCCGAGAACCGTTTGTCAGGAAACAGGGCGCGCAGCAGCTCCGCCGGGCGGCAGGTGCTGCCGCCTCGCATGGAAAGCACGGCTTCGATGCACACCGCGCTTTCATGCATGTAATACTCTATGCGGTGAATGAGCGGGCGAAGGTCTTTTTCTGTGACCGCGCCTTTCTTTTCCACCGGAACCGTCAGCCGCCGTGAGTTTCGCACAAGGTCAACAGCAGCGCGGACGGCCTCCCGCGTTACGGGATGATGCGGCACAAACACATACCGTCCGGCGACAACGGATGCGTTCAGAGACGGAGGTTTTTCTCCATGGGGAGTACACGTTTCCAAGCACAGCCCGTCGGGAAGCCATCGGTTGACGGTACGGGGATCGGGGGGCGCGGGCGCGGTCAACGCGGCATCGAACAGCTCCCGCTCTCCCACGATACCCAGCGGGAGCGGCGGGCCGAAAGCGACACGCGGATGCGGGTGATACCCTTCGGAATAGGCGATCGGGACGCCGGCCGCTGAGAGCGCCCGGTGGAACACCGCCACCATGTCGCGATGGGACAGGAAGCGGACCTCTTCTCCTTTTCGATACGCGCACCTGAAGAAGTGCTTCGTGTGCTGCGCCTCAACCCGGCGCGCGCGCGCTGCTCCCGCATCCGCCGGGACCCTGTGCGCGGGCCTGGACGCAACAAGATGCCGCGCCGCGAGAGCGCACGCGCCGCATCCCGGACATGTCCCGCGCCGGCAGTCTTCAGTCACCTTCCCCTGGCGCGCCCTGCGGCGTTCCCGGGACAGAAATGTGCCCGCGATGCCGAGTGAAACCGCCGACCACGGAAGCGGCTCGTCCTCGGGTATTTCCCCGGTATAGCGCACCATGTCGATACCCAGATTTTCTGCGGCGCTTGTCCAGCGGTCCATGGAGAATATGTCGGTCCATCCGTCAAACCGCGCCCCGTTTTTCCAGGCGGCATGGATGAGCGACGACAGGTTCCGGTCGCCGCGCGCCATCACGGTCTCCAGAAAGGTCATGGATGGATTGCGGTACGATACTTTCACGTTTCGCAGGTGCCGCAGCCGCTTCCGGATCTCTGCATTCTTGCCTGACAGCCCTGACAGCCCGGCCATTGCCTCCCATTGAAAAGGTGTCTGCGGCTTGGGTGAAAACGGCGAGATGGAAACGTGCACGGTACGCCGCCGTGATTGCGCCCTGGCCATGCCGGCGATTTTCGATACGCACTCGACAAGCGCATCGATATCCTCATGTGCTTCGGTGGGCAGCCCGATCATGAAATACAACTTCAGGGTCTGGACATTGTTTTCCAGAAGGGTCTGGGCGGTTTGCAGTATCCGCTCTTCGGTGAAATCTTTATTTATCGCATCCCGCAGGCGCTGGCTTCCCGCCTCCGGCGCAATGGTAAACGAGCTCAGCGATGCGGCGCGCGCGAGATGCGCGACCTGGTCGGTCGACAAGGCATCGATGCGCGTGGAGGGAAGCGAGATGTTCAGATGACGTTCGCTCCGAAGCCGCTCGGATGCGGCCAGCAGGTCATCGAGCCCCGAGTAGTCGGCGGTGGACAGACTCAGAAGACCGATATCGCGCCATCCGGTCGCCCCCGCCCCGGCCTCCATCTGGGCCGCGATGGAATCGACTGTGCGCTCGCGAACCGGACGGTAGTAGGTGCCGGCCGAACAGAACCGGCATCCCCGCGTGCACCCGCGCATCACTTCGATGCCCAGGCGGTGATGCACGACATTCATGAGCGGGACCAGCGGCCGGGACGGAAAATACTCGTCTCGCAGGGCAGACACGCGCGCCGCGCTTACCGGCACCCGCCCCGTCATGTCGGGAACCATGAACATCCCGTGCCGCGCGGCCGGGTACAGCGAAGGGACATACACGCCCCGGATGTCCGCCAATCTTGCCAGGACCGCGCGCTGAGCGAGCCCCTCCTGTTTGGCTCTCTCAATCACTTCGCAAATCGAAACAACGGCCTCTTCACCGTCGCCGACAACGCATACGTCCACAAAGTCCGCCAGCGGCTCCGGGTTGGCCATGCACGGACCGCCGGCCATGACCAGAGGATCTTTCTCGCCGCGGTCACGGGCGAAAAGAGGAAGCCCTGCAAGATCGAGCATGTTGACGAGATTGGTATACTGGAGCTCGTACTGGACCGAGAACCCGAGGAAATCAGCCTCGCGTACGGGAATGAAGTTCTCCAGCGTAAACAGGGGTATCCGTTTTTCCCGCATCACGCGCTCGGCATCGAGCCACGGATGGTAGCTCCGCGACAGGAACCAGCGCTCTGACGAGTTCACGATATGATACAGTATTTGCGAGCCGTAGTGCGACATGCCGATATCATACAGCTCGGGAAAGCACAAGACACCGTGTACGGCGGCGGATGCGGGGTTCTTTTTCACGATGTTGCACTCATTGCCCGCATACCGCATGGGTTTCTCGACGAACGGAAGCAACTCGGTTTCTATCAGTTTTTTCAGAGACGGCACGCGTTCAGCTCTCTGGTATCAGGGAATGAGTGCGTCGTATAGCGGCGTTTTGCCGGCAGACCGCGAATGCCTACCGGCCCTTGGGCAGTCGTTCGGCGAGGAATGCGGGAAGGTTGTTATCGTACACTTTGGTCTGGGTGAGTGAGTAGTCGTAGGATACGCGCACCAGCGACACGTTCTGCTTGTCGGTATCGTAGATCGCATAACACGAGCGCGGGTCGAAGTTGCGCGGCTGGCCCACGCTGCCGACATTGATCAGATAATAGTAGTCGGGCTTGATATCCACGGTATCATCGTTGTGCAGCACGATGCGCTCGTCATCCTGCACCATGATAGAGGGCCAGTGCGTGTGACCGATGAAATTCACGCGGTGGACAAGGCTGTTGAACGCCTCGAAGATCGCCTCCTCACTGTCGGGGAACACGTAGATGAAGTCCTGGGGATTGGATGGCGACGAATGCGTGAAATAGAGCTCGTCAACCTCCATGGTCAGCGGGAGCGACCCGAGGTATTTCTTGGCATCGGCCGACAGGTTGGCCTTGGTCCATTCCATCGCGGCATACGCGTAGAACGTGAAGTTCCGCGTATCGATGCGCCCGATCGCGGCGTAGTCGTGATTGCCGACCACCGAGTACCGCACGTGCTCCTCGACCAGCTCAACGCATTGTTCGGGATCGGGGTAGTAGCCGACAATATCGCCCGCGCAGACCGTCGCATCGATTGAGCGCGATCCGATATCATCGAGCACCGCCTTGAGCGCTTCGACATTGCCGTGAATGTCTGAAATGACTGCGTAACGCATGGCGCGACCCGGCCCCCGCGAAGCATTTGAACTGCGCTGATTTATATTGATCTGCTGTCCGGTACAATATAATTATTGCTTGTATCGCGCTAAATTTCCACCCCGGAATGCTCCGACTCGTAAATTCCCGTTCAGCAGGCAACGCGTCCTGATGGAAGCCAACTACGCCAGAAAGATCGAGGACCTGAGGCGCCGTCTTGAGGGCGCATCGTCGGTATTGATCCTCACGCACGACTTCCCCGACCCGGACTGTCTCGCTTCCGCGTTCGGCCTGGTGCACCTTTTTTCGTTCTGGGGGATGAAATTATCCACCATATCGTTCGGCGGATTCGTGGGACGGGCCGAGAACCGGGCGATGGTGCGGTTCGCGCAGATCGAATCCGTACCGTTCATGCTGGTCAGCCTGGAGGATTACGATCGGATCGTACTGGTCGATTCGTTTCCCGGGGTGGGCAATGTCTCGCTTGGGGCTGAGGCGCGCATCGATGCGGTGCTGGACCACCATCCGCACACTCCCCCGCGGGACGCGGATTTTTTTCATGATATCAGGCAGGACCTTGGTGCAACATCGACGCTGGTTACCCGGTATCTCGAGGCCGCCAAGTGCCCGGTGTCCGCGACACTGGCTACCGCCCTGTTCTACGGCATCAAGACCGATACCAACGAGATGTCGCGGAACGCTTCGGCGGAGGACCTCGAGTGCTACAAGCTTCTGTTTGACAAGGCCGACCACCGGCTCCTGTCGCGCATAGAATGGCCCGACCGGGACCCCGAGTATTTCAGGATACTGCATACGGCGGCGGAATCCATGACTACGTTCGGGCCGGTCGGCTATACGCATCTCGGTCACGTACAGGCCCCCGACTATATCGCTGAAATCGCCGATCTGTTCGATTCGCTTCAATCGATTCAATGGATGGTGTGCTCGGGCGTATTCAAGAAGCAGGTATATTTTTCGATCCGCTCCAAGGACGGCGAGCGGGCCGGGGAGGCGGCCGAGGGAATCGCCAAGATTCTCGGCGGCACCGGGGGCGGGCATTCGAACATGGCGGCCGGGCGCGTGCCCCTGAATGGTTACACCCAGGAGCATGCGCTGGCGAAGCTGGTGAGCGGGATGAAAGAGATATTCGGGGTCCAAGGCACTGAAGGACAGTATCTGTTAAAGGATCGGGCCGACCGGCGGGAGTAGACTGCATGTGGGAATATTCAGATAAAGTCCGCGAGCACTATCTCAATCCGAGAAATGTCGGCGAAGTAGAGAATCCCGACGGTGTCGGCGAAGTCGGCAATATCAAGTGCGGGGATGCGTTGCGCCTGACATTCAAGCTCGACGGCAACGGGCGGATCGCTGATATCAAATTCAAGACATTCGGATGCGGCAGCGCGATAGCGGCATCGAGCATGCTGACCGAGCTGTGCAAGGGAAAGACCCTCGAAGAGGCATCGCAGATAAGCAACAAGGACATCGCCGATGCACTCGGCGGGCTCCCTGCTGCCAAAATGCATTGCAGCGTCATGGGCCAGGAGGGCCTCGAAGCGGCTATCAAGTACTACCGGAGCGGCGGCCAGATCACCAGCGAGGAAGGCCATGAGGGAACGGTGATTTGTACGTGTTTCAACGTGACCGATATCGAAATCGAGCGCGCCATTCGCGAAAACAACCTGACGGCAATCGATGATGTCACCAATTTCACCAAGGCGGGCGGCGGATGCGGGGGGTGCAAGCCCCAGATCAAGGAAATCCTCAACCGCATCAACGGTCCTTCGGTCGAATCCGCCGCTGAGGCCGTTGCTGAACCCCGCATGACCACACTCGAGAAGATAGACAAGATCCGCGCGGTCCTCGATCAGGAGATCCGGCCGATACTGCAGAAGGACGGTGGGGATTGCGAGCTGGTCGATGTTGACGGGAACACGGTGCATATCCGGTTTACCGGGATGTGCGCCGGATGCGCGTTCGCCGGCATGACCCAGGTCTCGGTTGTCGAGGATACGCTCAAGAAGAAGGTCCTCCCGGGCCTCACGGTGAAACAGGCCCCGTAGTATTTTCCCGCCTGAAGTGGTTTCTCTCTTGTATAGACACCCCGGTGCGAATTAGATTTACCCGCGCACGCCGGTGCGCCTGCTTCCCGCGCGTGCATCATGCACCATGACAGATCACGGCAGAACAGAGAAAAGACCCGTGAACGAGCTCGAAACGCTCCGCCGGAAAGTGTCCCGGCTCGAGGAGTCCGAGGCCCTGGTCCGCGCGATTGCCGAACAGTCGCCGAACATGATTTTTGTCAATGCCGGGGGAAATATCGTGTTCGTCAACCCCCGCTGCGAACAGCTCCTGGGGTACACGCGCGAAGAATTCCTCTCGCCCGGCTTTGATTTCATGAAACTGATCGCCCCCGAGCACCGGGAGCGCATTCGAGAAAACCTCGGCAGGCACATGAGCGGCGAAGATATCCCGCCCTACGAGTATTCGCTGGTCACGAAGAACGGCATGCGCATGGAGGCGCTGATCAACACCAAGCTTATTGCATTCCGCGGAGCCCCCGCCATCCTTGGTATCGTGACAGATATCACCGAGCGCAAAGGCGCGGAAATGGCCATACGGTTCAGCGAGGACCGGTATCGCGCCACGACCGAGCTGACATCAGACTTCAGCTATGGGTTTCGCGCGGACACCAGGGGCGCGTTCGAGATCGAGTGGATAGGCGGGGCGACCCGGTCGATTACCGGGTATACAAACCAGGAACTGGCCCGCGAGGGTGTCTGGCACGGCCTCATCCATCCTGATGATGCGGTGATCGCGGATCAACATCGCAGGGGCATACTCCAAGGCGAGTCGAGCATGGCTGAATACCGGATTGTGGCCAAGGACGGAAAGGTCCGGTGGGTTCGGGACCAGACACGCATGAAATGGCTGGACAAGGAACACTCGCGGATGCGCATCTGGGGCGCGGTGCAGGATATCAGTGATCAGAAACGGGCGGAGCGCGAGAAGGAGCGCATGGAGGCACAGCTCCGGCAGGCCCAGAAAATGGAGGCCGTGGGAAGGCTGGCAGGCGGTGTGGCCCATGATTTCAACAATCTGATCACCGCCATCACCGGCTACAGCGATATCCTTCTGAAGGAGCTCAAGGAGGGCGATCCAATGCGCGCGGATATCATGGAAATCCGCCAGGCGGGCAAACGCGCCGCCGCCCTTACGCGTCAACTGCTTGCATTCAGCCGTAACCAGCCGCTCGAGCCGCACATAGTCGATCTCAACGGTCTGGTTTCGGGCATCGAGCGCATGCTCAAACCGATTATCGGCGAGGACATCGAGCTGGTTCTCGATACCGCGCCCGATCTCGCACGCGTCAAAGCCGATACGGGCCAGGTGGAGCAGGTAATCATGAACCTCGCGGTCAACGCGCGGGATGCCATGCCCGGCGGCGGACGGCTCGCGATAGCAACACGCAACGTGCACATAGGACCGCACCACGTGCGGGTGTTCCCCGAGTCCCGCCAGGGCCTGTTCGCGTGCCTGTCGATACGCGACACGGGCGCGGGCATTCCCGACACTGTCAGGTCCCACATATTCGAGCCGTTCTTTACGACAAAAGAGGAAGGCAAGGGAACGGGCCTGGGCCTGTCGGTCGCGTACGGCATTATCAGCCAGCACGGCGGATGGATCAACGTATACAGCGAACCCGGACACGGGGCCGAATTCAAGGTCTATCTCCCCGCGTTTACCATGGGTGAAACTGACCGGGACAATGCATCGAAAGGGACGCTGGCGAACCTGGGCGGGGCCGGCCAATCCATCCTTCTTGTCGAAGACGAGGACAGCGTGCGGCTCTTCGCGGCCCGGCTTCTCAAAGACAACGGGTACCGTGTTTGCGAAGCCGCCAGCGCGCGCGAGGCACTTGACATATACGAGAAGGCGGGCGGCGCATTCGATCTCCTGTTCACCGATATCGTACTTCCCGACATGCCCGGCCCCCGGCTGTACAATCAACTCCTCGAAAAAAACCCCTCGCTCAAGGCGGTGCTCACCAGCGGCTACTCCGATGAACGATCGTTCGAGCAGATCCCCGGCGACAGCAGCCACGTCTTCATCCAAAAACCCTACCTGGTGGAAGATTTGCTGAAAACCATGCGAGGGATATTGGGAGATCCCTCAATGTGATGCATGTTCAGGACTGCCTGCGGCTTTGTCGTCGTCCTGTTCTGTCTCCAATTCCTGCCACATATGCGGCAGGAAGCCACGCATTCCAGCCCCTTTCAGACTGTTCCTGGAACCTGCCGTAAGGTTGAACAACAGTAGTAGCATGAAAGCGGCGCCAAGTCCCCCCTACACACAAAGTGAATTATCTTTCAAATTCGGCCATATTCATTCATAATGCGTGTTCCATATCCGCGCCTGGAGTGACCAATGCATCCCCGCCTGGCAGCCATCGAAGAAACGCTTCTCATGGGTCCCGGGCCGTCGTGCGTGCCGCCGCAGGTATACGAAGCGATCGCCGCCAGTACCATCGGGCACATGGACCCGCGGTTTGTCGAAGTTATGGACGAGGTCAAGGTGTTTCTGCAGAAGCTCCTCAACACGAGCAACAAGCTGACCATACCGATGTCGGGAACCGGCTCGGCCGGCATGGAAACATGTTTTGTCAACCTTGTCGATCCGGGCGATTCCGTGCTTGTTCTCATGAACGGCGTCTTCGGGAAGCGCATGGCTGATGTGGCCACGCGACTCGGCGCAAAAGTTGATACACTGGAATTCGAATGGGGCACGCCGGTAATCGTTGACGATGTCAAAAAGAAGCTCGACAGCGCGAAATACACGATAGTTGCCATTGTCCACGCGGAGACTTCGACGGGTGTCTGCAATCCGGTTGCCGAGGTCGGCTCGCTGCTTGCCGGCACGGATTCCCTCTATCTCGTGGACACGGTGACAAGCCTGGGCGGCATTCCGGTGGAAATGGACGCCTGGGGGATAGATGCGCTCTACAGCGGCACGCAGAAATGCCTCTCCTGTCCGCCGGGGCTTGCACCGGTGTCGTTCTCGGAAAAGGCGCTCGGCAAGCTGGGCAGCCGGAAAAACAAGGTGCCGAACTGGTACCTGGATCTCACCATGATCACGCAGTACTGGGAAGGCCGCAAGCGCGTGTACCATCACACGGCCCCGGTCAATATGATCTACGCGCTTCACCAGGCCCTCGCGCTTATTCTCGATGAGGGATTAGAGAACGTGTATCGCCGCCATATGGAGAACCATCAGGCGCTGGCCGCCGGGCTCGAGGAAATGGGACTGAGCCTTCTGGTCAAACCGGAATCGCGGCTTCCCATGCTCAACGCGGTGTGTATTCCCGAGGATGTCGATGATGCCGGGGTGCGATCGGCGCTCCTGAACGAACACAGAATCGAGATCGGCGCCGGCCTTGGCCCGCTCGCGGGCAAGGTGTGGCGTATCGGCCTTATGGGTCACACTGCACGGAGAGAAAGTGTCGACAGGCTTTGTGACGCACTCAAATCCGTCCTGAATTGATAGCACATGGCACAGAAATCAATCTCCGAGCGCCCCAGACAGACCCCGGTCAAGCTCACATGCGACGTACTTGTGTGCGGCGGCGGAACTGCCGGGCCTGTTGCCGCGATTGCGGCGGCGCGGAACGGCGCAGATACGGTCCTTGTCGAGCGTTACGGCTCTCTCGGCGGCGCTATGATCAACGGCGCCACCGCCCTTCACAGTTTCTTCAACCTGTATAAGGCCTTTCCCGGCGCGGAGAAGAAGCAGCTTGTCCGGGGCATCCCTCAGGAAATCGTGGACCGCATGGCGGCCGCCGGCGGCTGCCCCGGCCATCTCGAACAGGAAAAGGGATTCGATTACGACTCGATCGCCACAGTATTCGACCACGAGATATTTAAAAAGGTAATCATCGACATGCTCGATGAAGCAGGGGTCCGTCTGGTTCTGCATTCCCTGATTGTGGATACTGTCAAGGATGGCGGGCGTGTGCAGGGGGTTCTTGTTGAGTCCAAGTCGGGCCGGGAGGCCATACTCGCGAAGCAGACCATCGACTGCACCGGCGATGCCGATGTGGCGCATCACGCGGGGGTACCCTGGAAAAACTGTTCGACCGACAGGCATGGCGTGGGGCTGACGTTCGGCCTTGCCAATGTCGATTTGAACCGGGCGGCGGACTGGCTCGAAACAAACGGGCTTCTGTGGCAAATAGTACACGGCAAGAAAGACAATCTCGACGATGCGATCGTGCGTATCGGTTTCAACGGACACGGTATTCCGGCACTCGAGGAATACATGAAGCCCCGCGGTATGTTCGGGCCATTGACGGTTTCGCTGCATCGTCATGAGCTGACCTATGTCAATACGTTGTGTGCATTCCCCGTCGACGCCATCGACACGGACCAGCTCACCGATGCGGAGAAGGAACTGCGCAGGCAGATAGATACGGTTACCCGCCTGTTCAGGGAGCACGTGCCAGGCTTTGAAAATGCCTATGTCAATCACACATCGATACAGGCATGTGTCCGGCGCACGAGAATACTTGAATGCGACTACGATCTGTCGCTCGACGAGATACTCGATGCAACCCGGTTCGACGATGAGGTTGCGCTGTACGGCTTTCACGATTGCGCACCGCGAATGATGATCAAAGATGCGGGTGCGTATGGCGTCCCCTACCGCGCGTTGCTCCCGCAAAGGGCGGAGGATCTGCAGGTAGCCGGTAGAATGATCACATCCGACTATGACGCGCACATGTCGACCCGCAATACGGTCTGCTGCATGGCGCTGGGTCAGGCTTCGGGCACGGCTGCCGCGCTCTGCAGCGCAAATAATGTGTCGCCTCGCCGGCTGGACGTGAATCTCCTTCGGAAGAAACTTGTGAGCGACGGCGCGTACCTTGGAGGCTGAGTCTTCCACAAAGGGCATGCAATGAAAGAATTGACTGAACGCGTGCGCCGGATCGCATTGGAAAACGGAGCGGCGCTGGTGGGCTTTGCGCCAATCTCACGCTTTGACACGGCGCCGCCTGAATACGATCCCCGCGGCATATTCCCCCAGGCACAAACCGCAATTGCAGTAGCGGTCCCGCAGGCGCGCGGCACGCTGAAAACCGTTGAGGAGGGCACGTATTGGCAGGCTTACAATTGCGATTCATACTGGTATCTCAATGAAGTCCTGGCACCGTCACTGCTGCGGGCACTTGTTATGGCGCTCGAGGAAGAGGGCCATACCAGCGTGCCCGTCCACAATCCGTTTCGCGCGGATGCCGGCCGAAGAACCCGCCCGGAGCACGCGACCGGGCCGGATGCCATGCTCTCGCTTCGGGTGATGGGGGTAGCGGCCGGCCTTGGGGAGCTGGGCATGTCCAAGATATTCCTTACGCCGCAATTCGGCCCGCGCCAGCGCGTGTTTGCCGTTCTCACCGAGGCGAAACTCGAGCCCACGCCGCTGTTCTCCGGCACGCTGTGCGACGAGTGCGGGTTGTGCGCGAAAGAGTGCGAGGCCAATGCTATCGGCCGGTCGCGGGATGTCACGTTTGAAATCGAAGGCCGTACTTATGGTCACGCATCTTTCGATCCTGCGAAATGCGGGCATGTGCATCGGGGCGATGACCCCCGGTTTTCGCCATTCTGGAACGGGAGCGAGAAGGAAGGCGAGGACCCGTCGTACCACCAGTTTCTCGATCACCGGTTTCGCCACCGGGGCATTTGCGTGGGGCGCGGGTGTCTGCGGTCATGTCTCGATCATCTTGAAAAAACCGGGAGGATACAGAAACAATTCAAGACACCCTTGATACGAGGAAAACGGTGGAAGTTCAACGAACCGCCGCAAGTGCGCACGTAAGAGAAGATCGGTGTGCGGTTGGAGGGGGAAGGCCTTCCGCCTGGTCGCAGCCCCTCCTTCGTCCCGCCGCGCGCGAAGAGGGGATTGCCTTCTGATTTGCCAACACTGATCGCCAATAAGCAAATTCCGAAATAAGCACCGATCACATAATGGGTACTGCAGGAACACGGGCAGTGTGACCGCGAAGGGAGGACCCGATGCACCCTGAAAACACGACCATCGGATTCATAGGTACCGGAGTGATGGGCAAGAGCATGGCCGGGCACCTTCTGAAGGCAGGCTACGGGCTGCATGTGTACAACAGGACAAAGCCGCGTGCGGACGAGCTGGTCGCCGGCGGCGCGACCTGGCAGGATTCGCCCGGCAAGGTAGCCGCGAATGCCGATGTGATAATCACAATTGTCGGATTTCCAAACGACGTTGAAGAGGTGTATCTCGGCGATGACGGCATACTTGCCAATGCCAGGAAGGGCTCTATTGTGGTCGACATGACCACTTCGCGGCCGGATCTTGCCGTGAAGATCTACAACGAGGCAAAGGCAAAGGGTATTGCATCGCTGGATGCGCCGGTGTCGGGGGGTGACTCGGGCGCGCGGGAAGCGCGGCTGTCAATCATGGCCGGCGGTGACAAGGACACATTCGATGCGATGTTTCCGTTGTTCGAAATCATGGGGAAAAATATCGTGTACCAGGGGCCGGCCGGGAGCGGCCAGCACACGAAGATGTGCAATCAGATTGCCATTGCCGCAGGTCTTGTCGCCGTGTGCGAAGCGCTCGTGTACGCGAAGAAGTCGGGCCTGGACCAGTCGACCGTGCTGAAAAGCATTGCAAGCGGCGCGGCCGGGAGCTGGTCGCTGTCAAACTATGGTCCCCGCATGATTGCGGGGAGTTTTGATCCCGGTTTCTACGTGAAGCATTTCATCAAGGACATGAAGATCGCATCCGAGTCGGCACGGGCCATGGGCATGAACACGCCCGGTCTCGATCTGGCGCTTTCGAAGTTCGAAAAGCTCGCGGCCGAGGGCGGCGCCGATCTCGGGGTCCACGGGCTGTACACGCTGTTCGACAAATAACAGAGCAGCTTCGAAAAGGGCGGACATACGAACGGGAACGCGGACATGCGCGTTTCCGTATTGTGTATTGTCGCGGTGCGACCAGCACATCTAGTGCGAAAGGGTAATCCTTCCCGATGCGGTACCGGAGGGTGTCCGCGCCCTGACCACATACACTCCCGGCGCGATACTGCCACCGCCCTGCGCTTTCTTGTCCCACACAACCCCGGTGGGCTGGTCGGCATTGGCACGGAGTGTACGGAGGGCGGCGCCCTTTGCATCGTAGAACACCACCGTGCCGGTCATGGCAGGCACTGTGACCCTGACAGCATCACCGATCTCGATGATGTGAAGTTTCATGTTGTCGACATGGCCCGCACCGTGGAGCCTGCCCACGCCTATGGATGTCTCGCCCCAGGGACAGTCGGTCCATTCTGCAGGCACCTCCAATTCGCTTCCCGGTGCAACACACACGACCTCGTGCTGCCATACGATAGGCACATGATCGGCGAGATCGCTCCCCGGATAGCAGTGACTTCCACAGGCGCCATCAGTAAGCAGCATGTCGCCGCAGTTGTTCTGCTTCACCATAATCCCGACCGCCTGGAAATTGGTCGACCAATTCGGACCGCCGTTATGCTTCCACCACCCCGAGGGCGACCCCATGTCGTCCCAATACACACCTTCGTCATGGAACGTAACGCACCCCGAGCATGTTTCCTTGCTCCACCCGTCAGACCACATGCAAAGCTGGAAGGTACACTGCTTGCCTGACGGTTTGGACTTGATCTCCATGCGATGATACCAGTGCCCGTTGTAGTAGGGTGTCATGTCCGACGGGCCGGTGACTGTATTCCGTTCTGTGGCGTGACCGCTCCAGGTAATCTCCTGATTGATCCACATAATTTGATCAGCCGATGGCTGCGACAACGCAGCGCAGAGCACATACGCAAACAGGCAGAAGGTCAGCGACCTTTTCATATTCCCCCCCTTCGACAGGATCTCTGGGTTAACGCACCAACGCTCCGAAATAAGTATAAAATCATGAGATCCTCCAGTCACCGAAATCATCTATATTCTTTCAATAGAAATCCGCCATACCCGCCACTCCAAGAAAAAGGGGCAAGTCTGGTGAGTTCGCGCCCTTCGCAGGCCCTCAAAGAATGGATGGAGAAGCAGGTTTCCTCGGCGCGCCCGGGGCAGAGCATCCCGCCGGACCGCGCGCTTGCCGAAAAGTTCGGCATATCGGTTCGCACGGTGGAAAGGCTTCTGAGCGAATACCGTGACCGGGGACAAATCGTGCGCATACCCGGCAAAGGGACGTTTGTCGGTCAGGAAGAGCCCGAACCCGAGGGGCCGATCGAGCACCCGAGATCGTCGGCGGACATGCTCGCCGAAACCATTGTGCGCGAAATCTCCAGCGGGAATTACAGGGTCGGTGAAGCGCTCCCCTCCAACAAGTTCATGTGCCTTCAGTTCGGCGTGGCGCCGGTGACCGTGCATAAGGCGTACCGCAGGCTCGAACAGATGGGGCTGGTGACGCGCATCGGGAAGACCGTGTGGGTGGGCTCGGACCTCAAGACGCTCGTGCGCACCCGGCCCAAGCGCGAAGTATACCTTGTCAACTACCGGTCCAACGATTTCAGCAATGTGTTCAGAAAGGACCCGCTGGCCGCCGTGTACCAGAAAATGGAGCGGGCGTTGTTTGCGTCGGGGTATATGTTCCGGTTCATGAACAGCGAAGACCTCGATGATGCCTGCCGCGAATGGGTACACGCCAAAGCGCTCCCTTCAGGGCTGGTGTTTTTCTGCACCGATCAAGACCAGGTGGAGCAGATACGGGCGACGGTCCACTATCTGACCCGCCTCAGGGACATGCCATCGCCGCGTATTCTGGTGGATCTTAATACCGCCGACTACCGGACGCTCCCCCGCCAGGTCATGGTGTTCTCGCGGGGTACCCGCATCACCATGGCCACGCGCGCGCTGCTCCACTACCTTATAGAAAAGCAGTATGCCACGGTCAATATCTATATCGACGAATCCCGGGACCTGTGGTCGAATTACGCGCTCATGCTTCTCGCCAAGATGAAGGCCGAGAGCGGGGCGATTCACGCGCCGGTGAAGATTCACTACGTGGTGAAACCGATCCGCGAAGGGGCCACCCCCGAGCAATTGCTCAATATCCAGGGATGGGCAAAGCACTATTTCACGCGGCTGCTTAACAAATACGGGGACATCCCGCTAACGAGCATCTATTCCGACATCTCGATTGCCCGTGACGATTCCTCGCTGATTGCGCGGCACGGCAAAGCCGATATGTGGGTCTGCGCCACCGCCGATGCCGCCGCCGCGGTGTTCGACGAGGCCCGGAAGGCCGGGCTTGCGGTCCCCAGAGACGTGGCGGTGCTTTCGCTCGAAGACGATCCCCGGTATTACCACCTCGGTATCTCCTATTGCGGTCCCGACCACGATCAGCTCGGCTATCTCCTTGCGCACGCGCTGATCGGCGATATCCCGATCGCCAAGACCTCCAAAGGCTATATCCGTACCTCGGGCATGGTGATTGAGAAGTTGACGAGCTAAACTGCTGTCGCTGCAGTTCTCCCCTCTCCTGCGGGAAAGGGGTCGGGGGTGAGGTTAAAAAAAGAGCGAAGACCTTCCCCGTCTCCGCTCCTCGTTTTCCCGCTGCGGCAGTACCGGCAGCTTAGAACTTACTGATCCTCCCGGTTACCACATGGCCGCCCTGGGCCGCTTTCACCACATACGACCCGCTCGGCAGGCTTGCGGTGTTCACCACACTTGCAGCTTCGCTGCTGACTTGCGAAACCAAGATCCTGCCCGCAAGATCGTGGATTGTCACGGTGTGCTGACCGTTAAACGGTGCGTTCACGTGAAGGGCGGTACCTGCCTGCCGAAGCCACATGGCATCCCGTGCCGCCTTTTCGCGCGTAGCGTGGCGGGCCTTGGTCGCACCCATGGCTGCTTTGACAGCTGCCACGATTTCGTCATGGTCGGTGCTCTCAACAATACCAAAAGTAAATGAATCATTGCCCGATATATGCCCGGTGGTCGGCCAGCCGCGGCCGAAGCCGAAGACCCACATGGGGCACATCTTGTGGGTCAGGTCCGAAGTGTTATCGGCGCTGTTGTCACTCGTGCTGTGCGTGATAAACAGGACGTTTGAGCCACTATTGTGTCCGATATAAAGCCATTCGTAGTCCTCGTCGTCGGCCTCGCCTATGTCGCCGGTCCAGTCACTCCCAATGGAATTCTGGGTCGTCTCGTTGCCCTTAACCGTATATGTTTCGCTCTCATTGCACTCACCATTCGGCGTGCCTTCATAAGTGAAGTAGAAATTTCCGGGATTACTGGTTATCGTGAACGTAACGTGGGTCGGAAAGAACTCGATGTCTGCGGTGCCACCCTTTGAGCTGGTAATCTTGGCGTATTCGGCTGTTACATCCTGGGGTTCTCCTGTCTCAACACCACTTCCTCCTGCGTCTTCCGCATTCCATCCCCAGTTGTACGGCTTGGGCATCCCACGCCACTGGCCCGAGGCCCCGCCAGCTGTGCTCCAACTGATCCAATCCGAGTCGTCATTGTCCACGAGGCCAGTGAACGTGCCGCCGGCTTTGTGGTAATAGTAGGTCGCAACATCCGTGACGACTTTATAGTGCCCGCCCGTTCCAGCGTATGTCTCGTTATCCGTCAGCGTAACTCCACCAAACGCTCCGCACACGACCCCCGCCACGCACAGTACTGCAACGATGCCCCTTTTCACGCGCGCACCTCCTTCAGTTAGGTTGATACGTTCTCTTGCGCCTTCAGTTTCAAGAGAATATGGACAGGTCCCCCCGACTGAAGAAAATATAAGGGCCACTTAGGTTAGTGCACTAAGCATTTGGCACATGGAATTTGCACATACTCGCCAATAGCGCCAATTCACCCGTTTCTCCGCACCTGCTCCATTAGTATATTATGTCGTCCCTCAATCCCGGCAGCGATTCGCGCCAGGAACCGAAAAACCGCGGGAGTGATTCATGCCCGACACCGAGAAATACGTCACCGACATTGCCGAACCCGGCCAATGGGACCAGGGAACGCCGACCATCAACGGGCCTTCCGTGTATGGCGCGGGAGTCGGCACAAAAACGCGGCTTCCGGTACCCACCACCGGCCGCCGTCCCCTGCTGTTTTCCGCGGAGGGACTTCCCGAGGGGCTGTTCATCAATTCCAAGACCGGCGTGATCCAGGGCGTTGCCAAAGAAAAAAAAGAAGCCACCGTGCGGGTGATGGTCAACAACGACGAGGGCTCTGATGAGCGCGTTGTCAAGGTCATCTCCGGCGGCCGCCTGGCGCTCACTCCCCCGCTCGGTTGGAACAGCTGGAATGTCTGGGGCACCTCCATAGATCAGCAGAATAT
>WJMI01000254.1 GCA_014728015.1 Chitinivibrionales bacterium | reverse complement strand
AGCCCGGGTCGGCCAGGGATGTGTCCATGGATGTGGTTGCCCCGGATTGGCGGGCGGCGTCAAAAATGGCCACGAGTTCGCGCCCGTTGTCCTCGTGAAGTCTGTCCATGTAGGTCGGATAGCCAAGATGGACCAGTTTTGTATTCTCCAGGAGTTCGCGGGACACGTCCGTGCTGTCGAAGAGCTGGTTGGGACCAGGGGAATAGAGGAAGATCCGGTCGATGCCGACAGGGGAGAGGTTGAGGGTGTATGACCCCTGCTGACCTTCGGCCACGACCAGTCCCGAAGTGTCCAGTCTGGCCTTGAGCAGATCGGCGAGCATGGTTCCAAGGATATCATCGCCGACCCTTCCGACAGCCTTGACCGCGATGCCGAACCTTGCCAGAGCGCCGGCGGTATTGGCCACGCAGCCGCCCACCGAGAAGCTCATCTCCGACACCCGGACAACGCTTCCGGGCCTCAGAAGCTCGCCAACTGTGCATCCGGGCTGGTTCTCGAATCTGGGGAATATGTCGAGGCAGAGCTGGCCGGCACATACGAAATCGGTCGACACAGATCCTCCCAATGGGTTGAAAAAGAGCACACGACCAAAATAAATGATTGAACGATTTCGCTCGAAACACTCGAAATATGACCGTTCGTGCTCATTATGAACCATATTATCTGAAAGCTCGGCCTTGTGAACGGCTATAACCAAAAAAGAACGCACAATGATGCATTATTCTATTGCATTTCTGGTCAAGATTGCTTATATTTGGTGTCAGAAGCAAGGCGAACCAGAAACAAGGAACAAATCCATGGCAACTCCAATAGCAATGCCGCGACAGGGTCAGTCAGTAGAGACCTGTGTGATTCTCGAATGGTCAAAGAATGCCGGCGACAGCGTCAGCGAGGGGGATACGCTGTTCACCTACGAGACCGACAAGGCGAGTTTCGATTTCGAATCACCGGTCTCGGGCACGCTTCTGGCCACGTTCTTTGATACCGGCGCTGATGTCGCCGTGCTCGAGAATGTGGCTGTCGTTGGCGATCCCGGTGAAGACCCGGAACCCTTCAGGCCGGCCAATGGGGTGAAAACCGCAGTCGAGCCTGTGGTCGCGGCCGCTGCCGGGCACGCCGCAGCAGCAGCCCATCGGTCGGCGCCTGTGGCACCTGTGGCGGCTGTGATCGCCGGGACCAAGCTGAGAGTCTCACCTCTCGCGCGCAAACGCGCATCAGAGAAAGGTGTTGTACTGGCCTCCATAATCGGGAGCGGCCCCGGTGGACGGATAATCGAGCGAGACGTTCTCAAGGCGGCAGTCGAAACCGTGGCCACACCTGCTGCACCGGCGTATGTGCCGGTCGTTCCTGAGGGTGATGATGTACAGACAGTTCCGCTCTCCACCATGCGTCGCACGATCGGTGATCGCATGATGAGCTCCCTGGCCGGCTCAGCCCAGCTCACACTCAACATGTCAGCCAATGCCACGGCGATGCTGGGCCTTCGCAAGCGGATCAAGGATGCGGGAGAGAAGCTCGGCCTGTCGAATATCACTATCAACGATCTCGTGTCATTCGCGCTCGTGAAAACACTCCGCGAGTTCCCGGAGTTCAACGCGCTCATCGCAGACGGTGCTCTCCAGAGGTACCGCCATGTGCACCTGGCTGTCGCAGTTGACACACCGCGCGGTCTCATGGTGCCTGTGGTCCGGAACGCTGACGCGCTGTCGCTCAATGCTCTTGCGCAGGCAATCAAGAAACAGGCCGCGAGCTGCCAGGAAGGTGCAATCAACCCTGATGACCTCTCGGGCGGAACCATAACAATCTCGAATCTCGGCTCATTCGGCGTCGAATCATTCACCCCTGTGCTGAATGCACCTCAGGTTGCACTGTTGGGCGTGGGCGCCATAGTGCCACGGCCCGTTCTCGCCGATGACGGCTCGTATCACGCCGAACCGCATATCGGCCTCTCCCTGACGGTCGATCATCGCGCGGTTGACGGTGCCCCTGCCGGCCGGTTCCTGCAGGCGCTCGGCAAAGCGATAGAGAGCATCGATCTCACTGTTATGAGCTAGACATACGGAAGGTGAATATGCCACGAAGCAGACACGAAGTCACGATGCGAAAAAGGAGTCACCATTATGCCTAAGTCACTCTCGATCAATCCGGAGAAAGCCCGAAAGTCCGGGAGCATCAGGTTCAGGCCGATCCCGGTCAACCGGTATGACACCCCCTTTGAAGAGGAAGTCACCGCGTATGGCCGCGAAGCTCTGGTGAGGATATACCGTGACATGGTCATCATTCGCGAATTCGAGACCATGCTCAACCAGATCAAGACCGCGGGCCAGTATCACGGCCAGGAGTACTACCATGCCGGACCCGCCCATCTCTCGATCGGCCAGGAAGCATCCGCCGTGGGCCAGGCTTATGTCCTCGAACCCGGGGATTATGTTTTCGGCTCTCATCGAAGTCATGGCGAGATTCTTGCCAAGGGGCTGAGTGCTATTGAGAAGCTCCCTGATGATCGCCTTATGGAAATCATGAGCACGTATTTCGGCGGGAAGATCCTTTCGATCGTGGAAGCCGGCAAAGATGAGTCTGTCAAGCAACTTGCTGTCCGCTTTCTCCTGTACGGCACGCTGGCCGAGATCTTCGCGCGCGAGACCGGATTCAACAAGGGACTCGGCGGCTCCATGCATGCGTTCTTCACGCCGTTTGGCATCTATCCCAACAACGCGATCGTGGGGGGATCCGCCGACATCTCGGTGGGCGCCGCGCTCTACAAGAAATGCAACCGCGAGCCCGGCCTGGTCGTGTGCAATATCGGCGATGGCTCCCTGGGATGCGGCCCGGTGTGGGAAGCGCTCTGTCTTGCCACCATGGACCAGTTCAAAAAGCTGTGGGAAGGCGATTACCGCGGCGGCCTGCCGTTGATATTCAATTTCATGAACAACCACTATGGCATGGGCGGTCAGACCATGGGTGAAACCATGGGCTTCGATATCCTCGCGCGAATCGGCGCGGGAGTCAATCCCGAACAGATGCATGCTGAGCGCATCGACGGGTACAATCCGCTTGCGGTCATCGATGCATTTCGCAGAAAGAAGCAGATCATCGAGGCCAGGGAGGGCCCGTGCCTGCTCGATACCGTTACCTATCGTATCTCGGGTCATTCACCATCGGATGCGTCGTCGTACCGCGAGAAAGATGAGATCGCCGCGTGGGAACAGCAGGATTCCATTGCCGATTTCGGCGAGAAGCTTGCGGCGCGCAATGTATGCGATAGTCAGGAGCTTGAAGCTGTCAGGGAGTCGGTGGTCGAGCTGATACGCAACAGCATGGCGCGTGCCACCGATGATTCTGTTTCTCCGCGCATGAATCCGTCTGCAGATCCCGGCGCTATCGGCGGCGTGATGTTCTCCAACCAGCGAATCGAGAAACTCGACGACCGGGCATGCGAAGTCAACATGCCCCTGGAAGAGAACCCGCGCGTGAAGCAGATTGCCCGACGAAGCCGCAAAGGCGTGGACGCCGAAGGCAAAGTGCTTCCAAAGGGCAAGGCAGTTCA
This sequence comes from Chitinivibrionales bacterium, assembly GCA_014728015.1. Taxonomy (GTDB): domain Bacteria; phylum Fibrobacterota; class Chitinivibrionia; order Chitinivibrionales; family WJMI01; genus WJMI01. The sequence goes on along the minus strand of WJMI01000254.1, from coordinate 15,583 downwards.
GTACCGTGACGCTATATTCGAAGCCGTTGCTCATGGATTCTACACCGATCCAACTCTTGTTGCCTACGGTGAAGAGAACCGTGACTGGGGTGGCGCGTTTGCCGTGTACCGCGGCCTTACCGAGGCGCTTCCGTACAACCGGCTGTTCAACAGTCCTATCTCCGAGGGCGCTATCTGCGGGTCGGCGACAGGCTACGGCATGTGCGGCGGGCGGGTTATTGTCGAGCTCATGTACTGCGATTTTCTCGGTCGTGCCGGCGACGAGGTATTCAACCAGATGGCCAAATGGCAGGCCATGAGCGCGGGCGAGCTCAGGATGCCCGTGGTCCTGCGCGTCTCAGTCGGGTCCAAGTACGGTGCACAGCACTCCCAGGACTGGACAAGCCTGTGCACGCATATCCCGGGTCTCAAGGTCGTGTTCCCTGCAACACCCTATGATGCCAAGGGGCTCATGAATGCTGCCCTGGTGGCCACCGACCCGGTGGTTTTCTTCGAGTCGCAGCGCATATACGACATAGGTGAGCTCTTCCGCGAGGAAGGCGTACCCGAGGGATTCTACGAGATTCCGATTGGCGAGCCCGATGTGAAACGCGAGGGCAAGGACCTGACAATCATCACAGCCGGCGCAACACTGTACACCGCGGCGAAAGCTGCCGATATCCTTCGCGACAAGTATGGTCTCGAGGCAGAGCTCATCGACCTTCGGTCGCTCACGCCGCTCAACTACGAGCCAATACTCGAATCTGTCCGCAAGACGCACCGTGTGTTGCTCGCAAGCGACGCGTGTCAGCGTGGATCGTATCTAAACGACGTTGCGCAGAGTATTTCCGAAATGGCATTCGACGATTTGGATGCGCCGCCGGTTGTGGTCGGCTCGCGCAACTGGATTACGCCAGCGCATGAGCTCGAAAAGTCATTTTTTCCGCAGCCGGAGTGGATTGTGGATGCAGTGCACGAGCGGATTCTGCCGCTTGATGGACATCAGACAAGCCAGAACGTTACCATAGAAGAGAAACTGCGCTTGAGCAGACAGGGAATATAGACTCAGAACAGAGTATTCGGTCCGGGAACCAATCATACGCTTGGGGGATTATGACCAGATGCCTGTCGCCGCTTTGCGCGGCGTACGTTGCCGTGGCGGTTCTGTCGCCATTCTCCTTCTCTGCCACTATCGATGTCCTCAGCTCCGGGGTCACGGGTGATGGCTCAAACGAGACCTCCGTGATTCAGGCCGTTATCGACGGTGCCTCGGCAGGCGATACCCTCTATTTCGGTTCTCCTCCCACTGCCTATGGTGTTGCATCGATCAACGTAGGCAAGCCGCTCACGTTGCTCGGTGACGGATGGACCTGCGGTGAAGAGGGCAGAGAAGCACGCACCGGCGGCACATTCGAGGGGGCCGAGATCCGGCAGGTATCCGGTGACGGCACGATCGTCAGCATTGGTACGAGCAACGCCACCATCGACGGGCTCAAGATCAAAGGGAGGGGATACACCGGCCCGCGCGGGAGCAACACGGTCATCTACGCGACCGGCTCCAAGACCAACATCACTGTCCGTAACTGCTGGCTGTGTGAGACCAACAACCGGTGCATCGATTTCACGCATGGCGTGTCGCATGTGGTCGTGCAGAACAACCGTATCGAGGACATTCACTATGTTGGCGTGATGCTGCACGAGGTGAAGGTCGCCCATGTCATCGGTAACCATATCGAAGACCTGCAGGATCCTGTGTCCGGGGAAATCTACCACAACGGGTACGGTATCGTGATCTCGGGCGATGATCCGGCAGCAGATGCCATTCCCGAGGATATCATTCTCCAGGACAATTTCGTCAAGCACGTTCCCGAGTGGCACTGCATCAACAACCACTATGGCGAGCGGGTCCTCGCTGTCGACAACGATGTGCGCGATGCGGAAGTGGGCTTGGTCAAGACCTACAAACCGCAAACCGGTCTGGCCGGCGGGTACAACCTCTATATCAACAACTATGCAGAGAACCACACGCGTAACGGTTCCTGGTGCATCGGACCCCGCCAGATGGGGACAAGCTATCCGTACGAGCAGGACAATCATTTCATCGGGAATACCTACAAAGATGTGGTCAAGAACTACTCGCGCGGCCAAGAGGGGTTCCGCGTGCACCACGAGAAGTGGATCAACCCCCCGACGGATATCTGGTATTTCGCAAACGGACATTTGGATCTGCACCATTCCAACAACGATCCGGACGGCGGCTACGATCTGGAGGCGGGCCAACCCCTGTCCTACAAGAACACCTTTACGACTCCGGACGCGCCCGCCGACCTGACTGTTGTGGCCGATGCCAGCAAGGTCACACTGACATGGACCATGACCGATTCCGAGCACGACAGTTTCGAGCTGCAGCGCTCGGATAACGGTTCCACGGGATGGCAGACCGTTGCCTGGCGGCCGCCGAATATCAACCGTTGGAAATTCACGTCGACCAACCCGAACCTGGTGCCGTTTGATCCTCTTATGTACATCTATCGGGCCGCCAACGAAGGGCACTATCGTATCCGCGCGTGGAACGGCAATGAGTCCTCGGCTTGGTCGAATGTCTCCGAGGCTGGCGGGGCAACTTCGCTTGAGACTGGCGTCTCCAGAAGATCTGCTGCGAGGCTTTCAGTGTCTCCGCAGCCGGTGACAGCACGCGCGGATATTTCATTCGCGCCGGCAAGCCCGAATCTGAGACTATCCGTCCACACGTTGCAGGGAGAGTTGGTTCACGAGCTTCTAGATATACGTGACGTGCGGGCGGAATGGGACGCGAGTGCGTACCCCAATGGTATGTACGTGGTTCGACTTCAGATCGGCAACAGGGTCCACAGTGTGACCATGCTAGTGGCAAGATAAGAGTGGATTGCACTGCTGGATATGGGTGCCTTGTGCGTTGGGACGAACTTTTTTTATTATATTACTACAAATACGAGTTTCGCTTCGTTCCTTTGCACCTGAAGGGATTGCTGAACCTAGTTACGCGAGATGTTGGTTTTTCTCTCCGACATCCATCAAACAGAAATGGACTAATTATGCCAAGAGTACATCGATTTCTTTTCCCCGGAAGCCTGGCTCACATCATGGCGCGAGGTCTCGATGGCATGCCGATCTTTCGAGACGACAACGACAGGCTTTGTTTTCTCCGAAGGTTGAAACGAGAAATCACTAAGACCGGGTATCAATGCTTTGCCTGGGCGCTAATGGGCAACCACTACCATCTGCTTCTCCGGACCAATGAATACCCAATAGCCCGAGTCATGCGCCCTTTGAATGGCTCTTTCGGGCGGTTCTTCAACAAGAAATATTCTCGGAGAGGCTACGTTTTTCAGGATCGCTACAAATCCGTACTCTGCCAGGATCAGAGCTATGCCTGCGAGCTTATTCGATATATCCATCTGAATCCCATCCGAAGTGGTCAAGTGAAAGATGTTAGAGCTCTAAGCTCCTGGAAATGGTGTGGGCATGGAGCAATGATCGGTAGAAAGAATGCTCTGGGCAGCGACTTCCAGCACGTTGCAGAAGCGTTGCGACGCTTCGGGAAACAACGGCAGTCGGCTGTAAGCAACTACATCGCTTTCTTGCAGGAAGGTATGCGCGAAATCGAGAAAGGCAATCATGGATTGGATGAAGATGCGCTTCTCGAGCATGACGCCGCGGCAAAGGGGCTGCCTGCCATAATAGGCAATCCCTCGTTTGTGCGAGAAGCTATTGAAAAGAATCGACATCGAATGGGTCTCATTCGACGGTTTGAAGACAAAGAAGACTTCCTTAGTGCTTTGGCAAGAAAAGTATGCCGAAAGCACGGAATACCAACCGAAGAACTCCACATTCGCGGAAGAGAAAATGCAAGGTCACGCGCCAGGAGAGAATTCATAGGACGTGCGCTCACAGAATATCATCAGACTCCGACAGCAGTGGCTCGATACCTTGGAATAACTCTTCCACCGGTTGTGATTGCTCGTGATCATTGGCTCTCGGAGAGAGCGTGACATACTAGCCTTAGTCGTCAAAGGCCCTAATATAACGGACTAAGTTCGTCTCCAACGCACAAATAGGGAAACCTACTGACCTTGTCGCAAACTGGAGATAATATAATAAAAAAAGTTCGTCCCTAAACATAAACATCCCTTCACTGCATGGTTGCAGAAACCGTGTCCCCCTTCATGATAAGCGTGCTGTTGCCGTAGATCCACTTCGTGGTAACAGAGTCCACCTTCTCGGTCTTGCGGGGATGCCCCCAAGACATCATGAGCTGTTCCTTCGTCATTCCCACAAAGACATGGTGCCCGTCGATGGTTTCCCACACGTAGGGGTCCCACCGATGCCGTAATTTGGGATTATACTCAAGGATGTCCTGCTCCCAGGGCATACCGGGGCTCTTTTTTTTGTCGAGTACGTTTGTCCAGCTGTAGTGAAGTGGAATAATGCCGCCACTGCCGTTGGGGAGCATGACCACAAGCCATACAGGTTTGGGCGGCAGCGGGATTATTCCCGGGCGGACTTCGAGCACGCGCAGCGGGTCGAGGATCGAGACCTTCCGGTTGCGAAACGTCGATTTTGTCGAGTCGTAAATATCGACCAGCCGTCGCTTCGAGTACACGGTTGTGCCTTCCCACCGCGTCTTGGCCTCGGCAAGATCGTCGAATACTAGAATGCCTTCGATGATCCCGTTGGATGTCTTTCCATACACTGTCAGATCGAGCGTGTCCATCTTTCCTACGATAACGTATTCGCCGTCCGGTTGCTTCCCGACGTTCGTGACCGTGAACACGTGGCCGGCAAAAGGCTCGTACCTCAGGCGGTGGTTCTCGAGCTCGATCGCCGGATTGATCGGCGCGGGATCATCTTCAAATGAAGGGGTGGTATACAAGTGATGCCCGTGTGTCCTGAACATCTCCACCTTTTCGAGAAGCAAGAACGTCAGGCCGGTCCACTCGGCAACAGGAATTTCCTTGGGGCGAAGCATTTCCGGCTTGGTATCGGCTGAGCGTTTGGCCGGCTCGGGACCGGTCGATTCTTCTGCGGACGTCTCTTGTGGCTTCGCCGCCTCAGGTCGGGGCGCTTCGGGGGCGGTGTCGGCTGTGGGGGCGGGTTCAGGTCCTTCCTCCACCGTCGAGGTCTTTGCCGGCGGGAAACACGCGCACAGGGGGATAAGCAGTACGAGTAGGGCGAGAGTTCTGGTCATGCCCATGAAATCCTTGTCGATTATCTGTCGGCTTTGGATTACATAATCTACGTTGTGCAGATGAAGTGCTTCAATGGTCAATCTGCCGACCGCGCATGCGAGATACTATCAGTCTGGATATATTTTGCTGCGTACCGCAATGGCGGTGCGTTTTTCTTTCGTACCAACAAGCCTGATAACGGGGAGCATCACGATGTCTTTATTGGGCGGTCTGCCGGAGTTCAGACACTATCCTTCGGCGGAAAAAGTGGACTCGTGGATTGACAGCGTGTGGGACCTGGGCGCCAAAACGAAATGCCCTGCCCGGCGGATTGTCCGGGAGGGTCATCCGTCCCAGGCCCATATCACCCATATGCATGGTTTCGGCTATCTGCGCTTTGCGCCGGCCGGGATGGATCCGTTCTATGCCTGCTGGCAGCCCGCGCTTAACGGTCCTGCGCCATTGTTGGTCCATACGCCGGGCTACGGATCCGAAATGAGCATGCATCCCGATCTCGCGGCGCAGGGATTCAACGTGTTGCATGTGAATCCGATGGGATATGCCACACCCGATGGCTACGATGAATCTAAACGGCGGGGCCAGGAGAACTGGCCTGTGCTTCGTGACACGGTGGAGACCGGCGCCAGGGAGGGGTATCGTATCTGGCTGGCCCAGTGCGTGATGGCAATTCGCTGGGCATGGAAGCAGAAGACCGTGCTTGCCAACCGCGTGTCTTTTTTCGGATCGAGCCAGGGCGGCGGCTGCTCGCTTATTCTTGGATCGCTTTTCAAGGATCACGGCGCGCGGTGCGTTGCGGCCGATGTTCCTTTCCTTACCAATTTTCCTTCGGCAAAGGGGCAGGCCGGCGCCTATGCCATGATTCATGATGGCCTCAACGAAATGCCTGATGTTGCCAGGGGCTGGCACGCCATTGGTTTCATCGATACGCTGTCCCACGCGCGCAGGTTGACCATGCCGGTATTGCTTACCGCGGCGGGTGATGACACCACCTGCACGCCCGGCAGTATCGAATCGCTTTTTGCGCGCCTGCCGAGTACCCGGTCCTATACATTCCTTCAGGGTCTTCCGCACGGCTACACCGAGCCATTCATTCCTCTCGCGCTCGGCTGGTTCAGGCTTTACGCGTGAACGCCATACCATCCAGCATGCGCGCGAACGTACGGCTCAAGCGGGGAAAAGAGAAGCCAATCCTCAGGGGACACCCCTGGGTGTTCTCCGGCGCGATTGCCTCCCTTGATCGTGAGGTGGAACCGGGAACCGGATGCGCGGTATGCGATGCCGGCGGCACGATCCTCGGGCACGGCTACTACAACCCGCATGCATCGATAGCGGTACGTATGCTCACGCGCGGCAATACGCTTTTCACCGGCGAGCTGCTCCGCCGGCGTCTCGAAAAAGCGGCGGCATCGCGGGCATCGATTCTCGCCGACGATACCAGCGCGTGCCGGCTGGTCAACTCCGAGGGTGATTTCATTCCCGGGCTTATCGTGGACCGCTATGGTGACGGCCTGTGTATACAAATCACGACTGCCGGAATGGAGCGATGGCGTGAGGCGGTCCTGTCGCATCTCGATGCGCTCATCAAGCCTTCTTTTGTATACGAGCGATCGGATGCGGAGGAGCGCGCGCGCGAGCAATGCGAGCCGAGGAACAGATGCGGGCCGGTACAGGGCAGGATACCGGCGCCGCTGCATGTGCTGGAAAACGGCATTCGCTATCTGGTGGATTTGGCGGCGGGGCAGAAGACCGGCATGTTTCTTGATCAGCGGGAGAACAGGCGACTGTTCAGGCACTATGCGGCAGAACGAGTTGTTGCGGATTGCTTTGCCTATACCGGGGGGTTCTCGTTGAATGCGCTGGCGGGCGGGGCGCGCGCGGTGAGAAGTATTGACGCATCAGTGCGGGCCCTTGATTGGGCCAAAGAGAACCGGCGGCTGAACGGCTATGCGGCTCCGGATGCGGATTTTGTCGATGCCGACGTGTTTGATTTCCTCCGCAATTGCACCGACAGGTATTCCATGGTTGTTCTCGATCCTCCCAAATTCGCAAGGAGCAGCCGCGATGTGCCCAAGGCATGCCGGGGCTACAAAGATATCAATCTTGTCTCGATGAGAAACATGGAACCCGGCGGTATCCTGTTTACCTTCTCCTGTTCCCAGGCGATTGACACGAAGCTGTTTCGTCAGGTGGTCTTTGCCGCCGCTGCGGACAGCGGCAGAGACGTGCAGCTTCTGCACGTGCTCTCGCAGCCGCCGGACCATCCGGTGAATGTTTCGCACCGGGAGGGGGAGTATCTGAAAGGGCTGGTACTCAGGGTGCTCTAGCCCGATCCCAGGGCAGACACTAACATGTACGCTTCGTCCCGCCCGGCTCCCGTCCGCATGGGCTGGTACACAAACCCGTCGTCATTCAAGAAAATCATTGACAAGGCCGGTGCGTAAGACCATATTTATGGACAGGATACAAGAGTCTGCCTCTGGGTAAAGGTACCCAAACAAGACCTCACATTATATCAACTCGGTTGATATAAACCCAGTTTTCGAGATTATTCCCGGGTAGCGTGAATTTCAGTGGTGTGTCTTTCCGGCACCACGCGCAATTTTCCGGTTTCCGCCAGACATAGAGCCGGCATTCCGGGTCGAGATATTCACAAACCAGATTCCGTGCCATGGTGGTACGTACCTTCAGCAAGACTGTCCATCTTCAGCCTAATCCCACCCTATGAGCAGAGGTGTTTCAATGAATGTTGCCGAATTGAAAACCAAATCAATGCCCGAACTCAACAAGATCGCCGCTGAACTTGATGTCGGCGATCATCGCAACGCAAACAAGCAGGAGCTGATATTCAGGATTCTCGAAGGTGAGGCTGCCAAGAGCGGCCAGATGTTTGCCGAGGGGGTCCTGGAGATCATGCCCGATGGGTTCGGATTTCTTCGTTCACCCGCAAACAGCTATCTCAGCGGTCCCGACGATATCTACGTTTCGCCGTCGCAGATCAAGCGTTTCCATCTTCGCACCGGCGATACTGTGTCCGGGCAGGTGCGCCCGCCAAAGGATTCCGAGCGCTATTTCGCCCTGCTGCGAGTAGAGATGATCAACTACGAAGATCCGGAAGAATGTAAGAAAAAGATCAATTTCGACGATCTTACCCCCCTCTTTCCGGAGGAGCGGTTTAACCTCGAATACGATTCCAAAGAGATATGCACGCGCATCATGAACCTGTTCACGCCCCTGGGCAAGGGCCAGCGCGGTCTGATTGTGGCGCCGCCGCGCACCGGGAAAACGGTGCTGCTGAAGAACATCGCCAACGCAATCCTGGCCAACCACAAGGAAGTAATCTGCATTATTCTGCTTATCGACGAGCGCCCGGAAGAAGTTACCGATATGCAGCGGTCGGTCAAGGAGGCCGAGATTGTCAGCTCCACTTTTGACGAGCCTGCGGAACGCCATGTGGTTGTTGCCGAAATGGTTATCGAACGGGCCAAACGGCTGGTCGAGCACAACCGCGACGTGGTCATACTGCTCGACAGCATCACGCGCCTGGCACGCGCGCACAACACTGTAGCCCCCCATTCCGGGCGGATTCTGTCCGGCGGTGTCGATTCACAGGCTCTCTACAAGCCGAAACGTTTTTTTGGCGCGGCGCGGAATATCGACAACGGGGGCAGCCTGACGATTATCGCCACCGCGCTTATCGAAACCGGCAGCAGGATGGACGAAGTGATATTCGAAGAGTTCAAGGGCACCGGAAATATGGAGCTGGTTCTTGACCGCAAGATCGCGGACCGGCGCATCTACCCGGCTGTCGACCTTATGAAATCGGGGACGCGCAAGGAAGAGCTGTTGCTGAGCAAAGAGGAGCTCAACCGGATGTGGATTCTCCGCAAGTTCCTGGCGTCCACCGCGCGCGCACCAATCGAAATGATGGAATTCATGTCGGAGAAGATCACCGGCACCAAAACCAACGCCGAGTTCCTCGATTCCATGAACAGTTGAGGAGTCTATGAAGCTCGCCGTACTGGGCTGCGGTAACATGGGCAGTGCTCTGATTGCTGGGCTGCGGACGAAGCTCGGGACTCGGGCCCGTATTGCCGCCTACGACAAACGGGCATCCGCGATGAGGCATCTCCCCAGGACAGTCAGCAAAATCTCTCCGGCCGACTGGTTCAAGAATGGCAGCCCTGATGTGGTCGTACTTGCGGTGAAACCCCAGGACATGAGCGATGCGCTGGCGGATGTGACAAATGCGATCGGCGAGAAAGCTGTGGGCCGGACGTTGTGGCTTTCTATTGCTGCGGGCATTTCGCTGGCGAAACTGCAGAAGCTTCTTGGAACGCAGGCGCGAATCTGCCGGGCCATGCCCAACACTCCGGCCCTTATCGGCCAAGGTATCACGGCATATACCATGAATACCCGAAGCACCAAGGCGGATGCGAAAAAAGCCGAGGTGGTGCTGGGCTCTGTGGGTCAGGCTGTTTTGGTGCCTGAGAAAATGATGGATGCCGTGACCGGTCTGTCCGGGAGCGGGCCTGCATACGTGTACACGTTCATCGAAGCATTGATCGAGGGAGGCACTGCCGCGGGGCTTACACCTGAAGTGGCGAGGCAGTGTGCCATTCAGACCGTGGTGGGTGCCGGGAACATGGTCGCCCGCTCAAACGAAACGCCCGCCGTACTCAGGGCGCGGGTGGTATCTCCCGGCGGAACTACCGAGGCGGGCTTGAAGGAAATGGCGAAGTATGGAATGAAGAATAGCGTAGTTCGTGCGGTCCGGCGCGCTGCGATGCGCTCGGTGGAGCTCGGGAAAAAGTAGGATAATCAAGGGAGGAAATGCCAATGGCAGAGCAGATGAAACACGGCGTGTGGCGTTGGGCGGTCCTTTTCGTTTCGGCCATGTATGTGTCGGCGTTCGGAGGTGGCGAAGCATCGAAACCGTTGCCGCCCGGAACCGAGGCACCGTCGTTTTCGCTTCCCACCCTGTCCGGCGGACGCGAGACACTGCGCATATGGTGCGGCAAGAAGCTGGCGAAACCGTATGTAAACAAGGTCCCCCATACCGTGGTCTTGAGCTTCTGGGCAACCTACTGCAAGCCCTGTCAGAAAGAAATTCCAGAACTGATGAAGTTCGCCGAGAAAAACAAGGATGAGGCGCTGAAAATATTCTGCATAAGTCTCGACAAGGAAGGGGCCTCTGTGGTGGCTCCCTTTGTCAAGGAGAAGGGGTATGCGCTGCCCGTGCTGCTGGATCCCTATAAGCGAACGGCGCAGCGGTACGGTGTGAAAACGCTGCCTGCGCTCGTGGTGATCGGCCCGGACGGCGTTGTACGGTATTCAAGCGTCGGGTACAAGGCCGACGTGCCTTTTCAGAAGATCCTCAAAAAAGCTGTTGCATCCGCTAAGGACGGCAAAAACATGAGCGCGGCCGAAGGTGAAGGCGAATCCGTTGACGTCCGCCTGGATGCCGAAGATACGTCATCGGTTGGCGCGGTTTCACCCCGCGAGCGGTGGAAAGCCGTTGCGCGCGTGGAATCAGGCGAGTCGCTGGCTGATGTAGCTGATGAGCTCGGGATTGAAGAGGAACAGATAAAGAAGTGGTATGAAGACCTGAAGAAGGCCGCCATCGAGCTCTGGAAAGAAGAGAAGTAGCGGTTTTATGCCTGCTGGCCTAGCGGGGGAGCCGGCGTTTCCCCTTGCTGCTCGATAAGGTACGCATCATTTACACGCTTGCACAGCTCCCTTGAAGACTCGAATACCGGCTTGTAGCCGGCCTGGACCTGTATTCGTTCGTTGGTCCGTGGATTGCGGGCTATCCGCGCCCGCTTTACCTTTTTCTTGAACCTTCCGAAGCCTCTGATTTCTATGTTCTTGCCGGCCTGAAGCGATCGGGCGACCGCCTCCAGGAAACTTTCCACAACGATCTTCGTGTCGACCTGCGTGAGGCCGGTTGAGTCTGCTATCTTCTCAACAAGATCCTTCTTCGTCACATTCCCCATGACTGCCGTTCTCCATCTTTCTGAAACGAGCTGCGAACACCGCAGGAAAAGAACTGATGGAACTATCGCGAGGCGATATTACTCGTTTACTATCAACGGATAGAAAATATACCTTTGTGAATTGAAATCAAGTCCTTTTTTTATCTCCAATTGGCGAAAAGGGTTACCGTAGTTGCACCGCTCGTTCTTGCCACAATATATTGTGCTTGGCTTACCGGCCGACCCCACTCAAGAGTTTGACTTTCTGCTGGGCGACCTGGTTTACGGGATCGATATCGAGAACTGCGTTGTAGACTGACATGGCCTCCGCATGCATATCTTTCTTCTCGTAGGCCACGCCCAGTTGCAGGAGAATGCGTATATTTTCAGGGCTGAGCTTTCGCGCCTGTTCGAAGTGACGTACGGCTGCGTTCAGCATGTTGTTCTCAAGAGAGATCAGCCCGATTTTAAAATGGGCGTTCGCGTGATCCGGCTCTATTTCGAGGGTCTTCTTGAACTCGGTCAAGGCTTTGCGGCGGTACGCGGCCTTTGCATCTTCGGAGAGATCCTGGCGGTTCCAGTACAAGGAGGTGTACAGTTCGCCAAGATTGTAGCGCGTATTGTAGTCTGCCGGATTCAGGGCCAGCGCCGTGCGGTACGACTTCTCGGAGATGTCCGGGTAGCCAAGGTAATAATAGAGCATGCCCAGTCGCGCATGGGCCTTGGGATTGAGCGGCTCAATCTTCAAGAGCCGCAGCAAGCGCCTACGGGCGCTGTCGAGGTCATCATCCGAGCGGCCCGGCCGGTTCATATCGAAACGGGCCCACTGGTACAGGGGCTCGGCGTAGGTGCTGTCAATCTCAAGGGCTTTCCGGAAGTAGTCCTCGGCCTGTTTTGAGCCGCTGTTGAGAGCGGCTTCAACCTGGCCGCGATAGCAGGCAGCTTCCGCCGAGCCGGGATAGAGCTGCAGCGTTTCATCGAGGAGCTCAATGCTTGCATCATATTGCCCTGTATGAAAAAGGGCCAACCCCTGAAGGGCCATTGCGGACTTGGTGAGGCTGTCGCTTTCCTTTGCGGCGTTGAGTGTCGAGAGTTCACGCAAGGCCTTGTCATACATTCCCGCCTTCAGATATGCTTCGCCCAGCGCGAGTCGTACCTCCCGGTCCTCGTCATCCACCGAAAGAAGTCTGAGCAGGTGGGGGATGGCTTCTTGGGGGCGATTGGTTTGGGCGAAATGGCGCGAGGCAAAACGATGCGCATCCAGGTCGACTGTCAGCAGGTCACGGGTATGCTTCTCGAATACCAGAAGCATGTCGGAGGTTTCTGCTTCCGCCCGCTGCTTCTCCACCCGCGCGCTCAACCGCGCTTTCTGAATACCCCATGCGATCCCCACGGCTGCCAGACATGCGCCAAGCGAGATGAAAAAGACGAGCTTGAGAAGCTTCTTCTCTTTCTCTTCGAATGCCAGCATGCTCTTGATGTCCATGAGGCCCTTTCCCGTCTTCCGATTTGCCGTCCCGCTGACCGGGCACTGTATCTTCTTTTTATACAATAGATTATCGGTTTCTGCAAGCAATATCTCAAGGGATTTGGCAAATGAACGGGGTTTTTCGGCAAGGCTTTCGCTGGCGTTGAACGGCACCTGAGGCCGGCGGCCATGGACAGGGGGTGGGAATCCGTGGTGGCGAATCCTGGATGGCACCCGGTACTGGACTCCTGGAATCCAGGAAGGCCGGGAAAATATGCAAGATGGGGTCAGAACAGCAAAAAAGCCTTGACTTCTTGTGTTTGAAGATGTAGTTTTACTGGCACTCTCAACGGGCGAGTGCTAACAATCGGCCCGTCAAATCGTACTCCAAAGCCGGAGTGCACAATAAGACGTGTCAAACAAATCTTAATCATCCTGAAGGGAGGAGATGCTATGAATCTGAAACCTTTGGCGGATCGGGTGATTGTCAGGCCTCTTGAAGCCGAAGAGAAAACGGCTGGAGGGATTATCATCCCTGACAACGCCAAAGAGAAGCCTCAGAAAGGTGAGGTGATCGCGGTCGGAGAGGGAAAGATAGCCGACAGCGGAAAGAAGATCGACATGAGCCTCAAGAAGGGCGACAAGGTCCTGTACGGAAAGTATTCCGGCACCGAAGTCACCGTCGACGGCGAGGACCTGCTCATCATGAGAGAGAGCGACGTGCTGGCGGTGTTCTAGTTGGCGGCGTTTGTACCACGGTCATACCACGACCGCAAACCGAACACTGGAAACTGTACACGTACGCTGCAAAACCGGAAAACAAAAGGCAAACAATAACAAACATCTAAGGAGTGAGCCATGGCTGGAAAGCAGTTGGCATTCAATACCGCTTCACGTGAGAAGCTGCTTCGCGGGGTCGACATCCTTGCAAATGCAGTGCGGGTAACGCTCGGCCCCAAGGGACGGAACGTTGTCCTCGACAAGAGTTTCGGGTCGCCTACGGTCACCAAAGACGGTGTCACCGTGGCAAAGGAAATCGAGCTGGAAGACAAATTCGAGAACATGGGCGCCCAGATGCTCAAGGAAGTTGCATCGAAAACATCGGATGTGGCCGGTGACGGCACCACAACGGCAACGGTCCTCGCGCAGATAATCGCCCACCTCGGCATCAAGAATGTCACCGCCGGCGCCAATCCAATGGCGATCAAGCGTGGCGTGGACAAGGCCGTAGCTGCAGTCGTTGCACAGCTGAAGAAGGACTCCAAGCCTATTGCCGACAAGAACGACATCGCCAATGTCGGGGCCATCTCCGCGAACAACGACAGGGAAATCGGCCAGTTGATCTCCGATGCCATGGAGAAGGTCGGCAAGGACGGCGTTATCACGGTCGAAGAGGCCAAGAGCATTGAAACAAACCTCGAGGTCGTCGAGGGTATGCAGTTCGATCGCGGCTATCTCTCTCCCTATTTCGTGACCAATTCCGAAACCATGGAGACCATCCTGGATGAGCCCATGATTCTTATCCACGACAAGAAAATCAGCGCCATGAAGGACCTGCTTCCGGTGCTCGAGAAAGTGGCCCAGATGGGTAAGAGCATGCTGATCATCGCCGAGGACGTTGAAGGTGAGGCGCTCGCCACGCTCGTGGTTAACAAGCTGCGCGGGACCCTCAAAATTGCCGCGGTCAAGGCCCCGGGATTCGGCGATCGCCGCAAGGCAATGCTGGAAGACATCGCCACCCTGACCGGCGGTATCGTCATCTCCGAAGAGGCCGGATTCAAGCTCGAAAACACCACAGTCGACTCGCTGGGTCAGGCCAAGCGCATAACGATTGACAAGGAAAACACGACCATTATCGAGGGCGCCGGCAAGGCGGACGATATCAAAGGCCGGGTGAATCAGATCCGCAAGCAGATAGACGAGACCACTTCCGACTACGATCGGGAGAAGCTGCAGGAACGTCTGGCGAAGCTCGCGGGCGGGGTCGCGGTCATCAATATCGGCGCCGCCACCGAGACCGAAATGAAAGAGAAGAAGGCCCGTGTGGAGGATGCGCTGCATGCCACTCGTGCCGCGGTCGAGGAAGGCATTGTTCCGGGCGGCGGGGTTGCGTTCCTGCGCGCAGCCAAGGCTCTTGACGAGCTTAAACTCGCCAGCGATGAGCAGATTGGCGCCGAGCTCATCAAGCGGGCCATCGAGGAGCCGTTGCGGATGATCGTGGCGAATGCCGGCCTCGAGGCTTCCGTGGTATCCAACGAAGTGAAAAACGGCAAGGGCGGCTACGGATACAACGCCTACACCGACAAGTATGAGGACCTTCTGAAAACAGGCGTGATCGATCCCACGAAGGTCACCCGGACCGCGCTCGAAAACGGCGCGAGCATTGCCGGCCTTATCCTTACGACCGAATGCATCGTGGCTGAGAAGCCCAAGGAAGAGAAGGAAGAGGCTGGTCCTGGCGCCGCCGGCGGTATGGGCGGTATGGGCGGCATGGGTGGCATGGGTGGCATGGGCGGCATGATGTAGAACATGTGTCGCGAAATGCTCTCGAAGCCGCGCTGATGAGTGAAAGCTGAGAGGCACACTGTCTTCCGTGGTCGCCGGTACTGGACAACGGGGCAGTGTGCCGGCTTTGCGCCGGAGAACGGTGCACTATCGCACCATCTACCCGCGCCCGCGAGGCGCGAGACTGCGAGTGCGCGCATGGAAGAGTTCTTGTCGCCGCGCGAGACCGAGATTCTCGAGGAGATCGTCAGGAACTATGTCCTGAGCGCATCACCGACCGGGTCCCGGTTTATTGCAAAAAGAAAGGATTTCAGGTACTCGGCCGCCACGATACGCAACGTCATGGGCGATCTCGAGGAGCGGGGGTATATCACCCACCCGCACACGTCGGCGGGACGCATCCCCACCGACAAGGGGTATCGCTACTATGT
>WJMI01000253.1 GCA_014728015.1 Chitinivibrionales bacterium | reverse complement strand
GCGTGGTCGAGCGGCTCATCACCTACGGCAAGCGCGGGAATCTTCATGCGATTCGCCTGGCCGCGCGTACGCTGAAAAGCGAATCCATCGTCAAGAAGCTGTTCGATGATATCGCGCCGGCCTACAAAGATCGCGCGGGAGGATACACTCGAATTCTGAAGCTTGCCCCGCGGAACGGCGACAATGCCGACATGGCCATTATCGAGCTGGTCGGCAGGCGCGGCGAGGAACCGCGCAGGAAGCCGGGCAAGAAACGCGCTTCCGGGAGGAAGAAACAGGCATCCCAGCAGCGCGCGCAGGCGGAGCCGCGGGCCAAGACAAAGCGCTCGTCCAAAAAGGCCGCCGCCAAAGAAGATGCCAAGACCCCATCGCAGACCGTAGAGTCCGATGCGGAACCCGCGCAGGCGGGCGACGCACCAGCCGAGATGCACGCGCAAGAGAGCGAACCGGCCGCGCCGGAAGCCGCGGGCGGGGCGGATACGCCCGCAGGCGACGCAGAGCAAAAGGACTAGTGCCGCGGCAGGCAGTGTGCCGTTCGACTCCCTGCAAGGCACAGCAACAATCAAACAGAGGAGCGCATCGTATGGCATTAGTGCCAATGAGACTGATCCTTGATGAGGCAAACAAAGGCAAGTATGGGGTTGGTGCTTTCAATGTGAACAACATGGAGCAGCTCCAGGCGATTTGCGGGGCTGCCGCAGAGACAAAGTCACCGGTCATTATCCAGGTCAGCCGTAATGCGCTCAAGTATGCCGACAAGGGGCTGCTCAGCGTTATGGTGCGGTACATGGCTGAAGACAAGTATCCTCAAGTCCCCATGGCATTGCACCTCGACCACGGACCTGATATCGAGACGATCAAAGAGTGCGTGAGCCTGGGATTCACGTCGGTGATGATAGACGGGTCGCTGGACTACGGCACAAAGGATGATGCGGGAAAGCACCCGGCGCGGAGCTTCGAGGATAACGTTGCGATAACCAAAGAGGCCGTGGCCATCGCGCATGCCGCCGGCGTGTCGGTGGAAGGTGAGATTGGCACCCTGGGCGGTATCGAAGACGATACGGTTGCGGGTGCGGTGCACCTCACCAATCCTGAAGAGGCCGAGCAGTTCGTGAAAGAGACCGGCGTGGATGCGCTGGCACTGGCGATCGGCACGTCCCACGGCGCATACAAATTCCCGGTCGGCACCGAGGTGAAGCTCGCGCTTGACATTATCGATGATGTGCACAAGCGAGTCCCGGACACCGCGCTGGTCATGCACGGGAGTTCGTCGGTTCCCAAGCATATGGTCGATGAAGTCAACAAGTATGGCGGTCAGGTGCCGAATGCGGTCGGCGTGCCCACGGCCATGATTCAAGATGCTATCAAGCGCGGTATGCGCAAGGTCAATATCGACACCGACGGCCGTTTGGCCATCACCGCCGCAATTCGCAAGGTGTTTGTTGAGCAGCCCAAGGCGTTCGATCCGCGAAAGTACCTGGGGCCCGCGCGGGAGGCGGTGCGGGAATGGATGATCCAGGAAATGCAGGCATTCGGTACTGCCGGTCATGCGGGTGACTACGCTCCCAAGACACTGGATGACATGAAGCGCCTGTATGCCGGATAGTGAAAGAGCTGGTATGCAGCTCTAAACCCGGCCTCCGGATTGCAGGCCGTGCTTCTCTGGAATCGCGGCAGTGCGCCGGGGGCCCTTTTTACGCCGGCAGCTTGATCGGGCTCGTCTTGCCGCCCCGAAAAGCGGATAAGTATTTTTCCAATCTGCAGTCCACGAATTCATGACAAGGAGACGAATATTCATGAAGAAAAGCTGGATATTTGTATTCGTCTGCTCGCTGGGTCTCCTGACTCCCGCGGCTACACAGGTGGTTACATTCAACAGTCCCTCTCCGTGGATGAGCCTGCGCTCGACAGAGGTGGCGGTGAAGACCCTTCTGGACACGGCCAAGCTCGAGAACAAGCCGGTCAGGTTCGTACTTTACAAGGTGGTGAACGGGCGCAAAGCATCTCTGGGTTCCCAGACTGCCCGGGCCACACAATACTCACATGATTTCGTGCTGGGCAAGGTCGCTTCAGGCGCGTTGGGCGGGACCGACTACCTGAGAATAGAGTGGTCGGTATCCGGCAAGGACGAGGCCGGGACGCTCGAGCCGTTCGGCGTGCTCATTGTCGACAGCGGGAAGGTCGACACGGTCGCGGTCGGCACGCACGTGGAAGAACTCAGCATGGCGAGTGCCGGCAAGATGCTGACGAGCGACGATTTTATCACTGTGGGCAAGCACAAGTTCGGCGTTCTCTGGACCCGGGAGACGCTCGGCATCGTCATCAAGAAGGGTCCGCGTGAACCATTGACGTTTTCTTTCGACGGTAAGAACGGGAAAAGCGCGTTCCTCTCGTATCCCGATCGCTTTGTATCGTTTTTTCCCGAAGGGGATTCAATACGCGCCTATCATCATGCGCGGGCGGTAAGCGATACAGGCATCCTGTACACCGAGAAGGAATGGCTCAACAAGATAACCGTGTCTGCGGGCGGGGACCTCGTGCTGGTATCGGTCCCGTGGTACGATACGGGCATCATTCCCTTTGACGGGCGCATTGTCGGGTTTGCCGCATTCGCGGAAGACCAAGCATCCGAGCCGGCTGGTGCGAAGCGCCGGATACCCGGCACATGGGGAGACCTGGTCCTTGTGGGCGGGCCAAAGGAGCCGTCCGAAGAGATCAATTAAGCGCGTTTCCGCTCTCGAGCAGATCGGGAAACAGATTTGTGGTGGCTGTAGTTCAATCGGTTAGAGCACTGGATTGTGGTTCCAGGCGTTGGGGGTTCGAGTCCCCTCAGCCACCCCACCTTTAACCCCTTGCCAGTAAAAGGGTTACGAAAACAAGGCTTTCCCAGTATGACAAGGGAGAGCCTTTTTTCGCGGTGATGATTGTCTCGTATCCCATGGCGTTCACGATTCGCTTCAGTATGTTTATGCGCGGTAGCGGCCTCGCGCTGCTCGACTCCATGCGTGCAATGACCGATTGCGTCACACCGGCACGTTTCGCAAGCTCGGTCTGCGGTATTCTCTTGTATGCCAGCTCAACGTCGCCCGACTGGCTGCCTTCCTTCTGCTTTGTGCAGGCATGCAGAAGGTAGAGCGTATCACCGCGAGCGACACAGTAGAAAATCCCCTGCTGATGACGAGTTCCGGGCGGATATTCGCCGGCCCTAGCAGGCCCTTGGCTCGGGGAGGCTTGAGTCTTCTTGGCGCTCTCGTGACGTGATGGTGACAGCACCACACTACGCGGCCGGCAGGGCATCCTCGCTTGGGACAATATGAATGAGATCGGAGAGCCCGATGGTCTCGAGAATGAAGAGTATTTTTTCGTTGGCCTGAACGATCCACAAAGAACCGCCCTGCGCATTCACCATCTTGTAGTAGGTTACGAGATGGGCGAGGATTTCACTGTATAGAAATGAATCAGGCGTCAAGCTCAGCGCCACCCTGTTGATGCCCTGCGCCAGGGCCTGCTCGATGCATGACCGCAGAGGGCTGAGGTCCATTCCCCGATCGAGGGTCTGCGCTATCCTGATAATCTGGTATCCGTTCTGGTATACTACTTCAATCGGCATGGCGGGTGATTGCTGTTGCTGCATGTTTCGTGACGGCTCCTTTCACCCGGGTTTGTAGTGCCCGGCTTCGCTGGCAGCTACCCCTTTGCTCTCAACTCGTCCTCGGAGCGGCATATCTCGAAAATCCTGTCGAGGTGTGTCTCGAGCAATACGTCAATGAATTCCTGTTTCGGTGCGATCACCACCATGGCGGCCTCATGCTTCTGTGCCGTCTTGTGACAGCGTGTCAAGAGTCCCAGAATGGGGGAGTAGGGGTAGGAAGAAGGCAGGAAGGAAATAGCGAATTTCTTGCGGCCCTTCTGAAGGTCGTCTTCGACGGCCTTGGCGACATCATCGATATCGGAATCCGCCACAATTCTATCGCGGATCCTGAAGACCTTGTATCCGCTGTACGTGGTTGTTTCGACATGCATAGCAGCCCGCCTCCTCTACATGACAGCCTGCTATGATTATACTCCTTGGGTTATTGCTTTGCAAGAAGGATTTGGCGTCATCCAGCGGGGAGAAACGGAAACTCGATTTCCGCCCTCCGCGACCGGCCTGAGGTATACTGGAGGTAGAGGGCAGGGCCGCCCGAGGGGGGGGGACATGCAGATTCGGCAATACACCAGGTACGGTCACCGGATACTTCATATCGAGGAGCGCGTCGGCCTGACGTCGGACATCGGCTGTCTGCGCGAGGCGCTGAAACAGGCCTGGCGGGAGGGACATATTCACGTGGCGGTGAGCTTTACGGAGGGCTCATTTCTCTCGTCGCGAACGCTCGCCCTGCTTATCGAGAGTGCTGAAAAAGCGACCGCGCGCGGCGGCTCGTTCACGGTGATTGCGCCCAATACACAGATACGCGAAGTCCTGGCTATATTCGATTTGGAATGGACATTACGCACGGTAACGTCGGAGAATGAACTCCTGGTTTCTCCCGTTAATCCTGTGACGTGATGCGACGGGCAAAAGCCGCGCCGAATTCCTCTGCTTTCCTGAGATCCGCTTTTGTCGGACCGCCGGGGAATACGAAGGAATCCACGAGTTCCCACTTCAGCGGCTCGACGAGTCTTTCGAAGCTCTTGTACGCCCCGCCCGACCAGCCGAAACTTCCAAACATGGCGGCCTTTTTGTGACGAATGGATTTCTGGGCCGCCATCTCTATCACTTGGCGCACCGGCGGAAAAAGCGCTCCCTCGTAGGTTGGCGCGCCGATCATCACACCGCCCTTCTCCCACAGCGAGGGCAGAATGTAGCTGACATGGGTCCGGGCCGCATCGAACATATCCACTTCGATGCCTTCGGCGGAGATGCCTTGGGCCACCGCATTCATGGCCACTTCGGTGTTGCCGTACATGGTGCCGTATACGAGCGTCACCGCCCGCGAACCGGGCCCGGACGCGAGCTCACTCCATTTCTTGTAGAGCTCAAGTATTCGCGAGGGGTTCCTTCGCCATACCAGTCCATGCGAGGGGGCCACGATGTCCACAGGAACATCGGAAAGCTTGCCCATCGCTTTGAGCACGGCGGTCGAAAACTTGGCCACAATATTGACAAAGTACCGGAGGGCCTCGCGCTGGTAGAAGTCGTGGTCGGTGCATTGATCGTCGAATATCGCTCCGCGCAAGGCCCCGTACCCGCCGAAGCCGTCGCAGGAAAACAGGATGCGCTGGGTCGTTTCGTAGGTCATCATGGTTTCCGGCCAGTGCACAAACGGCGTGTGCACGAACGTCAGCGTGTGGGAGCCGGTATCCAACGTTTCCCCATCCTGGACCTCGCGTACGTTTTCGCCTATCTCGTAAAAATTGTCGAGCATGGCTTTGGCTTTTGGCGTGGCCAGGATGCTCATGTCCGGCGCGATTTTCTTGAGCGTGCGTAGAACCCCGGTATGGTCCGGTTCGACATGATTGACCACGACCGCGTCAATCTGTGAGAGTTCCACAATTTCCGCTATTTGGGAGAAGAACTCGTCGGTCTTGAACGCTTTGGCCAGATCGATAATGACCTTCTTCTCGTCGTTTATCAGGTAGGCATTATACGAGACCCCTTCGTGTGAAACCGGCCACAGGCCTTCGAACAGGTCGGTGGTCCTGTCATTGACGCCGATCCAGTGGATGCCCGGGCGGATTTCTACGGCTGCCATATGCTCAACTCCTTGTCAGCGAAAACGGGCCGGCGGATGCTTCCGCCGGCCCGACAACATGCGAGGACAATGCCGTCGCGGAATCCCGCTATCGAACGTCCGCGAGTTTCTTGAGCAATGCGAAACGCTCCTTGACCGCCTTTTCCGATTTGCCAAGAAGCTCTTTCGAGACTTCGGGCTTGGAACGCTCGAGAATCTTGTAACGGTTCTCCGCCAGCGCGTATTCCGCCAGCGAAACCGAGGGGTCCTTGCTGTCGAGCTGCAGCGGGTTCTTGCCTTGTCCGGCGAGCCTCGGATCGTACCGGTACAGCGGCCAGTGACCGGACTCGACCGCCCGCTTCTGGTTCTGCAGCGCGGTCGTCATGTTGATTCCGTGCGCGATGCAATGGGCATAGCAGAGAATCAGCGACGGGCCGTCGTAGGACTCCGCCTCCATGAATGCCTTCACTACCTGGTTCTGATTGGCGCCCATGGCCACCTTGGCAACATAGATATACCCGTATGTCATGGCGATCATGCCCATGTCCTTCTTGAGCACCGGCTTGCCGCTGGCGGCGAACTTTGCCACGGCGCCCATGGGAGTGGACTTGGATGCCTGCCCGCCGGTATTGGAGTATACCTCGGTATCGAGCACGAGCACATTCACGTTCTTGCCCGAGGCCAGTACGTGGTCGACACCGCCGTAACCGATGTCGTATGCCCAGCCGTCGCCGCCAAACGCCCAGACCGATTTCTTGGCGAGGTAGTCGACCAGCGTAACCATTTCGCGGCAGGTCTCGTCCTTCTTCGCCTTGGCCAGCCCCTCACGCGCGGCGTCGATTTTTCCGCGCACTGCATCGATGGCATCCTGCGCGGACTGATCGGCGTCGAGAATCTCGCCGAGCAGCTTCTTCGTGGTATCGTCCACCCCGGAACCGTCGGCGATAATCTTTCCGGCGAGGTCGCGCGCGCGCTCGTTGAACGTATCGACCGCCAGGCGCATGCCGAAGGCAAGCTCGGCGCAGTCTTCGAACAGAGAGTTATTCCACGTCGGGCCGCGCCCGTCGGCGCGCGTGCAATAGGGTGTTGTGGGAAGGTTGCCGCCGTAGATGGACGAGCAGCCGGTCGCGTTGGCGATCAGCGCGCGGTCGCCGAACAACTGGGACACCAGCTTGACATATGCAGTTTCGCCACATCCCGCGCAGGCACCGCTGTACTCGAACAGAGGCTGTACGAACTGGCTGCCCTTCACCGATGCAAGCTTGTACTTCGCGGGATCGGTATTGGGAAGCTTGTTCTGGAAGAAATCGTAGTTTGCGGCTTCCTGCTCGCGCAGCGGCTCCTGGAGCTGCATGGCTATTGCGCCCTTGTCCCTGGCCGGGCAGTTCTCCACGCAGGTGCCGCACCCGGTACAGTCCTCCGGTGCCACCTGAAGGGTATACTTGAGGCTGGCCAGGTCTTTGCCCTTGGCATCAGTCGACTTGAACGTTTCCGGGGCCCCCTCGAGGTATTTCGCATCGTAGGCCTTGGGGCGAATCGTGGCGTGCGGGCACACCAGCGAACAGCGGCCGCACTGGATGCAGGTCTCGGGGTTCCATACCGGAATGTGCACGGCGATATTGCGTTTCTCGTACCGGGTGGTACCGGTCATCCAGGTGCCGTCCTCGGGCATCTCCGAGACCTTGATGCTGCTTCCTTCCTGCTTCATGATCCTCGCGGTCACGTTCCTGACGAATTCCGGAGCATGATCGGGCACCGGAACAATTTCTTCCACGGGATTGGTCACCCCGGAAGGGACCGAAACTTCATGGATATGTTCACGCGCCTGGTCTACGGCGGCATTGTTCATGTTGACAATTTTCTCGCCTTTCTTCCCGTAGGTCTTTTTGATCGCCGTCTTGATGGCATCGATAGCTTTCACCTGGTCCATGACCGATGAAATGCGGAAGAACGCCGTCTGCATGATAACGTTGATCCGTGCGCCCAAGCCGAGTTTCTCGGCGATCCCGATGGCATCGATCACGAAGAATTTGACTTTTTTATCGACGATCTGCTTCTGGACGCGTCCCGGAAGCGTGTCCCACACCTCGTCCTTGCTGTGCGACGTTGTCAGGAGGAATATCCCGCCCTCCTCGAGGTTTTTCAGCATGTCGTATTTCTCGAGAAACGAGGGGTTATGGCAGGCGATGAAGTTCGCGCTGCTGATCAGATAGGGGCTGCGTATGGGATCCGGGCCGAACCGAAGGTGCGATACGGTTATCGCGCCGGCTTTCTTCGAATCGTATACGAAATACCCCTGCGCGTAATTGTCGGTCTCGGATCCAATGATTTTAATCGAGTTCTTATTGGCGCCCACGGTACCGTCGGAACCGAGGCCGTAGAACATGGCGCGATAAGTGTTCCTGCCTTCGATGCTGAACGACGGATCGTAGTCGATCTTCAGGCCGGTGATATCATCATCGATGCCGGCAACAAAACGATTCACCGGCTTGTCCTTGGCAAGCTCATCGTATACGCCTTTGACCATGGCCGGCGTGAATTCAGCCGACCCGAGGCCGTAGCGCCCGCCGACGGTTTTCGGGTAGGCCGAGAACGGGGCCGAGCCGTTCTCCATACTTTCGCCGATAGCTGTCCGCACGTCGCCGTACAACGGCTCGCCGACCGAGCCGGGCTCCTTGGTCCGGTCGAGCACGGCTATCTTCTTCACCGATGCAGGCAACGCTTTGACAAATGCACCGATGTCGAACGGACGGTACAGCCGCACGAGCACGGCGCCGACTTTCTCGCCCTTGTTCGCGAGATGCTCGACCGTTTCTTCGACCACCTGGCCGCCCGATCCCATAATCACGATAACCCGCTCGGCATCCGCCGCGCCTACGTAGTCGAACAGGTGATACTGGCGCCCGGTTATTTTCGCGTACCGGTCCATATATTTTTGCACGATAGCAGGGCAGGCCTGGTAGTACTTGTTGACAGTCTCGCGACCCTGGAAATACACGTCGGGGTTCTGCGAAGTCCCCCGGATCGTGGGATGATCGGGTGACATCGCCCGCTTGCGGTGCGCGTCGACAAGCTCATTTTCGATCATTGCGCGCATGTCGTCCATGGTGATTTCTTCAATCTTCTGGATTTCATGCGAAATCCTGAACCCTTCGAAAAAATGCACGAACGGTACGCGGGCTTCGAGCGTGGCGGCGTGCGCAATCATGGCCATGTCCATGGCCTGCTGGATGCTTGCCGATGCAAGCAGGGCGTAGCCGGTCTGGCGCACTGCCATGACATCGCTGTGGTCACCGAATATCGACAGCGCCTGGCAGGCAAGTGATCGCGCGCTTACGTGAAACACGGCAGGGGTGAGCTCGGCTGCGATCTTGTACATGTTGGGTATCATAAGAAGAAGGCCCTGCGATGCCGTAAATGTGGTGGTCAACGAACCCGCGCACAGCGCCCCATGGACCGCCCCCGATGCACCGGCTTCCGACTGGAGCTCCGAAACGACCGGAACTGTACCCCAGATATTTGTTTCTCCTCGCGAGGATTTTTCATCAGCAGTTTCACCCATCGGCGAGGACGGCGTAATTGGATAAATAGCGCAGACTTCACTCATTGCGTGGGCTACATGCGTGGTGGCCGAGTTGCCGTCGTGCGGGACTTTCTTGCGTGCCATGACTGTGCTCCTGGAATGTTTCTAATCTGTTGATATGTATAGAAATACGCTTTATCTTGAGGGCGGCTGGCCGTCGCCCCGGCGATACACCGGAATCAAAAAAAATACATCCTTACGGTGAGCGGTTCAAGGTACGGCTGGCAGTATGCGGGAACGATGTTTCGGGTTCCGCTTATTTCACTATTTTGCCACCGTCCCTATATACAAACCTTCAGCTCGCGCCGCGAGATTTGTTCCAGGCGGGCATTACTTTGACTACAATGTAAACCGCGAATGCCATGCCCACAACAAGGCCGCCGTAGGAGATGAGCTTGTAGTACCGGTGCAGAAGATCTTTTTGGGAATACAGAAAATATCCCAGAGCGGCCAGAATAGCGTTCCATATGCCAGCGCCGAGAGCGGTGAAGCCCAGAAATGCCGCAAGATTCATGCGCGACACGCCTGCCGGAAGTGATATCAACTGGCGGACCGCCGGCACCAGCCTGCCGATAAACGTAGAGCTTTTGCCGTACTTCACAAAATAGGCCTCAGTCTTCTCAAGCCCTTCGCGTCTGATAAGCAGAAGATGCGCCCAGCGTGTATCGGCCAGCCGGTAGAGTACGGGACGGCCCAGAAACAGCGCGAGGAAGTAATTTACAACCGCGCCTATCATGGCGCCGAGCGTAGCCGCGACAAATACTCCCACCACGTTCAGCTCGCCCTGCGCGGCTTTCCAGGCAGCAGGCGGGACCACTATTTCGGAGGGAAACGGGATAAACGAACTCTCGATGGCCATCAAAAGGGTAACCGTCCCGTAGTTGATGTTGGCCATGTACCAGGTGACAACCGCGGCGATGCTCTCGGCAATCATCGGCTTTCCTTCCACCCTCCGCTGCCTACCAGCGGAACGAACACGACATCACACGCGGCGGCCTTTGCCAGTTCACCATTCCGCTTCGAGTACACTTCCAGACTCTGCACTTCACGTGTTCCGACCGGAATAACCATCCGCCCGTCATCGGCGAGCTGCTTCGCGAGCTCTTCAGGAACGACCGGCGCGCCGGCTGTAACGACAATCTTGTCGAACGGCGCGTACTGAGGCCAGCCCCGGGTCCCGTCGCCGATCTTGCAGACGATATTTTCGTATCCCAGACGGCGCAGGCGCTTCCGCGCGGCATCACCCAGCGGACGGTGACGCTCGATAGTATATACGCGCCGCGAGAACTGCGCCAGAATCGCGGCTTGAAAACCCGAACCCGTGCCGATTTCGAGAATTTTCTCGTTTTCCCGCATGTCCTTGAGCTCGAGGAACTGGGTCATCAGCGCGACAATATACGGCTGCGAAATGGTCTGCCCCAGGCCGATAGGCAGTGCGTTATCGTCATATGCCTGCGCATACATGGCACCGTCGACAAACTCGTGCCTCGGCACCTTGCGAAACGCATCCAGCACCCGGGTATCGGTGATGCCCTTGCGCTCGAGCGTGCGGATAAGTCGTTCCCGGGCTATTTCTGGTTTTAATTGTCTCAACACCGCTGTCATTCTTTATTCTCATTATCGCCGAAGGTCGAGCCATGTACGAATAACAGCTACAGTCCAGCGAAGAGTGTCTTTGAGATGGGAAATGTGACTCGAATCGCTACAATATAATGTCTGCACGCGCACGAACGAGACGGGGAACCCGGCGTGCGCCGCCTTGAGAATAACCTCCGATTCCATCTCGAAACGGCGATACATGAGTGCCACCCGGCGAAGCATATCTGCAGCGTACAGCCGGAAGCCGCATTGACTGTCGAGAATCCGCCGGCCGGTGAGCACGGACAGTATGGCCGACGTGATTGTGTTGGAGAGTATCCGTGCCGGCGGCATGCGCCCGACACGCGTCTCGCGCGCGCCGATAATCAGGCCGGCGGAAGGGTTCGTTTTCGCTTCCTCGAGAAATGCTTTGATGTCCTCTACTGAATGCTGGCCATCGGCATCCATGGTGAGCACCCATCGCGCGCCCGCCGCCACGGCCGCATCAAAACCGCGCCGGAGCGCAGCTCCCTTTCCCCGGTTTACCGGCTGCACCATGCACGCGATACCAAAATG
>WJMI01000252.1 GCA_014728015.1 Chitinivibrionales bacterium | reverse complement strand
GCGCAGAGTGCTGCTCATTATTGGCCCCCCCGGACAAAACTTGAGCTGCAATTACCCGACTAGGCCGCCATTCAGCCTCACTTGGTCATTCCGAAAACCTCAGGCGGCTCACAATCGCCCTAACACAAACAAATATAACGGGAGAAGGCAAGGTGCAGCAGGCTCCGTCTTACCGAAAACGGGTAATTTCTTCTCATCTCCCGGCTCTGGCCGGCTCCAAGACAAGGCAGGCGCATGTGCGGCGGATTGCAGCGCCCGTTGTATTTTCCTATCTCACGCGGGTTCCCACATTCACAACGGCAGGTTGAGATGAAATATTCGGAGGCAACTCAGGCAAGGGCATTTATTGTGCGTCTTGAGGACGGAGACATCCTGCATGAAGAGATTGAGCGTCTCGCGCAGATGGAGTCTATCGCCGCAGCCGCGGTCATAGCGGTGGGCGGCATCGACCGGGGAAGCACACTCGTCGTCGGTCCGAAAAAAGGCAGGGCGGAGCCCGTGGTCCCTATGGAGCACGTGCTCGACGAAGTACACGAAGTTGCAGCCACCGGCACAATATTTCCGGATGAGAGCGGCAAGCCGGTATTGCACATGCATGCGGCGGCCGGGCGAAGAGACAAGACTATCACCGGCTGTGTGCGCAACGGAGTGAAGACCTGGCATATTCTCGAGGTGGTTGTACTCGAGCTCGCTGATACGAATGCTGTCCGGGCTCTGGATGGGCGTACAGGATTTGCGCTGCTCAATCCCTGAGTATTTTGCATCTGGGCGTTTGTTGGGGACGTTGTTGGGGACGGAGATTAGTTAATTACTTAGCTGACCGGTTCTAACTCATTAAGTAATCTCCGTCCCCTGTAGTCTGTAGTTGCTCATAGTTCAATAACCGTAACAGCCCTCCCCATGAGCGAACCCAAAAGCCCCACATCATGCGTTTTTTGTCTTGCGCCATCACAATCCTGTACTATTTTCTTTGCCAACAAGCAGCACAATTCCGTACCAGACCTGCCCGACGAGCGCTTCGACAACGGCGTCGCAACGCGAGGGTGACTTTCCGACGAAGGAACCGCGAATGCCGTCCTGCCCGGCCTTTGACAACGAGAAATACCTGACAGAACAGACATCGGCGATTCTCAATCGCGTCTCCCGGTTCAACAACAAGCTCTATCTTGAATTCGGCGGAAAGCTCCTGTTCGACTATCATGCATCCCGGGTGCTTCCGGGGTTCGACCCCAACGTCAAGATGCGGCTTCTGCAGAAGCTTCGCGACCAGGCGGTTGTGCTCCTGTGCATCTTTGCCGGCGATATCGAGCGCAAGAAAGTGCGCGCCGATTTCGGCATTACCTACGATTCGGATGCACTGAAGCTCATCGATGATCTTTCCGAATGGGGTGTCTCGGTCGGCGCGGTGGTTATCACCCGCTATGAGGGACAGCCCTCCGCGACCGCATTCAAGAACAAGCTCGAGCGCCGCGGCGTGCGCGTGTATACCCATAGATTCACGAAGGGCTACCCCACCGATGTCGATATGATTGTCAGCCCCGAGGGGTACGGCGCCAACGAGTACATCGAGACCGACAGGCCGATAGTGGTCGTGACAGGCCCGGGCCCGGGAAGCGGCAAGCTCGCCACATGTCTGTCACAGCTCTATCACGACCACCAGCGCGGTATCGATTCAGGATACGCCAAATTCGAGACATTCCCTATCTGGAACCTGCCGCTTGAGCATCCGGTCAACGTGGCATACGAAGCGGCGACCGCGGATCTCAAGGATGTCAACCTTATTGACCACTGGCATCTCGAGGCGTACAACGAGCGAACGGTCAACTACAATCGTGATGTCGAGGCCTTTCCACTCCTGCGAAGGATTGTCGAGCGTATCACCGGCAAGCCGTCATTCTACAAGTCACCGACCGACATGGGCGTAAACCGGGCGGGATTCGGGATTGTCGATGATGCCGCGGTGCGGGATGCCGCGGTGCAGGAAATAATCCGGCGCTATTTCCGCTATTCGTGCGAGTATGCCATGGGACTGTGCGGCCGCGACACCGTCGAGCGTGTCGAGCTCATCATGAAAAACATCGGCGCATCCCCGGGCGACCGGAAAGTTGTCGGGCCCGCGAATCGCGCCGCCGAGCAGGCGCAGGCGTCGGGCAAGGGCAACCAGGGAATTTTCTGCGGCGCGGCGGTAGAGCTGCGAGACGGAGCCGTGGTCACCGGCAAGAATTCGCCGTTCATGCACGCGGCATCGAGCCTCATCTTGAATGCAACGAAACGGCTCGCCGGCATCCCCGATACCATGGACCTTCTGCCCCAGGCCATCACGGAATCCCTGGGCCATTTCAAGAAAGACGTACTGGCGGGCAAGGAAGTCAGTCTCGATCTCGAGGAAACCCTTATCGCGCTGAGCATCAGCGCCACCATGAATCCCGCCGCACAGGTGGCGGTCGACAAGCTGCGGGATCTCGACGGATGCGACGTGCACATGACTCATATCCCCACGCCGGGAGATGAAGCCGGGTTGCGCAAGCTTGGCGTAAACCTGACCAGCGAACCGAATTTTTCAACCAAGTGCCTGTATGTCAGTTAGGCTTTTAGCGCGCGTTCTGCAATAAATAAACCCGGCCGGGAGGAATAATGCCCAAGCACCCAGACATCGACAAGGTAATGATCATCGGCTCCGGACCCATCGTGATTGGCCAGGCGTGCGAGTTCGACTACTCAGGTACGCAAGCCTGCAAGGCCCTTCGCGCGCTCGGCTATCGCATTGTCCTGGCCAACTCCAACCCTGCCACGATAATGACCGACCCCGGCATGGCGGACACCACCTATATCGAACCGCTCACGGTAGAGAGCATGACGCGCATTATAGAAAAAGAGCGTCCCGATGCCCTCCTGCCGAACCTCGGGGGCCAGTCGGGACTGAACCTGAGCTCGGAGTTGCACAAGGCCGGCGTGCTCGATAAGTATGGTGTCAAGGTGATAGGCGTCCTGATCGATGCCATCGAGCGCGGCGAGGACCGTACCGAATTCAAGAAGACCATGGATTCCCTCGGCATCGAGATGCCCCGAAGCACGGCAACGTATTCTGTTGAAGAGGCCGAAAAGATCGCCGGGGAGCTCGGGTACCCGGTAGTTGTCCGGCCCGCCTATACGATGGGCGGCACCGGCGGCGGGCTGGTGTACAATGTCGAAGAGCTGCGGATCGTCGCGGGACGGGGCATCGCGGCCAGCCTTATCGGCCAGATACTCATTGAAGAATCGGTCCTAGGGTGGGAAGAGCTTGAGCTCGAAGTCGTGCGCGACACCAAAAACCAGATGATCACCGTGTGTTTCATCGAGAACGTGGATGCCATGGGCGTCCATACGGGCGACTCCTATTGCACCGCGCCCATGCTGACCATCGATCAGAAGCTCCAGGAGAAGCTGCAGGACTATTCGTATCGCATTGTGGAAGCGATACAGGTTGTGGGCGGGACCAATGTTCAGTTCGCGCACGATCCGAAAACGGGGCGGGTGGTGGTTATCGAAATCAATCCCCGCACGTCACGCTCGTCGGCGCTGGCATCCAAGGCGACCGGGTTCCCGATTGCCCTGGTGTCATCGAAGCTGGCCGGCGGGCTGACCATGGACGAAATACCCTACTGGCGTGACGGGACGCTCGAGAAGTATACGCCTTCCGGCGATTATGTGGTTGTCAAGTTCGCCCGCTGGGCTTTCGAGAAATTCAAGGATGCCGAAGACAAGCTCGGTACGCAGATGCGCGCAGTCGGCGAAGTCATGAGCATCGGGAAAAATTACAAGGAGGCGCTGCACAAGGCCATACGGTCGCTCGAGAACAAACGCTACGGACTTGGCTTTGTCAAGGATTTCAACCGCCGGCCGCTTGGCGAGCTCATGGAAATGCTCAACGAGCCGTCGAGCGAGCGCCAGTTCATCATGTACGAGGCGCTGCGCAAGGGCGCGACGGTACAGGCCCTTCACGAGAAGACCCACATCAAGGCATGGTTTATCGGGCAGATGAAAGAGCTCGTGGAGCTGGAAGAGAAAATCCTGTCCTGCAAGGGAAAGAAGCTGCCTGACGACCTTCTGATACAGGCAAAAAAGGACGGCTTCGCCGACCGGTATCTGTCCCAGCTGCTCAACGTTCCCGAGAAAGAGATCCGCGAGCGCCGAATCGGTCTCGGCATGGCCGAGGCATGGCATCCCGTGCCCGTAAGCGGCGTGGAAAATGCCGCCTACTACTACTCGACGTACAACGCATCCGATATGGTCGGCAGCAGCGGCAACCGGAAAGTCATGGTGCTCGGCGGCGGGCCCAACCGTATCGGCCAGGGCATCGAGTTCGACTACTGCTGCGTGCACGCGGCGTTCACGCTTCGGGACGAAGGTTTCGAGACAATTATGGTCAACTGTAATCCCGAAACCGTTTCGACGGATTACGACACTTCCGACAAGCTCTACTTCGAGCCGCTGACGGTGGAGGACGTGCTCAGCATTTACGAAAAGGAAAAGCCGGAGGGCATCATCGTCCAGTTCGGCGGGCAAACCCCGCTGAATATCGCCAACGAACTGGCCGATGCCGGCGTGCGTATCCTGGGCACGACACCGCAGACCATCGATTTGGCGGAGGACCGCGATCGGTTCGGCGCCACCATGGCCAAGCTGGGGATGCCCATGCCTGACTCGGGCATGGCCGCCGATCTCGACGAAGCGCTGAAGGTCGCGGCCCGCATCGGATATCCGCTGATGGTACGGCCGTCATACGTACTCGGCGGCCGCGGCATGGAGGTCGTATACGACGAGGGCATGTTGCGGCGGTATGTTGCTGCCGCGGTCGATGTTACGCCCGAACGTCCCATTCTCATTGACAAATTCCTCGAAAACGCCACTGAGGCCGAGGCGGATGCCATTGCCGATGGTACCGATGCGTTCGTGCCCGCGGTTATGGAGCATATCGAGCAGGCGGGCGTGCATTCCGGCGACTCCGCCTGTGTGATTCCGCCGGTGAGCATTCCGAAAAAGCATATCGATACGATTATCGAATATACGCAGAAGATAGCCCGGGAGCTTAAGGTGGTCGGGCTGATGAACATGCAGTATGCTATCTGCAACGATGTCGTGTACGTTCTCGAGGCCAATCCGCGCGCCTCGCGCACGGTACCCCTCGTATCCAAGGTATGCAACGTGTCAATGGCCCGTATCGCCACGCAACTCATGCTCGGCAGGAAGCTGAAGGAAATCGGGCTTGTCCAGCAGAAGATTCCGCATTTCGGGGTGAAAGAAGCGGTGTTTCCGTTCCCCATGTTCCCCGAAGTGGACCCGTTGCTTGGGCCGGAGATGCGCTCCACCGGCGAGGTGCTCGGCATGGCCCAGAGCTATGGTCTGGCATTCTACAAGGCGCAGGAGGCTGCCAAGCAGAAACTTCCGCTGGAAGGCGCCGCGCTTATCAGCGTCTCGAGCAAGGACCGCCCGGCGGTCCTGGAGGTGGCCAGGGAGTTTGCCGCCCTGGGATTTCACATCATAGCCACCCGCGGCACGCACGACTTTCTCAAGGAAAACGGGGTTGATTCCGAGCTCGTGGTCAAGATGCACGAGGGCCGCCCGAATATCGTCGACCTTATCACGAACGGAAAGATCCAGCTCGTGGTCAATACGCCGGCGGGCAAGCTGAGCCAGCACGACGATTCCTACATACGCAAGGCGGCTATCAAGCACCGTATCCCGTACATCACCACCCTTGCCGCGGCCATGGCATCGGCGAAGGGAATCGGCGAGCGCCGCAAGGGGGACACGCCGGTGAGGTCGGTGCAGGAATACCACGCGGCGATCGGGTGAGATTTCAGGCCGCGATCTGACGCGCCCCTGGCGGAGCGGAGCGCCCACAGCCGTTGCTATGCCATCATTTTCCGCGCTGTGAAGGCGCAGCATATAATTTATGGTGGCGCGGGTATGCATCGTGTCTCTTTCAAGGAAGGTACCGCATGGCTTCTAATGTAAACGACATAACGATCAACTACGAAGAAGACGGCGTGCAGGTTGTCAAGGAGACCGACAAGGAGATCCTGTCGAAAGGCGCCTGGGCGACGATCATTTTCAAGTACCAGCAATGGGACAAGAGCAAGGAGAATTACGGCCCCGACCGATATACAATCCGCCGGTACCGCAAAATCAACGATGAATACCGGCAGCAGGCGAAATTCAACATATCGAGCGCGGATCAGGCCAAGAAAATTATCGCCGCTCTTCAGAACTGGCTCGATCAGGCGGAAGCCTGACGTACGCCCGCACCCCAACGTGTATCGCAGCCGGCGCAGCCGGTATCTGGCTCGTTTCTGAGGCCGCGAAAAGCCGTGGCATGAGGCCGAACCGCACGCGGGAACACGCGGATTTGTATCCGATGCCGCAATACCACAGGACATAGTATGCGTCTGAGACTCATCTACCCCAAATTCCGGAAATTTCTCGAGGGGCATGAGGCGTTGCGCCAGGTGGTCAAAGATCATCTCGTCGGCGACTACACCATGCCGCCGTCGCTGGCACTGCCCATCATTGCCGCGCTGACCCCGCCCGAGATAGAGGTCAATCTCACCGATGACAATGTCGGCCAGCGGATCGACTACGACGAAGAGATCGACCTGGTTGTCATCAGCTGTTTCACGCCCCAGGCCCAGCGGGCCTACGAAATCGCCGACGAGTTTGCGCTGCGCGGAACGCCCACCATCCTGGGCGGCATTCACCCGACCGGCATGCCGGCCGAGGCGGCCCAGCATGCCGATGCCGTGTGTGTCGGTGAAGTCGAGCCGGTATGGCACGAAATCCTGGACGACCTGCGGCGGGGCACGCTCAAACGGTTCTACCACGCGACCGAGCCCCTGCCCATGGCGCAGATGCCGGTTCCCCGGCGGGACATCTTCTCGCGCGACCTGTACAAGTGGGATGCACATCTGGTAATCACCACGCGGGGCTGCCCCGTACGGTGCGAAGGGTGCCCCATTCCCAACAAGGAAGGGACGCTTATCCGGCTCAGGCCGGTGGAATGCATCATAGAAGATATTAAGAGCATGCCGTACCGGGAATTCTATTTCACTGACGATACGGTAATGATTCCCGGCAAGAAGAGCATGAAATTCATTCTCGGCATCATGGAACGCACCGCCGAGCTCGATGTCAGCATTTTTCTGCCGAGTACCATGATGATGGCCCGGGACCCGTCATTCTACGATAAGCTCCGAAAAGGCGGAGCGACATCCATGTATACGGTATTCGGATATGACTCGGTTTCCCGCCACCTTTTCAGCCACGACTGCACCCGCGCGCAGTGGCAGGAATGCATCGACCTCGTGCGCATGATCGAGGATGCCGGCATCCATTTCTTTGCATCGTATGGCGTGGGATTCGACGATCAGGACCCCAGCATCTTCGACAAGATTCTCAAGTTCTCCGACGAGGCCGGCATAGACCTGGCGGAATTCTTCATCCATACTCCTTTTCCGGGAACTCCCTTTGGCGACATAGCATCCCGGCAAAACCGCATTCTCCATCGCAACTATCACCTCTGGAATACAGGGAACGTGGTGTTTCGTCCCAAGAATTTCACGCCGGAGAAGCTGCTCGAGGGGTTCTTTTATCTGTGGAAGGGCTTCTACAAGGACAAGGCGCCAAAACAGACCCTTCGCTCCTTCGAGATCAACGAATCCCAGGGCGGCTCCGACCAGGCCGCGTGACCCCTCGCCCCTCCCCGCACGCTCCGGCGCAGCCTATTTTTGCCCTCTCGTCACATCGTGGCCCGCGCCTTTCCCGACAGGAGATCACGTGATGCTTTCTCGTGTCAGGCGAGCCTTTTTCCTCGCAGGCTTTTGTGCCTGGGGGATCTGCTTTGCGGACACGGCAGGCGACATAGAGGCAATCACGGGAAGCCATACCCGGATCGTATGGGCCCGGGGTGTCACCGCGGTGACCGATGCCGATGCCCTGACCGCCAACTACGCGCTCATGGGTTTTGACACCCGCGCCGGCGGCGAGCATCAGATACTTCACGGTCCCGCAAGCTTCGCCAATCCCTGGGTCACGCCCGACGGGTCCCGGGTCGTGTACACCGATTGCCCGGCCAATGCCGTGTATGTTGTCGGCTGGAACGGCAACGGGAAGCGGCGGCTCGCCGAGGGGTTCGGGTTGTGCGTGTGGGCGGATCCGGTCGACGGGTCGGAATGGGTGTATGTGTGCGACACCGTCTACGGCAGCAGTGTCCGCCGGTACCTGATAGACAGCACCGACGTGAAAGAGCTCGTGTGGGACAAGACCCCGGTTTCCATCCGGTTCAGGGTGTCGGCCGACGGCACTCGCGCGGGCGGCGAGTTCCCGTGGAACAAGGCGGGTATCGCGACACTGCCCAACGGTACGTTTACCAAATACGGCTCGGGGTGCAACGCGATGATCGCGCCGGACAACAGCTACCGGTTCTTCCACATGATAGGCACGCACCGGGAGATAGTGTTCTACGACAGCGGCGGGACCAACGAGCGGACCATTGCCATCGATCACGCGCCGGGCATTGACGGCGCCAAGGTGTGGATTCCCAAGTGGTCCAACGACGCGCGGTTTTTCACGCTGGCCGGCCCCGGCAGTGTGGACTCAGTCCACCATAACATCTACATTGGGATGTTCGACAGCGCGTTCACCTATGTAAAGAAGTGGGCGCGCGTAACTGACGATCCTGACACCTACGACATCTACGCACACGCGTGGATCGGCCACCGGCCGCAGCTCGTGCTCGATCCGCCTGGGCTGGCGTTTTTGTTCGATTCGGACGGCAGCGGGACACGTGAAAGAGAGGTGATGCTCACCAGCTATCATCCGCTTCCCGAATCACTGGAGCTGGGCAGCAAGGCGCCATGGCTCGAAATCTCCGCCCGCCGTGATACGAACGGGTTTGTCATTACCACTACGGTAACCCCGGAGATACTCGAATCGGGCGTTCATCAGACAGTGGTCACCATTGCCGGAGACGGCCTGGCACCTTCGACGTTGCCGGTCGAGCTCAGGATCGAAGGCCCTCCCAGGCTTTTCGATGTGACCGTGTTTCCCGGCGAGGCTACCGTGTTCGGTGTCGATACCATAACCTTTTCCGCCGCTCCAACCGATCAGTTCGGTGAGCCGTTCGAGGCAGGGGTGACCTGGGAAGTCACGGGCGGGGGCAGTATCAGTCCGGAAGGCGTTCTGGTGACTACGGGCGAGCGGGGAACGTATGCGGTGCGGGCGCGGGCACAGCAGGACCAGGCCATTTTTGGGAAGGCAATTGTCTCGGTATACGATAGCATTATCCTGCACGAACCCCGGCCCGGTGACGTGTTCGAAACCGGCCGGGCCCTGTGTATTCGCTGGGATGCGGACACCGCATGCGTCCATGGTGTGTCAATCTTTCTATCGCTTGACAGCGGAATAAGCTGGACATCCATCACCGGCACCAGCGCTGTAACGACGAGCGACACAATGTGGGGGGATTACTGTCTCACGCTGCCTGACTCGGTGGATATAGGTGGTGAAATCCGAAGCGCGGCATCCGATCACTGCAGGATTCGCGTATGCAGCTATCCCAATGGTCCTGCTGAAGCGGTTACCAATGGTGATTTTTCGATACATAAGAACCTGGCCATAGACTTCCATCGGCCCGGCCGTGCGCCTGCCGTGCCCCACATCTACGTGCTTCCTGGCAAGCGGATCCTGATGCGTGTTGAAGCCGCGGAGTATCGCGCGGTCCTCGTGGACATGCGCGGCGCGATTCATGCCTCAGTATCTGCCCGGGAAAAGCGAACCATCACGCTCACGAGCGGCACTATTTCTCAAGGGGTGTACTTTGCCAGAGTCGTCACCCCATCTCATACGACGGTCCACAGGATTGTTGTGCTGCGCTGATATTGCGAATTTGTCGTGATTTGCTGTTGTTGGTGCGCAGATTTCTGTTGGCATTTCCCCCGTTGTTTGGATATCTTACATGCTGAGAAGGGGGAGAAGGGAAGTTGGATAGGGCCGCGAGTTTATGCGCTCAAATTAGCCCACAACGTAGAAGGGGTGCCATATGGTTGGCAACGATGACTCCTCCTCATTCATCACCACGTGCCTCATAGGGGCATACGTCATCTCTTTCGCCCTGTCCGGGGCCAGGCTTGCGGGATTGGTTGAGTGGTCCTGGTGGATTGTGCTTTTTCCGGTGTGGGCATCTGCTTTTGTTGTCGCTGCGTTTCTGGTGGGCGCCGCAGTTGTCCTCATTGTCGCAGAAATCGTGTATTTCAGGGACAGGGCGCGATGGCAACGCCAATGCCTTCAGGAAGACACCCAGACCGCATAAATGCTGGTTTTATCCGCAAAGCTGAATTTGCCACGTTTTCCGCGAAACTCGGGCCACGGTCTCCGGAGCATCGTTGTCAGTTATAGCAGGTATCCGGTAACGATAAATAGGTATTATTGGTGCATTTTCCCGTCCCGTGGGCTATCTTAGTGCACTAAGCGATATTATTACTGAAAGAAGATTTCCCACTTCGAGGAGCCCGCAATGAGAGGCCTTCCTGTTTTCTTGCTCTGCTTTGGGCTGACATATGCACAATTGGACTCGTGGACCGCTATCGAGCTGGATGCCGGCGGTGACGGGCCCACGTATGGAATTGCCGCGGGAGATCTCACCGGCGACGGTAACGCTGACATTGTCTGCGGCTCGTATTTCTGGCGGAGTCCCGGCGGCGATCTCGAGAGCGGATGGGTGCGCAAGGATCTCGGAGGTGCGGATGCCTGCGCTATCGTCGATGTCGACGGTGACGAATTCGGTGATGTCATCGTGGTGGCAGGCGACGGTACGTACTGGTGTGAGGCGCAGGATGCCAACGGTGATTCCTGGTCCAGAGATAAGGTCGCCAACATCTCAAAGTCCGAACACACGGATCTGCAGGGCTACCAGGTAGCGGTCCTCGAAGACGGAAAAAATCCTTCGATAATTGTCAACATCGGCGGCGTAGTGGCAATTACAATCCCCGACAATCCAGAGGCCGGCAACTGGCCCACCCAAACCCTGAACAGCTCCAGCAGCATCGGCCTTGGCGCCGGGGACATCGACGAGGACGGCGACATCGATATTGCCGGCGGCACATCAACGGTATGGTGGCTGGAGAATCCCGGCACTATCGCGGGTAGTTGGACCAAACACGATATCGCGAGCGGTCTGAGTGTTGACCGTGTGGAGATTGCTGATATCGATGGTGACGGGGACGGTGATGTAGTCATGGCAGAGGAGAAGTTCGGACAGACCGGCGCGAAGGTGATTATTTATGAGGCGCCTGATTGGACCGCCCATGAGCTGGTAACCTGCTCGTGCACGCACGGCTACATGAGCATGCATGTCGCGGATTTCGACTATGACGGTAACTTGGATGTCGTCACCGGCGAGGGCGGGAGCAACTGCAAGGTCGAGA
This sequence comes from Chitinivibrionales bacterium, assembly GCA_014728015.1. Lineage (GTDB taxonomy): Bacteria > Fibrobacterota > Chitinivibrionia > Chitinivibrionales > WJMI01 > WJMI01. Next base: position 4,736 of record WJMI01000252.1, on the reverse strand, counting down.
TCTGGGTCAACGAGGGAAGCTGGCAGTTTGAGCGTAAGGAAGTGAGCGCCAACAGCTCGCGCCAGAGCCATATCGGCGTGGTGCCGGCCGATCTCAACGGCGACGGCGGCATTGACATTGTCAGCAATTCATACCTGCAGGACAGCAAGGTTTTCGTATGGCGTAACAACCATCCGGTTGCATCCGTTGAGGACAGGCAGGGTCTGCTTCACGGGAACAATGCATCTTCTCCTTTCGTGACGGTGCATAACGGGAAGCTCCGGGTGAGCGAGGGTTCCGGGCAGGTTTCGCTGGCGGTATTCGATATGGCGGGTCACCTGATCGGTCGCGCTAATGGTGCCGCCCCGGTGTCGGGCATCAAGATCCCGCAATCAGGGATATACATCGCCCGGATAACAAATAGAACGAATCAGGCTGTTTTCAGGATAAACCTGACCAAATAGCCTATTGTCGACTTTGTGCGTTTTCCAAGAGTAACAATGCGATTTCGCGTTGGCGGACTTTTAGGACGCAATGTAGATTAGAGTCAGTGTTATAGCCTAGTGCGCTAAGTTGACTGGTGTCGCAAAGGAGGATCGTGATGAAATCGAAGAGTAGGTTTTCATCGTTTTCGGGCATTATGGCGAGCTTCATTCTTGGTGCTGTGGTGATATCCACCTGTGGCAATGCTGTTGCCGCTCTAGACCAATGGCATCGCATCGATGTTGGAAACACATACGACAACGGGTGGGGACTTAATTGGGGTGACATTAATGGTGATGGATACCTTGATCTCGTGGGCAATTCTCACGTGTATCTGAATCCCGGTGGAGACTTGACGGGAACATGGACGGACAAGACACTTCCGCAGGGAAAAGGGTATATGATATATGATGTAGATCAGGATGGGATAGAAGACATCATCGGAAATGAGAACAACTCGCTATTCTGGTTTAAGACCAACGATATTGACGTATCCGGTTTTACGCAACACACAGTAGCCACCAACATCGTACCGGATCACAATACGTTTGAAGGGTATGTGTGTCGAGATTTTGTGCAGGGAGGCCTGAATGAATTCATGATTGCATGGGGCGACAAGTCCTGGCACTATTATTCCATCCCTGCGGATCCTGTGAATACCACATGGCCAAGCACTCGAATCGCGACAAATGCGCTTGACGAAGGCATAGGCATTGGTGACATTGATGATGATGGTGATTTGGATGTCGCCGGCGGACTAAATCTGAGGTGGTGGGAAAACCCGGGCAACGGCGATGCAAATTGGACCGAGCATACTATCAATGAGGGGGCCGGCAGGAGAGTCGACCGCTGCACAATAGCCGATATTGATGGGGACGGCGACAAAGACATTTATATCGGATGCCACGATGACAACAACAATGTGGAATGGTACGAGAATCCCGGCGATCCCACAAGCACAAGCTGGAACAAGCATCCGCTACCGAGCGTTGGCGGACAATGCCATGGAGCTGATGCTGCTGACCTTGACAGCGACGGTGACATAGATGCCGTAGCTTCCTCTACGACAGGCAACTTAGAGCTTAAGGCATACGAAAATGACGGAAGCGGGAATTTCACGGGAACAACGGTTGCAGGCAACCCACATGGCGACGGGCACAACACCCTAAAGCTCGTTGACCTAGACAACGACAATGACTACGAGATCTGTCTTATTGGGTGGAACAACACCAATCTCCGGGTTTTCCGTAATGACAATGCCCAAGGATCCCAATGGAACTGCGATCCTACAAGGGCGTTGTGCCAGACAGACACAAAGAAGCCAGGAGTTGCACACCCTAAAGCATCTTACGCGCTTTTCACAACATTTAATTCGTCAGGAAAGCTGAAGATCTTCTTCACAAAGGCGGGAACATACCGCGCGCGCCTCTTCGATAGCCGGGGCAAGTTGATTGCTGTAACCGTGACGCAAAACTCACACGAAGCTTTCTTTCGCGTACCCTCTTTGGGGAAAGGCGTATTTCATGTTGCGGCAAGAGGTCCGGGTGTTTCGGAAATGAAGAAAGTACTCCTTTTTAAATAGCCAACACGATAAGACCTTCACAACGAGGGCAAACCGGGCTTGACAAACAACGTGGTTGGTGGGTTTTGCGGCGATTTCGTATAGCGTGTTCAAGGTACCGCGCCGGTGTTTATGCATCTCTCAATTCGGCCGTCGCTCGAGAAAGCATCAACCTGTGTCGAGCACATGAGGCCCATGATGACTGTTGTGCGCTTACTCGCGTAGATGCTTGAAATCCGGCCTGTCATACAAAAATCGTGCGTTTCATGGTCGTTTCAAAAAAGTAAATTTGCGAACGTTCCAAGCCACTCCTGGAAGGGGGAATTCGTGAATCTGCGAGTTATCCGCATTATTTCTGTCATGGTATTGACCGCCGGTTGTCTGTCGCGTGTTTTCCCGTATGAAGGCAGCACGGGCATTAACGGCGCGGCATGGCTTAGCTATGGCCGGGTTCAAGCTATTTCAGATACGTCTACAAACAAATTTCAAAACAACTGGCTCGTGCAACCAGGGATACTTGCCAGCATCTCCCACAGTTTTAACGAAAGAATGATGGGAGTTATTGGTTTCGGCACCGTACTTTTCTACCCAGGCGTTCAAACACTTCCCGGCGTTTCTCTCATCTATAAAACACCTGTCGCTTTTGTCTCCCATTTCTTCCTGACGTACTCTGTCGGCAACTTCGCGAATCCCTTCCTTGACCTCAAACTCGGCTACTATCCTAACAACTGGAACGTGTACCGCTCAAATTTCGGAAACTATCTATTTACCGGCCCGGTATATCCGGCGATCTTGTATGGCAGGGGTGGTGGAGATGATTTTGCCGAAGGAAGGGCCATGGCGTTCGACGCACAGCTATCATTGCTCGACGAAGGAAGCTTTAAGCAGCATCTCACGGTCACAAGCGAGACAGACCTTCCGCCGCTGTTTGACTTCTCCATTATCTACCGCGCAAGCATCAGCATTAAGAAAATTCTAGAAATCGGCGCAGGCGTAAACTTCTACCGTCTCTTCCCATTCAATAAGGAACTGACCACACCGGGGAAATCAGACGCAACAGGCAAAGCAAAGGCATTTACCCTGGAGGAAGCAAGAAATCAGTGGTATCAAGGGCAATCGGTTAACATTGTTTTAGGGACAGATTCCATTGGTGTTGACACGGCGGGAAATGCCATACCCGACACTGTCGCCTACTTGACCCATCGCGGCATCAAGGTAGGCGGACGGCTGATGTTTGACATAAAAAGATTCTTTTATGCCGACGTATTCGGAGACAACGATCTCATGCTCTACGGCGAAGCCGCCATCATTGGCGTCAAGGATTACCCCCTCTTCTATGAGAATATTGCCGAGCGCATTCCGTTAACAGCAGGATTCTGTTTCCCTACGTTCAAACTCCTTGATCGTCTCTCGGTTGAATTGGAGTATTTCAAGTCTCCCTATCGGCATGACTACTATTTCATTCGGGAAAAACTTGATCCGTGCCCAACCAACCTCGATCAATACTATGTATCAACGCCTGGAGGTGGTTCGGATACGACATTTGCGCCCCACGAAGATGATTTGAAGTGGTCAGTGGACATTGAGAAGATGTTTGGAAAGCCAAAGACCTTTTTGATCGCTCTCCGTATAGCAAGCGATCACTTACGCGTGCAAACGGACCCTTGGGCACCAGCACGGTACGATCTGCTAACTAAGCCAACCGACTGGTATTGGCAACTAAAACTTATGTATATGTTCTAGGCGGTCTGCAAGGCCATTAGCAATCGAAGGATACACTAAGGCGCTACCATGCCAAACGAAAGAAGGAGGCCGTTAATGAGAATAGGGTGTACGCCCGCACGTGGCATACTGACCGCAGCGCTCATTATCATTGTTGCCGTTCAACTCTCGACAGCAGAAAAAATCCGCGACGAAATACCCGATAATCCACGCAAATGGGTCGAAACGGGCCAGAGCAAGCATCAGTTCACATGGGTGAAATACCTTCTCTTTATACCGAAAGACTATGGGGACACAGAGAAGGAGTACCCCTGCATTCTTCATCTGCATGGAGCAGGTCAAAAAGGCGATAACGTGAATGCACTTCGCGCCGTAGGCCTGCCCGCCCAGCTGGCCGGTAAGAAGCGTCCCGACTTCCCCTTCATCGTCATCTCGCCGCAGCTTCCCGGACCGCGCGGTTTCCAGATCCCCTATGCCCTCGACCGCGGGCTGTGGTACTACGATGAATTCCTCGAACAAGTCGACAGGCTTATCGACCATGTCGTCGAGAATTACGCGGTGGACGAGAGCCGCATCTATTGTGTCGGCGCGAGCATGGGCGGGTACGGGACCTGGAAAATGGCGGTCAAGTATCCAGACAGGTTCGCGGCAATCGCGCCGCTGTGCGGCGAGGGCAATCCCGACGAGGTCTGCCAGGTGAAACACATCCCCACATGGGTGTACCATTGCGAGGGCGACGAGGTCATGCCGGTGAAAGGCTCCGATGAAATGGTCGAGGCGCTCAAGGCGTGCGGCGGCAAGGTGGAATACGTGCGGCCCGACGGCGGCGATCATATGAAATGCTGGTCAAACCAGTTTGAAGATCTCTATCCGTGGCTGCTCACGCATCAGAAGAGCGCGGCACCTTCGGCAGCGCCGTCGTATGAGCCGTCATACGAGCCCGCCCCGCCCGCGGATGTTGGGGAGGATTATACCGAGTAGACAGACACAG
>WJMI01000251.1 GCA_014728015.1 Chitinivibrionales bacterium | reverse complement strand
CGCCCGGTACTGACACCGGTCTTTCGGCTTTCGAAATCCGCCGGCCGAAACGTGCTTGTGGCCGCGGGAAACGGGCGCGACAACTGTGTCGGACATGTTGCCGCGCCGCTTCGTCTCGACTGCGGCCGGACCTACCGGCTGAAAGTCCGGTTCCGCATGTCGGCGGACATTAACCCGCACAAAAACCTTCTGTTTGTCGTGTTCGGCCGGAATCCGCAGAAGCTCAACAACGGCATTCAGAAGTACAAAAAGCTCGCACGCGGCAGGGCAAGCGGCGAGCAGACGTTTCATGTGCCGGGCCGCGGCACGATGGACGGCGAGATCAGGATTTACTTCCGGTACAGCGCGCGCGGAAAAGTCTGGATCGAATCCGTATCGCTCGAGAAATGCGCTCCAATTCCACCGCGTCCTGTCCGGCTCTGTGCGGTCGAAGGCAGGCCGCATGATGCGGACTGGGCGAAAGTGCTCGATGCGGCGGGAAAACAGCGCGCCGACCTTGTGCTTCTCCCCGAATACATGAACGGGCACACGCGCGAATCGCTCAACGGCCCTTCGGCAAAACTCATGGCACGCAAGGCAAAACGGTACAAGATGTACGTGGCGGGAGGCATTGTCTACAAGGACCGAAAGACGGACACGATATACAATACCGCACTTCTCTTCAATCGCACGGGCAAACGGGTCGGGCATTTCTCAAAGATCCATCCGTTCAGTCCGGAAACTCTCGACGAGGGCATCACGCCGGGTGCCGACGTACCGGTCTTCAAGACGGATTTCGGCACCGTCGGTATCCTGATATGCTACGACAGCTGGTTCACCGATGTCGCGGAGCTTCTGGCGCTGAAGGGCGCCGAAGTGATCCTGTTTCCCAACGTGCTCTACTACCGAAGCCTCATGCATGCGCGCGCAGCCGATAATTGCGTGCGTATTGTGGCGAGCGACTGGGGGAACTGCGACGGCAATCTCGCGCCGTGCGGAATCTGGGACACGGCCGGTCTCGAAGCTGGAGGGAAGAATACCGACGTGTCGGTGTGTACCAATGCACCCCGCACGTACAGCAACGTTCGGAAGCTGCGCGTGGGCAAAGCGCGTATTGTCGCGGCAACACTCGACTTTGCGCAGTCACCGTCGCCGCACAACTGGGGCGGGCCGTTTCGCTCGGCGCCGGGCGGACGGCGCTTTCGCCGCGATCAGATGAAGCTTCTGTACCAGGAGATACAGCGGGAAGTCGAACGATGGTGGGAGAACGATTGAGGACTGAAAACGGTGATGCTTAAGACAAAGCTCCTTCACCCGCAGATTCTTCACGCGCTGGCATCGGCCGGTCACGGGGCGCGGGTGCTCATTGCCGACGGCAATTTTCCGTTTTCCACGGCTGCCCCGGCCGCGGCACAGAAGGTCTTTCTCAATCTGATGCCCGGGATGGTGAGGGTCACCGACGTGCTCAGCGCGGTTGTCGAAACGGTCCCGATTGAATCCGCGACGGTCATGGTACCGCCCTCCGCAGAGGCGCAGGACATCCATGAGGAGTTCGCACGGCTCCTGCCGCAGGGCACGCCGATAGAGGCAAAGAAGCGATTCGATTTTTACGATCAGGTCGGCGATGCCGCCACCACGCTCGTTATCGCAACGGGAGAACAGCGACGGTTCGCGAACCTGCTCGTGACCATTGGAGTCATAAAGGAGAAAACTTCATGAAGGCACTCGTTCTCGAAGAGTACAACACGTTCGTGTACAAAGACATGCCCGAGCCGGACATGGGTCCGGACGATGTGCTCATCCAGGTGAAGGCCGTAGGAATATGCGGAAGCGATGTGCACGGGATGGACGGTTCCACGGGCCGCCGCCAGCCGCCGATCATCATGGGACACGAAGCAGCCGGCGTGATTCACGACATCGGCGCAAATGTCTCCGGATGGAACAAGGGCGATCGCGTGACATTCGACTCAACGGTCTATTGCGGAACCTGCCACTTCTGCCGCAAGGGTTTGATCAACCTCTGCGACAACCGCCGTGTTCTCGGCGTATCGTGCGATGAGTACCGCCAGCACGGCGCGTTTGCGGAGTACGTGTCGGTGCCTCAGCATATCCTGTATCGCCTCCCCGACGGCGCATCGTTTGAGCAGGCCGCCATGGTCGAAGCGCTGTCCATCGGCGTGCATGCGGTGGAACGCACCCCCGTGCATCTCAACGACACGGCCCTTGTGGTGGGCACCGGCATGATCGGACTTCTCGTTATTCAGGCGGCGCGCGCCGCGGGATGCGGAAAGATACTTGCAGTGGATGTGGACCAGGGGCGGCTCGATCTCGCCTGCACGCTCAGCGCGGACAAGGGGATAGTGGCCGATGCGGATGCAATTGAGAAAATCAAGGCGGAGACCTCCGGTCGCGGGGCGGACGTTGCGTTCGAAGTCGTCGGCATCACGCCCACGATTCGAACGGCCGTCGACGGTCTGCGTAAAGGCGGCTCTCTCACGCTGGTCGGTAACCTGTCGCCGACCGTGGACCTGCCTCTACAGGCGGTCGTCACCCGGCAGTTGACGCTCCTCGGCTCATGCGCCTCGAGTGGTGAGTATCCGGCCTGTCTCGACATGATCGCGCGCGGGCAGGTGAACGTGGATGCGCTCACGAGCGCGGTTGCGCCCCTGTCGGAAGGTGCATCCTGGTTCGAGCGGCTACACAAGAAAGAACCCGGCCTGATGAAGGTCATTCTGAAACCATAGGAAAGAAGGCGGAGAACAGAGTCCAGAAGTCAGAAGGCAGGGGCCAGGACATCGGGAGGGGCACAAAGGGAGACTACTTTACGCTGCGCGCGCCAGCCACCGTCCAACGAATCACGTGTCACGAACCACGATTCACCCATCACCCGTCACCAATCACTCGCCACCAACATGTACAAAAACCGAAGGAGAACTACGATGAGAGCACTGGTCAAATATGGCAACAAGGACGGTGAAGTACGCATTGCCGACGTGCCCATGCCCGAGATCGGCCCCGACGATATCCTTCTGCAAACCAAGGCTGTCGGTATATGCGGCTGGGACATCGAAATGTGGCGGCACAAGATGGCGAACCCCGTGACCGTACCGGTTATCCAGGGCCATGAGTTCTGCGGCGTCATCGACAAGGTCGGTGCGAACATTACCGATTGGAAAGTGGGGGATCGAGTCGTATCGGAAACCGGTGCCGAAATCTGCGGCAGTTGCCCGCAGTGTCTCACCGGTAACTACCAGCTCTGTTCGAAACGTAAGGGATTCGGATACGGCGTCGACGGGGCCTTCACCGACTATGTCAAGGTTCGCCGCGGATGCCTTCATCACCTCCCCGACAACGTGGACTTCGATTACGGATGCCTGACCGAGCCCGCCTGTGTCGCGTATCAGGCCCTTGTCGTGCTCTCCGACGTCCGTCCGGGAACACCGGTCCTGATTATCGGGCCGGGGCCTGTCGGGTTGTTCGCCCTTCAGATAGCAAAAGCCTGCAGCGCCGGCCCCGTCATGGTCGCGGGTGTCGACAAAGATGCACCGCGATTCGAGGTCGCGAAGCAGCTTGGCGCCGACCGGATTATCAATGTGATGAAGCAAGACCCCAAAGAGGTAGTCATGGAGATGACAAAGGGATTGGGATGTCCGCTGGTCGTTGATGCCGCCGGCAATTCGAAGGCTCTCGAGCTTGCGGTATTCGCCGTCGCGCGGCAGGGCCAGATAACCAAGATCGGATGGGGACCCAAACCCGTCGATTTCAGTCTGGATCCTCTGCTTTCCAAGGCGGCACGAATTCAGGGCACGTTCAGTCACAACTGGCCGACCTGGGAAGCGGTGATTGCCATGATCAGCCAGGAATCGCTGAAAATGGAACCCATGATCAGCCACCGGATAACCATCGACCAGTGGGAAGAGACTTTTAAGGCGATCGAGGAGAGTGAAGGCGTCAAAGCCGTTATGCAGTTCAACAGATAGGTAGACACGGAGGCGTGCCAATGCGAGCCTAACACTGGCATGTCATCCCCGCGCAGGCGGGGAACCGGTTCACGGCAATCGAATTATGGATTTCCGCCTTCGCGGGAATGACGGCAGCACAAGAAAGGTACTACGATGCAGCAGAGACAATGCGGCAAACACGATCTCAAACTATCGGCGCTCGGCGCGGGATGCTGGGCATTCGGCGGCGGCAAATACTGGGGAGATCAGAACCAGAAAGACGTCGATGAAGTCGTGCGGTATTCGGTCGACCTCGGCATCACCTATTTCGATTCGGCCGAGGCGTATAACGAAGGACGAAGCGAGGAGTCGCTTGGCCTGGCGCTGAAGGGCATCCCCCGGGACACGGTGCTTGTCGGCACCAAAGTATCGCCCAGTAATTGCTACCCTGACATGCTTGTCGAACATTGCGAAGCATCGCTTCGGCGGCTCGGCACGGACTACATCGACATCTACATGATTCACTGGCCGATTCATCCGCACTCGATCCGTCATTTTACCGAAGACGAGGCTGTCATAAGCAACCCGCCGTTGGTTGACGATGCACTTGATACACTGCTCACGCTCAGGTCATCGGGTAAGATTCGCCGTATCGGGGTGAGTAATTTCGCAGCCACCCGGCTCAAGGGCATTGAGTCGTTTCTGGGCGAGGTCGTACTGAACGAGCTCCCCTACAGCCTGCTTACCCGTGCGATAGAACTCGAGACACTCCCCTGTACCGTCGGGTACGGCATGGGCACAATCGGATACATGACACTTCTGCAGGGCCTTCTGGCGGATATCTATCCCACTCTGTCGGACGTGCCGCCGTACCAGCGCCGCACGCGGCATTTCAACTGCACGAGCACCGAGCTGTGCCGTCACGGCGAAGAGGGCGCCGAAGAAGAGACAAACGAAGCGCTGGCGGGTATCCGCAGGGTCATGAAAGAAAGCGGCATGACCATGCCCGAAATTGCAGTGAAATGGGCTTTGGCAAACAGCGCGATCACGTGCGCGCTCGTGGGCGCCCGCACGAAACAGGAGCTCGAAGCGAACGTGAAGGCGGCCGGGCAGCCCCTGCCTGCAGACATCGCGGAGAAGCTCAACGAGGTGACCCGTCCGCTCATGGAGAAGCTCGGGAAGGGGTTCGATTACTACGAGAGCACGGAAAACGACCGTACCGTCTAGAATTCCCCGCCTGAGTTTTGAGTTGGCATGAAGCCCCGACATTGCTTAGATTAGGTGGCATCGGGGCTTTATCCTTTCTACAGCTCGGCTCGGTGCATTCCTCGTACAGGCTACAATGAAAAAACCTCCACGCTCACGCGACAAAAAGGGCCCAAAACGGGGCGTGCCCCGTTCCGCTGCATCCCGCGCGGAAACACGCAGCCGGAAGAAATCGCTTCGCCAGGAGGTCGACGAACTCACCGGGATCAACGACAAGCTTCGCAAGGAAGTCAACAGAAGGAAGAGGCTCGAGCGGACGCTGGCGCGCGAGCAACGTCTCCTTCACGTCCTGATGGATACTCTCCCCGACACTATCTACTTCAAGGACACCGAGGGACGGTTCATACGGATCAACGAGGCGCAGGCGCGCATGCTCGGGCTGGACGATCCGAAACAGGCCATCGGCAAGACCGATGCCGACTTTTTTTCCAAACGCCAGGCACGGGCGGCGGATGCCGACGAAAAACGATTGCTCGCGAGCGGGTTGTCGAGCGGGAAAATACCGACCTTATTCGGCTGTGGCTTGCTGCAGCGGGATTGTGGAAAGAGCCTGCTGCAAGGGCTCCACCACCCGAGCCTGAGCCTCTGCCTCAGGTCGCCGAACCTACCGTCGACTATGAGTTCTTCGACACGACCTGCGTCTGATGTCCCGCCTGTAAATATGGCCCAGCCCGTCTTGTTGCCAAAACTTGATTTTCGAGCGTTCTGTCAACGATATTCAGGATGGAGGCCGATAGTCTGGAAGTTCCTGAGGGACAAAACTACGGGCTATTGTCAAGAAGACCAGCGAGCCTGGAGGCTCAAATTGTTCGCTGCCCTGAAATTAAAATGCCTATCAGTCAAAACGAGCGCTCCCAGATGAAGAACCGCGCCACGGCGCTTCGCATCCTGAAGGCGCGTGTCAAGCAGCACTTCAAGGAAGAAGAAGAGAAGGCGCGGGCGGAGAAAGAACCCGACAAGAAAAAGATTGAATGGGGCAGCCAGATTCGCTCCTACGTGCTGCATCCATACAACATGGTTAAGGACCTGCGCACCGAGACCGAAACCTCCAACACGCAGGCCGTGCTCGACGGCGATATAGATGAGTTTATCGAGGCGTATTTGCTGCAGAATTAGCCCGACCTGTGCATGAATTTCGTCGGGATGCGCGGTATGCGTGTCTCTACTTACGGTGTTGTAGAACGCTCCAACATCATGACGGGCGCATTCAGGTATCCCCTGCTGCTTCTGGCAACAGGGAAATCCCCGATAATAGCGTGCGCCATGAGATAGCCGAGCGTGTGCTGATCCACCACGCATGTGGACAGCGCCTTGTCGAGAAAAGCGGGATCGTTCTCGGTGCCGACCACTCCACACCCCGAGCGGATGCGTGTCCACAGCCGTTCATTTGACTCGATGGCTTCGACCGCGTGATGGTCTCGAAAGAAGACCCACACGTCCCCTTTGCGCGCACGACGAAATTCGCGCCTAAAATCATCAACCAACTCGATATCGGAGGCCATCTGCTGCTCGTTTACGCCGCTATATTTATTGATGCCCCGCTGTATGTAGCCGGGCCCGAACTGGGTGAGTAGTCGCGCGCGGTATTGGGAAGATGTCTCGCTTCGGTGGGTTTCGTTGCGGACGAGATAGCGAACCGGTATCCGCTCGTCCAGATGTTTCGTCTCCATCCACAGTTTGAATGTACTGTATACGGTCACATCGTAGTGGTCGTTTTCGTCGTAGCACACGAACAGGCGTTCGAACCGATTGCGGTGAATGTACGACGCCAGTGTTCTGAACAGTTCTGTGTTGGCATGTCCGTGATTAAAGTAGTGGGTGTGCGGCAGGCGCCGCGCCGTCACTTTCCCCGCAACAAGCACGGCCGGACGTTGTGTGCCCGCGCGCTTGAGCAGTTCACCAAGTTGGTGCGCGATGCCATCGTATTCTTCTTGGCGTAGATACGCAAGGAACAAACCGTGGGGATAGCGGCGGCTGCTCTTCCACGTATGCGAGAAGTGGTCGAAGGAGGATGCGGGCACATAGGTGAAGGCATAGCCCTGCCTGAGCAGCTCGTTTTCCATAGCGCGAAATCCCAACGTGAATGTGTGGTCATTATAGAGGCGGGCGAGCGGCGCGGCGGGGACATGGAAAAAGAAGATTTCACGACGTGGATGTCGAAGCACCAATTCCGTGGCTGCCCCAACAACATAGTTTCGCCCCAGCTTGTGCACGATTTGCCGCCGGGTAAGCACGCGCAGAGCCGCAATGACAGTTGCACGCGATACATTCCATTCGAGCGAGTAGTGCTTCACCGGTGGCAGCGTTTCACCGCGTTTGAGCGCGCCGGCGCAGACCTGTTCGTAGAGAAGCTGGGCCACCGAATCGACTGAGCGGATACGGCCGGCGGGTGCTGCCGAGGCGGCCTGCATTTCTTGCGGTACAAATGTCCCCTTGCCCCGCACGCGGGCAAGTCGACCCTGGTCTCGAAATTTCTTCAACACCCGCTTGACCGTGGATTGAGAGATACCGAATCGACGGGCGAGTTGTGGATCGGGTGGCAAAAGGTCCCCCGGCTTCAAAGTCTCAAGTTGCCGAACAACCCATTTGCTCAAGGCATTTGATGGCGACAGGTCTTTTGGTTTAGGCATATATCGATCTGACCCTTTTGATTCTAATTAGAACTTTCGCACCCCCAATTATACCAAATTTCCGGACATTTCGCCATATCTTGGTGCAAGGGCGAACGGCAAACCAGCGAGATTGATGCCTTGCGTTCATCCGCTGCGAGCCCGCCATAGAACAACTAACCGCAAAGGGGGGTACCATGAGCTTATCCACATATACCAGGATGCTTCTGTTCATTGGCTGCGTGGTTGTCGCAGGCGTTCTGGCTGCGCCCCAACCGGGCCAGATCGCTATAGATCCGGACCATCCGGGCCGCATGGTGTACCACGATACTTACATCTCGGTAGGAGGGAGGCAGATACTCAAGCCCTGCGTGTTTGCCGGACCCGGTGACCCTGAGGATTTTTTCTACAACAACACCGACGCCAATATCGACCTCTTGGTGGGCAGGGGCGCTCGCTGCACCTACATCACCGCCTACCTCGCCGACTTTGGTGGCGGCAGTCCAGGCACGGGCACTGCGCTGGATAACACCCTCGATATATGGGAGCAGAAAATCACTGAACTCGAAAACGCCGGCATAATCACGGTATTCTTTTTCTATGATGATTCCTATGCAAGACCATCGGGGTGGGAGATTGATGTCGAAAGAATTGTCAACAAGCTCGAGCACCACAAGCTCCTGATATGGAGCGTTGCCGAAGAGTACAGCGAGGCCCTTTCGAGCGCAGCTGTCAAAGAAGTAGCCGCGCGCATCAAGGCGGTCGACGACTACGACCACATCGTTGGTGTCCATCAGCTCTCTTCCACATCGTTCGACTTCAACTCCGACAGCAATCTCGAAATGTTTCTGGTACAGTACAACCAGGGAGACGCAGGCAGTATCCACTCGGGCTTTGTGTCGGCATGGAACAACGTCGGCGGCAACGCGATTGTCAACTGCGCCGAGATTGCCGATCACGCCAAACAGGATCGCGCCACGGTGCGGCAGTGGAACTGGGCTGCGCTCATGGGCGGCGCGAGCGCCATCCAGGTCTTGTGGATGGGTCGCGTCAGTGACGAGGCGTCGTGGAACGAACAGGGCAAGTACGACGACTGCGCCACCCTAACCGATTTTGCGCAGTCGACCACGATCAACGAGATGGTGCCGCGCGATGATCTGGCGGCAGGCAGTTCGCGGTGGGTGCTGGCCCGCGAGGGTGTGTCATACATTGCGTACACAGATAACCTGGTTGGCGACATGGGGGTCAAGGGCATGAGAGCAGGCACCTATTCCCTGCAATGGCTCGACATCGACGACGGTTCGCAACAGACGACCACCGAGAATGCCGCAGACGGCGAGAACACCTTCTTGGCGCCATCGGGTATCGACGGCGAGGTGGCGGTGTGGATTTACGGCGGTTCCACCGAGCCGTCCGTGCCCAGCTCGGTTTCACTCACGCCCTCCTCGGTTACCATCCAAACCGGCGCAACACAGCAATTTACTGCCACGGTAAAAGACCAATACGGGCAGAGCATGAACGGCGAGGCGGTCGTGTGGAGTCTCGGCGGGGGCGGGAGCGTAAGCGCTTCGGGCGAGTTCACCTCGGACGGAACCGAAGGGGAGTTCACGGTAACGGCCACTGCCCAAAGCCATGCAGGGCTGATCGCCAACGCCACGGTAACCGTAACCGCCGATATCCCGGCACCAACGGCCAACGACCAACATGTCACGGTGGCGATGGGACAGACGGCTGCCGTGTCATTGTCTATATCCTCATCGACCTCGGGGCCATACGCCTACACCGTAACAGCACCCCCGGCACACGGCAGTGTCTCGCTGGCGGGCAACGATGCGACGTACACGCCCGACGAAGGCTTTTCGGGAAGCGACGCATTCACGTGGATCGTGACCGATCAATCCACCGGGAAAGCGTCCAACGAGGCCACCGTCAGCCTTACGGTGCAATCGGCCGCCGGCGATGAGTGGGCATACCTGGTGGAAGCGGAGCAGTACTCGAACATCGAGGGCGGCGGCTGGGTAGAGGAAAACTCCACGAGCGGGTACAGCGGCACCGGCTACATGAAAGTAACGGGGAGCGGAAAGGTTCACTACACCGTGAACTTCCCCCAGGCCGGTACCTACTATTTGTACATTCGCAACTATGCGACCAACTCGCAGGACAACGGCGTGCATCTGGAGATTAGCGGCTCCGCTGTTACGCCCAGCTCCGGCAAAGAGGCTATCTATGCACCCAAGATTGCGACGTTTAACTGGGCCGCTCAGTGGCAGTGCGGCGAAGGGTGTCATTGTGGGCCACTGGACATCGAAATCCCGTCAGCGGGCGAGCATACTGTCACCCTGGTCAATCGCGAAGATAACTTCAAGCTGGACCGTATCGCCGTGCTCAAGACTCCATTGACCGATGGGCAATACTGCGGGTATGGGGATGTTTCCGAGCTCAATGTGCTCAACGAGTATGCCAATGGGTGCGCGGCACCTTCGGATGTCGTCGCTGCGTCTGTACCACAACCTGGCGCCCGTTCGGTGATATCGGTACAACGAACGGCGTATGGTGTTCGTGTGAGCGTGCAAGAGGCCGGAGCACATACCTTCGAGCTGACCGATATGCTCGGGCGCACGATTGCACGCCAATGTATTCAGGGCATGCGTATGCACACGTTGCCCGTCGATATGGGTCGAGGAGTCTATTTTCTGCGTGTACAGAGCCGCGACGGTGTGGCGGTACGCAAGCTCAGTATTCTGCGGTAAGCACAGCCACTATCCAGGAAGAAGTGAAACAGGGACGGACTATTTTTGATATCTTGAGGCCGGCTACGCCCCGCCTCCCTAAACTGAAAAACTTAGTCCGTCCCCATCCCGAATACGATCCGTCTCCATGGGGAATCCCCGGCAGCTCAGACGACTTGCGGAGATGCTGCCGGGTTCCATGACGACATCACAACCTCTTCGCGCCGGCGGAAATAACTAACCGACTGTTCGACGAGTGTATCAAGCACCTCGGGTTCAGGCGTGTCGTGCATGGCGGGGTAGGGATCTGCGCCGGTGCCGAGCGGCTCGGGCGTGACAAAGCCGCCATTTTGTGTGTAGTCGATTGCGTGAACTTTGGGGACGGACTATCCTTAATACCTTAAGGCCGGCTATCTGCCGCGTCGGTTAAACTGGAAATCCCAGGCCACGCCGTCCCGGTGCATCACTGCTCAAGAGCACCATCATTGAACTTGGTCGCAATGTGGCTCCCGTCGCAGAAGGGCTTGTTGCGCGAGTTGCCGCAGCGGCACAGGGTCACCCGGTTGCGCACCTCGTACTCGGTGCCTTTCTCGGACACCACCGGGATACCGCCTTTCACCCACAAAGGGCCGCTTGCGCGCGCACCAGCGTCCTGCGTTACCGATATGGACTTTTGCAGCTCCGGTTCAATCGGCGCACCCGATTCCTTATCGATAGCCACCAGGCGGCCCGAGGGACAGTCGCAGGCCTGCTGGAGCGCAATCCCGCGAGCCTCCGCGTCATCAGATTTCTCCACCAGATGCCACGTGCCACCCTTTCTATCGCAGAAGCGCGCGCCCGAACAGAGCGCCTTGGCATCGTCGAGATCCAAACCCGGTCCGCTGTAGCGCTGCGCCTGCGACACGAAACTCTCGTTGGATGCCGTCTCGGTGCCGTCGAACCCGCTCTTGCTGTGCGCGCCATCACAGAATGGCATGCGGGAGGATTTTCCGCAGCGGCACAGAAGATAGGATGACCGCGTGGGGAAGGTCTGCTCTTTTTTCCATCCGGTGGGAAGGTACAAATCCGTCTCCGCCACTTCGGACGCCAGCGGTACCGAACCCTCCACCTTGTATGGGCCATTCTTCTGTATCAGTATTCTTGGTGAGTCTTCCATTGCGCGTTCCGTTTCTCGGTGATGGTGCTGTCTGATCAGAATGCCGGGTGCGCCCGCACCAGGCCCCACACCGAATTGCCGCAGTACACGGCATCAGCCCCGCGAACGTCGCGAAGCGTGAGCACCTTCTCGATACATTTTCCGCTTTTGAGCAGGCGCTCGCGAAGAACACCGGGCAGCAACCCACACGCCAGCGGAGGGGCAAAGAGCTGCCCGTCTTTTTCAATGAACACATTGCTCATTGAGCATTCGGCCACCTCATTCTATCTCGCCCCCAGCCATAATGGAGCTGAGTGCCTGGGCACGCAAAAACTCCACCAGTAAAAAGAATCAAATCGGCAATTCATTATGCAATACAATGCTGAGCTTACTTACTACAGCCGGTCGCCCAAGGTGCTACAACGTGCCCCGGACACGATGCGACGATTATGGGAGATGGCAGAACACATTGACGCGGAGGCGTTTGACGCTAAATGCAGAAAGTGCAAGCAGCAAATGAAGTGAGCCGTTGTGCCGAGCTATGCTGCCTTTTGCTGATCTTGAAGGAACGAAATCTCGGATATGTTGGCCTGAGTGCTTGCTTGCTCGATAGTCATGCCAACCAGATTGCCTTTTTGGTCCAGATCGATATAGATATTCTCGTTAATTTCTCGCGTCTCTGCAGAATCGTTCTCACTGAACTCTACATAGGCAGTATCTGTGTCTGAAAAGTAGCGAACTTTCATGATTCTTTCTCCCTGAAGGACCGATCGAAGAACGAATTGTGAACGGTTTCACCATCACTGAGCAAAATCACACGCAAGTATTTGCCTTCAGCCTCTTCGATCTTGCCCCACAGCTTAATTCTACCATCCCGTTGTACCTTTCGGCAAAGGGGATTTTCAATAACCCGTTTTATCCATTCATCAGAAATCATCGCTCGATCAGGCCGTGTTCGCCTGAAATCGAAATAGCGGGTTGTCTTCATAACAAAAAGATACTTTGTGGGCAAGAAATCTGATTTTCTCGCTAACGAACGCATACCCGGCGGACGCGGGCATTCGCGTAAGCGAATGGGGCCCCGCGTTCCGTCCTTGGGTTAACGCATTGTTAGGGGGATGATCTTGTTCGACCAAAGCGACGTAATTCAGAAGATCCTCAAACACTGCGACCTTTGGAAAGAGCATTCTGCTCGGGCCCCGCCGCTGCCGCCGCCCGTTAATACCCCGAGAGAGCTGACCTACGACACTGAGTTCCTGAGCAGTCTGGTCAACTGAATACAGGATATTTTCACTTGAGCCGAAAGCTTCATGCGTGAGCTATGCGCAATGCTTGCTTTTTGGCAGATAAATGCCAATTTTAGGAAATAGGAGAAGGTTGAAGTCACGGGGAATGTCTGGGTTCATACCTGAATATTGGCCATCCGTAAAGCAGGTTTTGATTTCCCGCCTCTTCCTACACGAAAAAAGGAAATTCCTATCCAGTGCGGGCGGCATCTCAACCGTGTATTCTACTGAAGGAAAGGCAGAGGGCGGGTTCTGGCTCGGTTTCAGGGAGGGCCTTTGGGATACGTGGAATGAAGCTACGGGCGGATTCTTCGCCGAATCGATTGGTGAGCGACAAGGAGAGTTGCGTGGTGAAGCTCATGTTCGGGCATACGACTTAACCGGCGCAGCTGATTCGATAACAAGGGCGGAAGCGATAGTGGCGTCAAAACAGTTTGCATCCTATACGTGGCAGGGACATGCGATACGCTACGGCGCAGATGTTACATGGAGAGGTGCAGGGGTCGATCAGGAGGGTTCTAAGGGGGAGCAACGTTATCTTCTGGCATACCAAAAGCGGATGTTTGCCGAAGGGAACATAGCTGAAGCGGAGAGAGTCAGATTGCGGTTCGGCCTCGAGAAGATAGGGTACAACGCGACAAAGAACCAGGGGAAGATCAACCCACAACTGGGACACGCATTGCTGGGCTCAGTGGGTTCGCATTATGCTGTGCATGACCTCTTCGAAACCTACGGTGAGCCTTATGAAGACTGGAATTGGGAAGACGAATATGATGACTGGGGACTGATCCATTGGCTCAGTCATGACTAGCATGCAAGGAAGGTGTGGCCAAAGATGCATAAT
>WJMI01000250.1 GCA_014728015.1 Chitinivibrionales bacterium | reverse complement strand
TTCGAACGTACCGTCCGGCAAGCCATCGCATCCCCTGACGGTCACACCGTTGCATCGGTTGGTCAGCTCAAGCAAAGACTCAGCAGCGACCGCCACCGGATGCTCGTCGACGAGGCTGTTTGCGCCTTTGCGCCCGGGCTCGTCGTCAACAGAATTGAACCTTCACATGATCCCGAGGATATTGTCACGCGCATGTCCGTCGTGGCGGCGCAACGCTTTGGCACGACCATACGGCGGCTGGGAACAATCGCATACAACCAAACCGTCGAAGAAAGCGCGCGCACGCTTATTCCAGCGGTGACTGCACATCCGAACGGAACACTGGCAAACGAACTGGGAAGCATTGTCGCTGAAGTCCTGGGGCACGGGACGGCAAACCCCAGCTAATTATCTGCCGCAAGGGCTGGACGTACCGTCCGGTAGTATTCCGTCTGATTGGAGGAACGGAATTCGCCATAGCATGATCGTGACGGTCCTCATCATGGTAACATTCATTCGCCCAAGGCACGGTGACTAATCGCTAATCGCAGTCACAGCATCATTCACGATACGCAGCAAATGAGGCAGGGATTAGGCGGCGCCGATGTCCACGGGAGAGAATTGTCTACGGAACTCGAATAAGCTGCGTAAGTCCTTTTCCAGCAAGTCGAGCTTTTCAGACTCCCACATCCAGAACTTCCTGCGGATTAGCCTGGCAATCCCGATCAGACTTTCGTCTGACAGGTCATGAAAGTTCCTCTCGTCGACTTCCTTCCCGAACTCAAGGATGCGTTCTCGGAAAACCGGATGAATGTCGCCTTCTTGCTGAATATCACTCTGCTCGATGCTTTTGACCGCTGACGGCACCGTTGTACCGGCTCGGTAGCTTCCGAAGGCAATCGCGCCCAATATCCGCATCATGGCGAGATGATATTGTGTATTGTTCGGTAGCCGTGTGTCGACGAATATCTTCACTTGTGCTCCCACAAGAAGGTCGAGCAGCTTGCTTGCCGCCATCCCGGGAAGCCAAAAATTCAGGTCGCCGGGAGTTAGCACTGATAGCCCCTGCAGGAAAGCTTCGGAAAGGTCTTCAAACGAGAAGTAATTGCCCCGATACAGCAGCCTGTTTGCCGAACCGGGCAAGGGCCAAAGGAGATTCGATCCAGTAGTTATGTTTTCGCACTCTGACAGATCGCGGGCCTCGGCTATTGTCCCTACCAGAGACTGTTCATTCTCGAATGGAGTCAGAACATAGAACACCTTGAACGTTGACCGGGGGAGCAACCTTGCAAGTTCCATGATAGCCATCCTTTCGCGATCAAGCCGGTCCTGTTCCCGCGGCTTTCCGCGATACATTCTTCCAAGCGCGCGGGCCACGTCCGCGCGGGTGCATTCTCTTCCAAATTGAAACTGATGCGGTTGATCGCGGAGACCTTCAAAGAACTCCCATAGTTCAGCGCTATCGTTCTCAATAAGAATAGATGGATCTACAAAGAAATTGAGCAGGCGAGGCATTGCGCCATACTTTCTTCTGAACGCATCAATCAACTGGAGCGTGCGTTTTCGGTTCCCCTTTTCAAAGGGGTGGTTATCGTTGGCCTGAAGAACAGAAACACGTCTCCCGGGGATTTGCGTACTCATTTCATCCACATAGGATTCAATGGGCAAATCGTAGCCATGCTTGGGGCTGCCGCAATACTGGCACTGGTTTGCGCACCTGTTGGAAATGTTGAAATTGGCTCCCACTCCATCGGAATACTGTATGGGAATTATGTAGGGATTTCCCGAAGTAATAAAAGGGCGTTTCCCAGTGCCCCGGCCCATTACCGCGCCGTCCAAGCTTCTGTAGAACATGCCTTGTGGAACCGTATTGGGTTCGCATTCTAATGCTGCGCCGCCCGGCGTACCGGCAAAGCGCATCGTACCATTATTGAGTCCCTGTATCAACTTCCTCAAAGGGCCACCTTGTCCCACACACACAATATCGGCGAGCCCCTCCCCCAAGCATCGCCGCACGGTCGAGTCGTGAGATACCGTTTCCTGGCCCGCTTTGAACGCATCAACAAAGTGCGATCCTCCGGCAAGCACGGGTGTTGAAGGGGACTCCTGCCTGAGGATGCCTGATACTGCTCGAAATAGAGGATAGTCATTGGACATAAGGCTGATCGCAATAATGGTGCCGTCGTGCTCCATTGTGTGCGCGCGGCTGCGCAATTCCTTAAGGAAATCGGCTTCGGAAGCATCCCGCTCGGGGATAGCCGCGCACGCAATGAGATCGTCGACTGAGCGCCATAGCGCTCGAAATGTGATCCGAACCGCCGATGACTTGATACCGGCCTTTCCTTCCTCTATCCTGGCAAGTGATATGAACAGCAGTTTGCGGAATGTCGACTTCATATATTCCACCAATTCATGCAAGGCTGGATTTGGCCCAAACTGACCGCCGCGGTCATATTGCTTGGCAAAAAAACACCGGCCCTATTTCCAGCTACCTCGCCGGAACACCAAGGCATGTGCCGAGCTTGTATCTCTTCAACGGCGCGAACATCTCTTCCTGAATGCGCTTCCAGTGATGATGGGCGGGACACATGCAATCCTCATTGGCCGGCCGCAACAGACAGCCTTCCCGGGACCATCCCTCGAACATATCGAATACGTCGAATACGCTAATTTCATTTGCATCACGGACCATGCGATAGCCCTTCTCCCGTCCGCCGTGAAAAGACTTGATAATTCCGCACTTCGCCAGCCGGCTTAAAATTCTGGGAAGATATGAATAGGGAATGCCTCTTTTTGCTGCTATCTCTCCGGCGGTTATCACCCTCTGTTTGCCGTGCTGTGCAATGTATAGTGCAGCACAGACAGCATACCGTGTCGTGGTTTTGAATATCATGACAGTCTCTCAGTGAAGTATGCATATTCGTTGCGGGTATTGCAACAAAAAAAAGATATCAATTTTGTGAGTTCATCCTTCCTGGTCCCTTCCCGAAAGCAAGTCGTGCATGGCCCAGGCTAACTCCCTAGTTCGGTACGGCTTCACCACCGCGCCCCCGAATCCATACTCGCGGTATCGCGACATGACCGGGCTATCGGCGTATCCGCTTGAGACCAACGCCTTTACCTTCGGGTCTATTGCCCGCAGTTTTTCCATGACTTCTTCTCCTCCCATCTCACCGGGAACCGTCAAATCGAGCACTGCGGCATCGAACGGCGTGCCCGTTTCCCGAGCGGCTTGATATGCCCGCACGGCTTCGGCGCCGCTTGCATAAGTACGCACTTCATAGCCCAGCCCGCGCAGCATGTCAGCCGCCATCTCCGCGATCAACGGGACATCGTCCAGTACCAGAACTCTGCCGCTTCCGCTGATCGCTTTAGCAAACCCAGGTCCTGCGGAATCTTTTTCCTCCGGCAATGCGGGGAGAAGGATAGTGAACTTCGCCCCGGCCCCCGGTTCAGATTCCACCCAGAGATGGCCCCGGTGTCTTTTGACAATAGAATAGGACGTGGCAAGACCAAGACCAGAGCCCTTTTCCTTCGTCGTATAGAATGGATCGAATATTCTTCCAATAGTTTCGGGCCGTATTCCCGGCCCGGAGTCCGCGATAACCACCTCAACATACGTGCCGGGAACAACCGCCTCCTGTTCTTCATCCTTAATATCTCGATTGCGCGCGCTCACACGTATTTCACCTTTTGAGGCCATTGCCTGCCGGGCATTGATAACGATATTGTTTATAACTTGGCCTATCTGGTTCTCATCGACCACAGCAGACCACAGCCCTTCGTCGATATCGTATCGGCAGCCAATCGCCGACCCGCTGAGCGCCATGCCGGCAGCATTGGCTATCAGCGGCTCGACCCGCGCGGCCCGTACGGTCGGTCCCCCGCCACGGGTAAACGTCAGGAACTGCTGGGTCAGGTTCCTTGCCCGATCCATTGCTTCACAAGCCTTCTCCAGGTATTCTCTGGCCAGAGCCACTGACTCACGGCCAAGCACCTCACGAGCCATGTCGATATATCCAAACACTCCGCCGAGCAGATTGTTAAAATCATGAGCGATCCCGCCTGCAAGGATGCCCAGCGATTCAAGACGCTCAGTATTACGCAAGGCCTCCTCCGCGCGTTTACCTTCGGTTATGTCCCGGCAAATACCGAAGTACCCGAAGAAAGCTTCCTTTCCGTCAAACACCGGTGTGGCGTTTGTTTCGAAGATGACAAGGCGGCCGTCCTTGTGCATCATCATGTCTTCCAGGGCGATGATTGGTTCCCGCCGGCCGGCAATCTCGGCAAACGCTTGCCCAATCCGCAGTGCTTCTTCAGGCTGCATAAGGTCAAACGGCGTCTTTCCCAGCAGCTCTTCCGGGCTATAACCGATGATTCTCCCCACGTTGGGACTTACATACGTGTACCTTCCGCTGGTGTCCACCTGCCAGACCCAATCGACTGTGTTGTCAACAAGCGCCCGGAATTTCACTTCAGATTCGCGAATCCTTTCGGCCGAATCCCTTGCCTCGGTAATATCAGCTATCGTCGCAATGGCGTACTTCACGTCGCCATTCGCGTCTCGCACTACATTGGAAAACAGCTTGATCCATACAACACCGCCGTCCTTGCGGACATATCGCTTCTCGATATCGAAAGAGTCTCTTTCTCCTTTCATGACCTGCGCCACATATTTATTATCGATTGACATGTCGTCAGGGTGCGATATATCGCCTACCGTCCGCTGCCGGAGTTCTTCGGGGGAATAACCCGATATCTCACAGAACTTCGTGTTCACCCGTGCAAACCGTCCGTCCGGTCGAACCTGGGCCACGCCAACCGCTGACTGCTCGAACACTGTCCGAAACAATTCTTCAGACTCGATCAGGCTTTCCCGGGCCGCCATTCCTTCCGTAACATCTTCGTGATTGCCAATCATGTACAATGCATTGCCGTCTGCATCGCGGTCTACTACTCGCGCATGAGCGCGTATCCAGCGGTACTCGCCCGTTTTTGTGCGCAATCTGAACTTGTTCTCATACACATCGGGCTTTGTCTTCAAATACTCCTGCGCGACGCCAACCGCACGTTCTCTATCATCAGGATGAATCAATTGAAGCCAGTTCTCAAAGTTAGCGTCAAATTCGTTGGGCTCGTATCCGAGCATGGTGTAGTACCGGGAACTGAACGAGAGGCTGTCAGCTGCAAAATCCCATGTCCATATGCCGTCTGTAGTTGCCCTCCAAGGTGCGCTGCAATTCTCTCTCTCGCAGGAGAATGGCCTGCTCCGCCTGTTTGCGCCCGGTTATATCTCTTCCGAATACGCTCACCCCTACTATGCTGCCCGCAGTATTCTTGATCGGGCGGAAGCTGAACTCCATCCACTTCGTTGGATCGCCGAAGCGGCGCGGCACCTCAACGCTGAATCCCTCTCCTCGCAATGCGCGATCGTAGTATTCCCGCCACTCGCGTCGTGAATCATCCGGGATTGTGTCGGGCAGAACCGACTCTCCGACGGCGAAGCGCCGCCCAAGCCCGGTTTGCGTATCGCTCATGAACAGCGCATTGCCGGCCAGAAAACGATAGCTGGTGTCAACTGACCAGATTGTCCCGTCGGTATTTTCAATCAAGGCGGCAAGATTTGCCTGGGTTTCCTGTAGCGTCTGCTCCGCGCGCTTGCGGGCGGTGATATCCAGGAGTATCGCCTGTAATCCCGCAACATCTGCTCCCTGCATAAGCAACTGCGTGCTGACTTCGACGTGTCGAATCTCCCCTGTACGAGTCAAAATTCGGTATTGCTCGGGCGACACTATTTTTCTGTCGAGTCTCGCGCGCAGGTTCTTCGATGCGCGCTCCACGTCATCCGGATGAAGAATGGCCCCAAAGTGCTTGCCGGTTGCCGCCTCCGGCTTCTCCCCTACGATTTCCGCCGCTTTCTCATTGCCCCAGAGAATAACGCCTTCACGATTCAGTTCCGCATAGCCGTAAGCGGAATTCTCCAGCAAGGCCCGGATACGTTCTTCGTTTGCTACGGATGGTTCTTTCCCCGTTCGCATGAAATGGTCCCGGCGTTTTGGATTTCGATCCATGATCCCCCGCCACATTCCGGGGTTGTGAGCGTTTAACAGATTGGAATGCCGTCAGCTGTAGGCATCATGTGATGAGATATGCCCCCTTGAGATACTTCACAAAGTGATAGAGGATCCTGTCTGCTTTATATTCAAAAAGGCACGCGCTTTTCGCCATGAGCACGACATTTTTCCAAAGTGGTAACTACAAAACTATACAGGATATTTACCAAGAATTCAACCCGTATAGGCATCGCTGAGGAAATGCGGCACATGAGGATTCGCCGATTGCTAAAGGAGTCGGTGCTCAGCTAATCCGTTTGCAGCCGCTCTCCACCACTCAGTATCCATCTACACTGGCCATCTGGATACCGGACTGCCAGGAAACGCAATGCGCCCGGGAGTCCCGCTCAAAATCGATGCGGACAAGGCATTCGAACTGGCATTTCCCGACCGAACAGATTGTGTAGGTCTGCCCCACCTGCCGGGCGCCCCTCACTACGAGCGGCTTCCTCCCCCGGCTGTCCTTCCAGCCCAGTATTTGTTGCTCAAAATCTCTATACATTGCACTTATACAAGGTTATTATTACACATTCTATGTAGTTACACAAGAGTGACACGAGCCTGTTAACCGAAATCCCATGAATGGAACCAGACCGGAGTGCCTGACCGGCCGAAGCCGGCCCGGCCTGCGCCAGGAAGCATGCGCTATCCTGATTTGCACGGTGGGATTTCCGGTCTTCCCCGGCGCTCGCCTACCTTCCCGCGCTGTGCCCCAGAACGCCGGCCATGACAGAGGAAAGATCGTGTATCCGGTATGGTTTCACGGCGACCCCCTTGAATCCGTGCTTTTCGAATTGGGCAAGCACCGGATCGTCGGCATAGCCGCTCGACACAATGGCTTTCACAGCCGGGTCTATCTTTAGAAGCTCCTGCACGGCATCCTTGCCTCCCATCCCGGCCGGAATAGTCAAATCAAGTATTACCGCAACAAAAGGAGTGCCGGCCTCCATGGCTTCGCGATATCTCTCAATCGCCTCAGCGCCGTCACGGGCGCACACGGCCGTGTAGCCCAGCTTTCCCAGCATTTCTCCGGCCATTTCAAGCACAATGTTCTCGTCATCCATGACAAGCACGCGGCCGCTGCCCCGGACCAGGCCGCGGGAAGCCGCCCGCTGCACAGTTCCGTCATGCTCGGATGCCGGAAGCAGTATAGTGAAATTGCTCCCCCGGCCGAGCTCGGAATTCACTTCGATACACCCGCCGTGCTTCTTGATTATCGAATAGGATGTCGCCAGGCCAAGGCCCGAGCCCTGCTGCTTGGTGGTGAAAAAAGGATCGAATATCTTGGCAAGATGCTCCCGGGGAATCCCGGTCCCCTGGTCCACGATTTCGACCTTGACATACGCGCCCGGCCCCACGGGAAGCTCGTCCCCGTCGGCGGCTGTCATATTGCGCAGCCGTATCTCTATCGTGCCGCCGCCGGCCATGGCATGGCGCGCGTTGATTATCATATTATTGATTACCTGGTTGATCTGCCCTTCGTCGATTTCAGCCGGCCAGAGATCGTCGGCAATATCGAACATGCACCGCACCGTGGAGCCGCTCATGGCAAGCTGCGCCGCTTCTTTCACAACCGGCGCCAGGCTGGCGGTCTTCTTGACCGGGGCCCCTCCCTTGGAAAAGGTAAGGAGCTGTTGTGTCAGCCCCTTTGCGCGCCGGAACGCTTCCATGGCATATTCGAGATACTTCCGGGCCTGCTCGTCCATGTCGCAATATACGCGGGCCATGTCCACATAGCCGAACAGGCCGCCGAGCAGATTGTTGAAATCGTGCGCGATGCCTCCCGCCAGAAGGCCCAGCGATTCGAGGCGCTGCATCTTGCTGAGCTCTTCCTCGGCCCGCTTGCGATGCGAAATGTCACGGACAATCGCCAGGACCAGCGGATGATCACCGTCGGTGACCCGGTTCAGGCAAATCTCCGCATCGAACGGCGTGCCGTCACAGTGCAGGTGGGTCCACTCGAAAAACTGGGGCTCGCCGCCCAGGGCCGCGTCGATTTTTTCCAGCGCCTTGGTCTTCGAGTCGCGCCCGTCAGGCTGCACCTGCGGCGAAAGGTGAGTATCGAACGGCCGGCAATGAACGATGTCCTTTTTGTCGCAGCCAAACACCTCGGTCATGCGGGGATTGCAGTCGACAAACGTATCACGCTCCATGAGCGCGATGGCATCGCCGGCTGTTTCGAACAATGTGCGGTAGCGCTCTTCGCTGTCCCGGAGGGCCTGCTCGGCGCGCCGCCGTAGCGTAATATCACGCGAAGCGCCCTCGACACCGACAATCTTCCCGTCCGCATCCGTGACCAAATGCGCATTGGTCGAGACCCACACCGCGCTCCCGTCTTTTGCGCGGATCGGCGCCTCGAAATCCTGAACGCTCCCGTTCTCCCCGAGACGCCGCAGCAAATCCTCCCGCTGTACAGGGTTGACATAATAGCTGGCCATCTTCCTGCCGATAACTTCTTCGGGCGCAAACCCGAAAACCCTTTTCACCGACGGCGACATGTAGGTGATTGTGCCCGCGGCATCGGTGCGATAGACGATATCTGATATTCGCTCTACCAGCTCGCGGAAACGCCGTTCGCTTTCCTGAAGGTCCTGTTCCGCCTTGACCCGATGGGTTATGTCCTGGCCGGAGCTCAATGTGCCGATGGCCCTTCCCTGGTGATCGCGCAGTATCACGTTGTGCCAGGCAATGATTCTTTCCTTGCCCCGCAGCGTCACCACCGGATTTTCGTAGTATTCGACCGCCTCTCCCCGGCCCGCCATCAACGCATCGAACACCGCCCGTACGTCGCGCCGCATTCGCGCCGGAACAAACGTGGAAAACCAGTTCTTTCCGACAATGCTCTTCTCGGCGCCGCCGAGTATGCTCGCGCCCCTGCGGTTGATCAGCGTTATACGGCCCCTTGCATCCATGGCGACCATCATCACTCCGGCAACATCGAGGTACTGCTGCGCGCGGTTGCGCTCAATACGAAGGTCTTCGTTTGCCGCCCGCAACTGCTGGTTGGCCGCGCTAAGCTGCTGGTTGGCTGAACGGAGCTGCTGCTCGTGGGCCAGCAGTTGTTGATTCGCCGAGCGTAACTGCTGCTCCTCCGCGGCGAGCTGCTGCGCGGCCGCATCGAGTTTCGTGTGGACGCTGCGAAGTTCTTCCTCGGCCCGCTTGCGTTCCGTGATATCGCGCTGCACCGATATCGAGCTGATCACCTGTCCCTTGCGGTTCTTGAGCGTATCAACACTCAGAAGCACGGTCTTTTCGACGCCTTTGGCGGACTCGATCGTTATTTCTTCATTGTGAAGCTTGCCCTTTGTGCGCCACAGGGCGAAAAGATCTCGCGCCCGCGCGCGTGATTTCCGCGGGTACACGGTGGTGATCATGGACTTGCCGATCTCCTCGTTCTTCTTCAGGCCCAGAAACGCCCGGGCCGCGCGGTTCGCGCACAGGATATTGCCGCTCGCCGACACCATGTAGCAGTGATCGGGATTGTTCTCGAAGAACCGTTCGTATGCCGCGCCTGCCGCGGGCCTGTCCCGGCCGCCGCCCCCCGCTGCGGGACCGCCGGCGCGGGCAAGCTTCCCGCGCAGCCGCGCGAGTTCGGCAATCAACTGTTTTTTCGTTTTCTTCTGGTCCGACGCCTTTGTCGCCATGAGAAATTCCTCCATCACTCCGCTGCTCTCGTTTTGCCGCACTCACACATCACCCTCTCCCTGCCGTCACCCTCGGCGCAGTAGAGCTTGCCGGTATCAAGATCCAGCCGGACCCGGCGCCGTCTATTGCCGCCCACCGATTGCGCCAACACCACCATGCCGTGTTGTTCGATGACCTCATGCACCGATGCAATGTTGCACTCGCAAATACTGTCATCAGGGCGCTCAAGCACATTGCCGCCCCCCGCGATACAGATACTGATGTCTTTCGTGGACCCGCCGGCCTTTCTGAAGCGCCGGAGAAGCTCGCCGATTGCGTTTGCCGCATACCTGAGCGGCTCGACAGGTCTTCCGGTACCGTCATTTCGGGGCGCTTTTCCCGGAAGCATGACATGGGCGATGCCGCCCATTTTTTTCTTCCGCTCATATGCCACCACAGCAACACACGAGCCGATTGCCGCGGACACCAGTTGGGCGCCGTTGGCAGCCAACGCCACCTGGCCGGTCTGAACGTCGATAATTCTGGCCATGCCTCGCCACGAGACTGCTTCTGTTTACGAATAGAGAGCAGCCTGTTCCGCATGAAATTAATAAAAAAAACTGACAAATGGAATATATATATCAGAATTGCGCGATCATACCTGAAACCGTATTTATCCAGAAGAATGCGTTGCTACGCAAGAAGAGCAATCACAGGAACAACAGGAATCCACATACGTGCAATAGCACAGCGCGGCCCTCATAAGGCGAGCGGGGAGATCATCGCGCTATGGCAGCGCAAGCGCGACGGTTTTCAGGCTCTTCATAGCTTCGTGGCGATACGCAGTGCTTCTCAGATCCCCAGCCATTCCCGCAATTGTGAAACCTCGGGAACGCTGCCTTCATGCACGACCGCGCGTCAATAACGGGCACGGCGGCTCGACTCCGGTGACGGTTACTTCCCTGACAGCCACGGGCACCGCTTTCCAATACAATGTTCATTGTCATGCCACTGCGTGCACCGGGGATGCATTGGCATGTGCAGGGGGACCGGAAGAAGCTTTTCCGAGAGTTCGACAAAACGCGAAATCGCAAGAAGACAGTCCCGGTTGCAGCATCGCGCGGCCTTGTACCCGGCAATGCGACCCAGAATGTCAGCCGTTATCTGCATTGCCTTCTGTCGAATTTCCGCCCTGAAGGGGGTCCCGCCGAGAATGACCGACAGGGCCGTGCCCGCGCCAAGCGCCGCCCCGCACGCGCCCAGGAACCCGCACGACCCGCCGGCAACCGTGGCGCCCCGTTCAACCGCGGTCGCGATCGCCGACTCAGGCACATCGCCCCCCGCGTTGCGGTATGCGGCGACAATGGCCGCGGGCACCAGGCTGTGATACTCGGGTCCGTGCACGGGAAACCGCGGATGCGAGCGGATGCGTGAAAACAGCGCGGCCGGATCCGTCTCGGTGCTTTCGGTGCACAGCGACACGATGAGCCCGCGCGCATCACTGGAATGGCAATCATCGCAGACAAAATGACCGTTTTCGCAGGATGCGTTGGCCGGGCGCTCGCGGCCGCAGGCCGCGCATCGCATGATTCGGCTGTCGCTGAAATACGCGAGCGGCGCGCCGCACATCATGCAGTCCTTCATGTGTTGCCGTTCTCCGGGCGATCCGGGCGCTGGCTGAAGAGGATTCACGAACACCCCGCAGCAGGTTTGCTGTTGGACATTCGTCACATTGCCCGATGCATCGAGCACAAAGAAGGAACCCGGATCCAGGGATGCCGGGTCCGCATGCAGCCGGGTGACCCTCCCGCGCACCGCGGTCTCGCCCTCCCCGACAGTAATCGATGCGTGCGGCCCGCGGTACATGACCCGGACACGCTCGTGCGCGGCGGGTTTTCGCGCCCGGTACGTTATCGCATAGAAGGGATGATCATTCACTGTGCGGTATTCGTACCGCCGTACCAGGTACGCATCGGGAAACCCGACATCGGCCATCATGGCAAACAGCTCTTCCTGCACCATGGCGCCGCCCAGGCATTCTCCCCGAAGGCGTTCGTTGTATTTCATGTCGATAGGGACCGGCGACAGTGAAACGATATCGGATATGCACAGCGCGCCCCCGGGCTTGAGCACGCGGAATATCTCTTCGAACACGCTGCGCTTGTCGGCGGTCAGGTTCACCACACAATTCGAAATCACAAAGTCCACGGTGGTGTCTTCCAGCGGAAGCTTTTCCAGCAGGCCCGCGCGGAATTCAACATTGTCGAAGCCAAGCGTTTGCGCGACGTGCCGGCGCGCCTGCTCGGCGCGCTCGAGCATGGACTGCGACATGTCGATGCCGTAGACTTTTCCCGAAGGGCCCACTTCCCGGGCGGCGATAAAGCACTCGATCCCGGTGCCGCTGCCCAGATCGACCAGCGCGTGGCCCGGCCGCAGGTCGCAGTCGAGGACCGGACTGCCGCACCCGTACGATCGCACGCGCATGTCTTCGGGGATGTGATCAACTTTGTCTTCGCCGTATGATACGGGATTGAGGATGTCCTCGTTGGTGGTTTCGGCGGCCCGGCTGTAGAACGCCCGCACCAGGCTGTGACTGTCGCGGCCGGGGATTGACTGGACGCAGTTGGAATGGGTGAACATGACCGGCCTGCTTTGCGGCCCGCATTCCACCAGGCGCTCCCCCATCCGGCATCGAAGCCCCACGCGGCCGTTGCTCTCATGCTCGCGCGCATGCTCGGCGATAAGCGCCAGGGCGACCTCGGCGTACAGCGGCACGTAGGGATCGCCGCCGGCAAATGTTTTTGCCGCATGATAGCTGTGGTCGATATCGCCGCCGCCCACGAGAAAGCGGAGTGGATGGCCGGCGGATGCGGGCGAGTCAACCAGGGATGCCGCGCGGATGCGCTCGAGCACCGGGCTCTCCCGCCATACCGTGCCGAGCCCCGCAGACACGTGCCCGCAGCACAAATCCGGAACCCCCACCAGTGCCGGGCTCGGATACACCGTGCCCTCCGGCCCGATTGTCACGCTCTCCCAGGCGCTGTTGGATAAATCAAACCGCGTTCCCGGCACCGTAAAGACCTGCGACCGTATCGCTTCGATGTTGTCAATGGTTACGCCCCGCTCCCGGGCGGCCGCGTATGCCGCGAGAAGACCCCGGGCAAGAGTATCCACATCCACGAGACGGTCGTTGGCTGCGCGCCCGCGGCGAAACAGCCACATGAAATGCACGCCGGCGACGCCGAATTGCGATGCGAGCTCTACGACATGGGTCATGCGGCCCGCATTCGCGCGCGTAACAGACATTGCCAGCGTCACCGGGACCCCGGTCGGGCCCAGAAACCGAAGCGCATCGAGCAGGCGATCATACGCCCCCGCCCCGCGCACCGCATCGTGGCACTCCCGGTCGCCGTCAACACTCACCTGCATATGCAGGCGGCCGTGAGGCACGGTGCCAAGCCAGGCTGCATGACAAGCGATACTTTTCGCATTGGTCAAAACCACGACATGCGTATCGCCGTTTGCCAGGACCCGGTCGCATATATCCGTAAATCCCGTGTACACGAACGGTTCTCCGCCCGTGAAAAAGAACATCCTGCAACCGAGATCCAGGGCCTGGTCGATTGCCGGCAGGAGCAGATCCGAATGGATCTCCGCGGCACCGGCTCCGCCGGAGGAGAACATGCAGTGGGTGCAGGCCATGTCGCATCGGCTGGTGATATGGAACCAGCATTCCTTGAGCGTATCGAGCGAATGGGCATCGCGCCGCCCCGGATGCGCCCCGATTTCCACGGGTGCTACACGCTCCAGAAGACGCCTGCGATTGCTGTCGAGCGGCGGGACGCCTGGCGTATCCGAAACGGATTCCCGAAGGAACGCATCTGCGGCATGAGAAGGCACAAACCAGTCGGGCCCCTCGGGGTAGACATACACCCCCACGCCGCCGGATTCGAGGCGCACATACTTGCCGGCGGATTGAGCGAGTGTGTTCATACTGTCGGGAAAACGCATGCTGTTTAGCTACGTTGAGCTGCTTTAGATAGTCGCGAGGTCAGGTAAGATAATTACATGTGATCCCAAAAGTCTCTTGATGAATAAATACGTTACAGACCGGTGCCCGGGCAATGAGGATTCCGGCTTCGAACCGCGAGCTGCATTTTCAATTATTTTGATACCCCAATCGATATCTGCCTGCTTGCACGGGCGAATGGGCATTCACGGCCTGCCTGTACCATGTTAATCGACAATGCGTGCACCGCTGTTCTGGCATATCATACTGTCGTTCACCGCGGCGCTGAACCTTGTGCCCACCGCGTTGACAATGCAATAGTCGCGCTCAGCATCGGCGCGGTTCCGGAACACGCCGGCATCCGCGACCTGGTGAATGCTTGTAAGGGGATGGACTTGAATTCCCGTTTCCACTGAAGTAGATTTATGCCCGGTTTTTTCGAAACAGCAGGAGGAAGAGACCATGAACATGAAGCCGCTCGAAGATCGCGTGGTTGTGAAACCCATGGAGGCTGAAGAGAGGACCGCCGGTGGCATTATCGTGCCGGACAATGCCAAGGAGAAGCCCCAGAAAGGCGAAGTCGTGGCTGTGGGACCGGGGAAATTTTCCGATGAAGGCGAAAAGATTGCGATGAGCATCAAGAAGGGCGACAAAATCCTGTACGGCAAGTATTCCGGTACGGAAATCACGGTCGACGGCACCGACTATCTGATTATCCGGGAAAGCGACGTGCTCGCCACATTCTGACCGCACCCTTTCGCGGACGGAATCGACAGACAGCCCCGGCGCCGCGCGGCAGCCGGGGCTGTTCTGTTTCGCGCCTATGAACATGATACTGCTCTTTCCCTCGGACTTTGCCGGCACCGGCACGCGGGTCCGGCTCGCCGGGCGGCGTCTGAAGCACGTTCTCCGGGTACATCGCGCAAAACCGGGTGATACGCTTCGCGTGGGACTCGCCGGCGCCGACACCGGGACCGGGACCATAACCCGGCTCACGTCACGCGCGCTCGAGATGGAGGTCGCGCTCACCGACCCGCCGCCGCCGCCGCTGGACTGCACCTTGGTGCTCGCGATTCCCCGGCCCAAAATGCTTTCGCGGATGCTTCAGTACGGCGCAAGCGCCGGGATAAAGCGCATGATACTTGTGCGCACCTGGCGTGTTGACAAAAGTTATCTGGACAGTCCGTCATTGGAAAAGGAAGAAATCGACGTTCAGCTTGTTCTGGGGCTTGAGCAGGCCCGCGACACGGTCTTTCCGCGAGTAGAAATACGACGGCTGTTTCGTCCGTTCGCCGAAGATGACCTTCCGGAGATAATCCATGGCACGCGCCCCATTGTCGCGCACCCTGATGCTGTCGAGCCCTGCCCGCGCAATGTGAAAAAGCACGTGACCCTGGCCATCGGCCCGGAACGCGGTTTCACTCCTTTCGAGATCGAACTCCTGCACAAACTGGGCTTTGAGCCCGTGACCCTCGGCCCGCGCCCCTTTCGCACCGAAAACGCCCTCCCCGCCCTGATCGGCCGCCTGTTCTAGCCACACACAAGTGAGACTAATCGGCCTTGATATGCAGTTATCTAACTTTGTATCTTGTTATTAATTCAATTAGTTACATGACATATGTGTTTATTTATGTTTTCTTACAGAAAACACATTTCCGAGCAAGATCATTGCTTTCACCCACAAATTGTGGTATATTCAGTACCAACCCTCTCCGGTATTTCCACAGCAGTTCGCGCTTTATGGGGGTGGCCAACACCGTTGGTTTTCAACGGGGATTCGGGCCAGGGGGAAGCGCGACGAGCGAAGGCCCACGCCCTGCGGAGCGTGAGGAAGCCGGGAGCGGTGCCCCCGCCGGAAAAAAGGCTCATTCAGAAAAATGACACCATGCTGGACATATTCGAATACATCGACTACCGCAGGCTCCTCAAAGACCTGTACCACGAACAAAAGGCTGAAAAGCCGTTCTTTTCATATCGCTATATCGCACAGAAAGTCGGGTTCACATCGCCGGGTTTTTTCACGAACATCCTGGCGCGCAAACGGAATATCTCGGCGAAAACGGCGCTCAAGTTCGCGGCGTTGTTTAAATTCAATCGCGCGCAAACCCAGTATTTCGAGCTCCTGGTCCTGTTCGACCAGGCAAAGAACCATAAAGAAAAGAAGTACTATTTCGAGCGCATTCTCGCATCCAAGCGCTCCAAGCTGAAAATAGTCGACAAGCAGCAGTACGAATTCTACAGCACGTGGTACTATACCGCCGTGCGGGAACTGGTCAATGTATATTCGTTTACGGGTGACAGCGATGACGATTTCCGGGAACTGGCAAAGATGCTCGCCCCGCCGGTTTCACCCGCCGAGGCCAAGAAAGCGATCAGGTTCCTCGAGTCCGCCGGGTTTGTCGCGAAAGACGACCATGGCGTGTATCGCCAGACCGATCCGCTGATCAGCACCGGTTACGAGGCGCGCTCGGTCGCCATAACCAATTTCCAGCTCGCCACCGCCGATCTCGCCAAGGAAGCGGTCGACCGGTTTGAGCGGGACAAGCGAAGTCTGAGCACGCTGACACTCAGTTTGTCAAGCGAGGGTTACAGCACAATCATGGAGCGTTTGAAAATGTTCCACCGTGAAGTGCTCGAAATCGCCAAGGCCGACAGAAAGCCCGACAGGGTATACCATATCAATTTTCACGTGTTTCCCATGTCACGGCACCAACAATGACCGGCATCATGCGCATCTTCGGCCGTTTTATCGGGGTCGCCGTATCTGCGGCCCTCGCCCTGGCCGCCACCTGCAGTACCAGCGAGGTCGCCGTGAACCCGGATCCGGGCGGCGGGTCCGAGACCTGGGGCATGCGGGGCATCCTGGTCGACATGGACAGCGAATTCGTGGAGGGGGCCGTGGTGGAGCTTTATGCCGACACCGCCGGCGCCGCCGCTGTCATTGCCGTGGATACCACCGACACCGCCGGCGAATACCGGTTCGACACCACCGACCTCGTGTCCGGGACCGTTTACAACCTCGCCGCCGACTTCGATAAAGGCGCCCTGGTTGCATTTATCGAGAACATCCCCTATGCCGGCGACACGATCACCGTCGGGGTCGACACTATGAAAGCCCCGGGTGCTGTCGCGGGCGTTGCCCTGCTTGTCGACACAAACCATGCGGGCATCCTCTGCTATATCCCCGGGACCTCGTATGCGGGGTTCACCAATGACACCGGGGGTTTTGTCATACGCGGCGTCCCCGAGGGCACCTACCGGGTCTACTATGATAATGACGGCTATGCGCGCGGGATCGACACGGGCGTGGTTGTGACGTCCGGGGATACAACGGTCCTTGCCGCGCAACAGCTCGCGCCGGATCCGTCGGGCGCGCCCCCGGCCCCACAACATGTCTCGGCGGTGTTCGACAGTCTCGACGGTACCGTATGGATCACCTGGAACAGTGTCGCCGTGTCCGACCTTGACGGATACCAGGTATATATCGACACGGGCAACACGCCGGGCGAATTCAGGATATCGCCCCCTCTGGTCATCGACACGTTTTTCGTGGATACCACGCGCATTTATTCCGGCGATACGGCCGTCGTGCTCGCGTACAAGGTCAGAGCCGTCGACCAGTCAAACAACGCGAGCGCGTTTTCCGACACGGCCCAGGTGCTCGCCGCATCGCGTCCGGGGCCCGACTCATGGCTTTCCGCGCAGTCCATGCCCACGGCCCGGCGATTTCTTTCGGCGGTTGCGTTTGGGGATCGTATCTATGCGCTCGGGGGCGAGCTGGGGAAGTTCACGGGCACCGGCTTCAGGAGCGAGGCGGTGCGGACAGTCGAGGTATTCGATCCGCTTGACGGGACCTGGACAGGCGGTGATTCGCTGACAACCGCCCGGTACGCCGCCTGCGCAACCGTTGCAGACAGTACCGTGTACGTGCTCGGCGGCGGCAACTACCGCGCGGAATTCAGATGCATCGAAGCGCTCGACCGGTCGACCGGCGCGTGGGACAGCATCGCAGCGCTTCCCGCGCCCTGCCAGGGCGCCGCCTGCGCGACAGTCGGCAATAAGATTTATGTGATCGGCGGACTCCGGAATACCGGCAGCGCCTATGAAGTGTCCCCGGAGATACTCGAGTTCGATCCCGCCACCGGTGAATGGAATCAGAAAGCATCGCTGGGCGCGGCGCGCTGTTTTCACCAGGCGGTGGCAACAGGCGACAGCATTGTGGTCATGGGCGGGCTCGATGAAAATTCGTCATCCCTTCTGGCGAGCGTGGAGGTGTATGTGCCCCGCGAAGATCGCGTCGTGGATGCAGCGCCCATGCATGCCCCGCGATGCAATTTCGCGGCGGCCGCTGTTCGCGGCCGGGTATTCGTGTTCGGCGGGTTCGGATCGCTCGTCGATCCGGACAGCGTTCTGGCGGGAGTAGAGGGGTACACTCCAACAACCGATACATGGGAAACACGCAAAGCCATGACCCGGGCGCGCCACGGAATGGCCGCCGCGGCGTGGAAAGACCGCGTGTACCTCATTGGCGGCACGCACGAAGGATACGGCGGGCCGCTCGAAGAAACCGATGTGGTGGAAATCTATGTCCCGTAGGGATCTGTTGCATATGCGTCACGTATCTATCCGCGGCTGTGCAGTCGCCATTACCGCCCTGGCCCTGTTGATGGTGTTTTCCGGCGGCCGCCCGGTATCGGCAGCCTGCCCTGCCGACAGCGCGCGCTACGTATACCTGCACCCGTCTTTTGACACCACTTCCTGGGGCCGGGCCGCATCCGTCACGGACATCCTGCTTCCCGACACGCTCTGCGATCTCAAACCGACAGCGTTCGCGACCTCCCGCCACGAACGATACAACGTTGCGGCGTTCATCAGTGCGGACAATGAGCTTTTCGTTATGCGAAGTGATGCCTATACGCTGTCATGCCTGTGCTGCGTTCCCACCGTTGAGTTCTTGAAACCCCAAAACGTGTCCGTGCCGCATGTGAGTTTATCGTCGAGCACGCCGTTTCTGGTGCTTTCGGAAGACGCCGATTCCTATGATACGGCAGTGGTGGTGATCAAGCTCGATGCGACGCGACTCGAGGTGCTCGCCATTACAGTACCCCAGGGGACGATCTTCGGACGGGACACGATTACGCTGTCAGAGCAGGTTGCCGGCCAGGACATACTCGCCGTCAACGCCGCGTATGACGGTGATGCGCATGCCGACACCGCGCTCTGGGTGACCGGCACCGGCGGCATGATCCGCGAGGTCCCCGTGGGCGGCGGCGCGTTCGGCGCCGAGACCGTGCACGACATCGGCGCGGGCGTAGATCTGACCTGCTGGGCGGACGGCTTCGCGGGCGCGCTCGACGGGAGCATCTACCGGATGTCCGGCGGGAGTTTCTCGCTTGACGGCGACCTGGGCGGCCCGGTCCGGTACGTGGATGCCGCGGTTGCGGCAGGCGATGCCGGGCGGGTCGCGTACCGGGACAACGGTTCATGGACAGCTTCGTCTGCCGGTGATGCCGACTATGTCCGGGCGCATGCGGTCAACCTCGCGGGCGGCGCGAGCATGGAGCTGCTCGACGCATCCTGGGGATACACGTCGCACACATACGCCGATTCACCCACCGGCATCGCGGCAACCGATCCGACAGACCTGCTTGCGTACGTCAATGGATCGCTCTACGAATCCACGGGTGGAGACATTCGTATCGATCTTGCCGACCCCGAACACAACCACGCGGCGCCGTCAATACGAGTGCTGCACACTGACGGTTCCCAGACCGATCTGTCCTCGGACAGCGCCTATGCCCTGCCGGATGCGGATCCGTCGTTTTCCTGCGCGGTGGGAACGCTTCTTCCGAAAGACTCCGCAATCACCATTGAAGTGCGGGAAACGTCCATTTCGGTGCGCAAGGAATGCCTGTTGGGAACGATCAACATTGCCTGCGGCACCTGCAGCCTTGTGCCGTATGCCTTTTTCGCCCGGGCCGATTGCGAGCCGCATGATACCCTGGTATTCGCCACTGCGAGCGATACGCTGCGTATTCTCAACCAAGGTAATCCCACCCGGGTATCAAGCCGGCCGGCGCCTTCGCGCGACCTGTTCCGCATGGTGTACCACCGGCTGACAGGCGAGCTCAGTATCTTGTTTGGCCGTACCGGCGCTGTATCCGTGCGCGAGATACTTCTTTTCAATGCACGCGGACAGCGCATGGCCCGTGTCCCTGTCTCCCCCCGCGCGCGCAGCATGCGTATTCCCTCTGTTCATGCCGCCGGCGTGTTCTGCGTCCGCGCGGTGCTCTCCGACGGCTCGGTGAGGCAGCGAATGCTGCCGGCAGTCCGGTAAGCGCGACTCCCATTCATCTTGGTTCTTGCCGCGCCTATAGCAGCATGATCGTTTTCTGAGAGAAAACGCTTTCATTCCGCCCGTCGCCCCAACGCGTCCTGTTTCGGCTAGATTCTCCTGTAGACACCGGTAACCCCGTCAAATGAGGATCGCATGAAGCTGGCGGCCGCGCTCTTCTATATCTCGCTGCTCACCATTCTGTTCTGCCTTTCGGTAAAGGGCGTGATTGCCGCGCCTTCCGCCGAAACCGTGT
The DNA here is from genome assembly GCA_014728015.1 of Chitinivibrionales bacterium. Taxonomy (GTDB): domain Bacteria; phylum Fibrobacterota; class Chitinivibrionia; order Chitinivibrionales; family WJMI01; genus WJMI01. The sequence continues at coordinate 3,862 of WJMI01000250.1, read as the reverse complement.
CGCCGGCTCATGCACGGGCATCACCGCGATGTTTGAATGATATGCACGCAGCAACCCTACTCCCACTTTCGACGGAGGTGTTCTGATGAAACGTCTGTGCTTCTCAATCCTGCTTGTCACCCTGCTTTTCAGCAGGGCGAGCGCGCTCGGGGCGCTGTATGCCCGCCTGCCGCGTTCGACCGACGTTCACAAGCCGCTGTGGCTGAAAAGCTACGATGCAACGGTGACAATCACCGATCAGATGGCGGTCACTCATGCGGACCACGTGTTCAAGAACGAGACCTCGTCGCGACTCGAGGGGATCTTCATATTCCCGCTCCCCGAAGATGCCGTCGTGACCGAGCTTGCCCTGTGGATCAACGGCGAGCGGGTTGTCGGCGATGTCATGGAAAAAGACACGGCACGGGCGATATACGAGAGTATTGTCCGCCGCGAGATCGACCCCGCGCTTCTCGAGTATATGGGAGACAACGTGTTCAAGCTGTCGGTATTCCCTATTGAGCCCGACGGCCACGACATGAGCGAGCGGCGCATTGAGATTACCTACGCGCAGCTGCTTCCCTACCAGGACGGCCGCGTGTCGTACGAGTTCCTCATGAAGACCGCGAACGCATCGCCGAGCCCGGTCGGCCGCGCCTCGCTCTCGCTCAATCTCACATCTCAGAAACGCATTCTCTCATTCTCATCACCGTCGCATGCCGGCGATGCGTCGTGCAAGATTCGCGAGGTCAGCGACCACGAACGGCGTCTTGTCTACGGAAACGAGGATGCGCATTCGGAAAAGGATCTCCTGGTGGCATACGAGCTCGAGAACGACGACTTCGCGCTGAACCATCTGACCTACGTGCCCGGGAACGGCCTGAGGTTCTTCGACCGCGACGGCGACCTTCCCTACTATCTGCTCTGGGTCACCCCCCCGGATGATATCACCAAGTCGCAGGTTCTGGACAAGAACATCGTCTTTGTTGCCGATGTGTCAAGCTCGATGGCCGGAGAGCGGATTCGCCAGCTCCGCGCATCGCTCAAGGCCATGGTGGACATGCTCAACAAGGGTGATTCATTCAACATTGTCGCGTTCAGTACCGGCCTCGACAAGTTCAAGCCGGACATCGTGCCCGCCAGCGCCGCGAACAAGGCGGAGGCGGCCGCGTTTATCGAAGGGCTGGTCGAGATGGGCATGACCAACATGGAGTCCGCCCTGGATGCGGCCCTGGGAAGCGCGTGGGGCGACACCACGGTCAATACCCTCGTGTTTCTCACCGACGGTCTCCCGACGTGGCCTTCCGGGACCACCCCCGAAAGGATTCTTTCGCTGGTCGATGCCGGCAACACCGGGGACATTGCCCTGCATACGTTCGGCATCGGCGCCGCGGTGGACAACGCGCTCTTGACCAGGCTCGCCCGCGACAATGACGGTGTGTATTATCTCATTGAAGACGACAACGCGATCAACGCGATCATGGAGCGGTTCATGCGGCGGATATCGCACCCGCTTATCAAGGATGTTACCGTCGCCTACGGGGCGCTCGATGTGTTCGACACCTATCCCCGGACCCTGCCGAACATGTATGCCGGCACACAGCTGACCGTGCTGGGGAGATACCGCAGCCCCGCGACCGCGAACGTGGCATTTGCCGGATCGCAAGGCGCCGAAGAAATCGTCTTGAAACAGACCCTGGCGTTTCCCGGGCCCGGCGAGAACCACGCATTCGTTCCCCGGATGTGGGCCTCGGCCAAAATCGACTACCTTCTCGATGAGATCGCCATGTACGGCGAGAACGCCGAACTGGTGACCAACGTGAAAGAGCTCGGGAAAAAGTACGGCATCATAACCCCGTACACATCCATGCTGGTCGTCGAACCGGATGCCGATCTCACGGATGTCCTTGAAGACAAGACAATGGCCGAGCCCGCCTCGTTCAGGCTGTGGCAGGTCACCGACGGGCACGCGGACGGAGCGATTGTGCTGTGCTACTCGATACCGAAACTCTCCGGCGCCGCCCCGGTCCGGCTCCGGGTGTATGACTCGCGCGGGCGGCTCGTGAGGACACTCGTGAACGAAATCACCCTCGGCGGGAACTTCAGGATCGTGTTCGACGGGCGCGACAATGATGGACGGGCGCTGGGCGCCGGGTTCTACGTCGCGATTCTCCAGGTCGGTTCAAAGACGCGGATGCTGCGACTCAGGCTCCTCCGGTAGCTGGTGTTTCGGAGGTATGCGGGCCGCCCGGCCCGCGGCGCGAGGAAGGGGCCGCGTATACGCGGCCCCTGTTGCTATGGCCGCATATCATGAAGCAAGCAGATTTGCCCTTGGCAATGCCCGTGGTGCATTACATATATTGTCCCGGTCTCAACCGAGAGGCGTATCATGCTGATCAATACATACACTGTCGGGCGGTTCGGGGTCATCAAGGTGCTGGAAGATCTCACTCTTCACGCCAACCCTTCGTCGCTGAAAAGGCTTGTTGAAGACTTTGTCGGCAAGGGTATACTGAACGTGGCGTTCTCGTTCACCCCGGCCACGTTTCCCTCATCACGGCTCATGGCGGTCCTGGTGACATCCCGCGAGATGCTCAAGCGGGAAGGCGGCAGCCTTGCCATTATCGCGCCCAGTGACAAAATGCTCGACACGTTCAATGTTCTCAACCTCGCCCACGGCGATTATTTCCTGCTGGTCGACTCCGAAGAAGAGCTCCTGGCGGTTGGCGAGCAGAGCAAGTCGCAAGAGCAGTAGTCCCTTGTCCAGCTTCGGATTGCTTGGGAGCAGCGGGCTCCGAAAGCAGTAGAACCCGAGCGGGTTCTATCCAATCCTCTCTCACTCCAACGGGCCGCGGCGAAGTTCCGCAGGATCGAAAACAGGCACTCCATTACTCCGGCGGTTCCTGCCCTTTTCCTTCGCTCACCCGGTCAGTCGGGACAGCTTTCATGCGCTCCAGGTCGCGGATGCCGTCAAGAAGCAGGCTTGCGATTGTCGGCGGTCCGTGTTCGCCGACCGTCACCCACACGATGTGGTCGAATGCGCTTTCCTCGGTCCCCTCTTTCGGCCATCCACCGCCGGTCGTGGCAAGCACGTACAGCTCGTTCTCACCCGCCTGATCCCGTAGAAACCGGTGCCGATGCCCGGCGAACACGGTGAACCCGCGATCGCCCAGGGCCTCCCGCACGCGGTCCCATCCGGACTCCTTGTCGTACTGCCAGAGCGGATGATGCAAAACGACAAACGTCCACCGCGCATCGCTATGCTCGCCAAGGACCCGTTGCGCAAAGGCGACCTGCGCATCGTCCAGTACCGCGGTGTCGAGTTCCACCGTGGTGCTCAGGCACAAAAACAGGACATCGTTGTACAGGAAATGGTAGTAGGGACGGCCGAAGTGTTTCTTCCAGTAGGCATCCGTCTCGCCTGTCTTGATATCATGATTGCCGGCCACCCTGAAGAACGGCATGTCAAGCACGCTGATCAGGCTGTCAAACTCGCGCCACTGGGCAATGATCGTGTCCCGGTTGTCGGTGTAGCCCTGAACCAGATCGCCCACGCTGACGACGAACGCCGGCTGCATGAGGTTGAGCGCTGACACGGCCGACCCAAACACGCCCGCGCGCGCGCCGCCGGTCCGGTCCGACACCACCGCGAAATGAAATACGCCTAGTTTGTCATTCGCATCGAGGCCTGTCCACGGGACCGCATCTGCCGACTCGAACACGGTAAGCCGAGTGGATTGCGGACCACATCCGGCGGCGATCATCAGTGCCAGGGCAACTGCCCCATATTCCGCGGGCGATTTCATTCTGTTTCCTTTTTGCTGGACGTTCCGACAAGGCGCGCCACGATCCCGCCCCTGTTCCCTCAACACGGCTTCACATG
>WJMI01000249.1 GCA_014728015.1 Chitinivibrionales bacterium | reverse complement strand
CCGCCTTCGGTCTTATAGTCGAACGTGATGCTCTCGAAGTTAGTCAAATCGACCGACACACCTTCCTCGGTGAAATTCATCCCCACGCCCGCGAACTGATCGGTTGCAAACGTGGCTTTGATGCCGTTGCCCGGGTTGCCCACGTTTCCCTTCACAAGGTCTTCGGGATCGGAGGGTGATACGGTGGAGCTTCCGCCGTTGGATGCATCGGTGAAATGAAACCACGCGCCCGCCCACGGATTGAGTGTGGATGCATTTTCCAGGTCGTGCACGACAATGCTGCTTCCCGGCTCAATCTGCGGGGCATCGGGCGCCTTGGTTATCTCGATGGCGGCTCGAAGGTCGCTGTCGGATGTCGACGGATCCAGGCCGGCGACCGAGAGCGCCACATCGACAGTTTCCACGGTATACCATCCCGACCCTGTCCAGGTGACACCGATATTCGCCGATGCTCCCTGTTTGGTCTGGGTGTCGCCGGAGGTCTGGCCGGTCAGGGTGATGGTCCATGATGCGGGCTGGTCGAGCGCGGCGGTAATCTCCACGGCCGTAGGGACCTCAACACTCTGCTTGCTTGCTGCAAGCGGGGTGGTGAGCTGGACCGGGTCGGCGGGCTCGAATGAATCGGCCAGCATGTTGGGAAACTGCCCGGCGATCGCGGCAAACCCCAGCATGGCGATCGACTGCTTGAAATAGAACTTGTGATCGCTCATCCCGCCGTCGCCCATGTAATCGCGTGTCCCCACAATGGCGGCAATCACGAACGTGTTGAGACCTTCGGTGGTATACGCGATGTTCTGGGAGCCGAGGATCCCGCAGGCCCACATGGCAATTGCATCGCAGCGGTTGCTCTGCTGGATCATGGTGGAGCCGTTGGATTCGTACAGGCCCATCTGGGCAAGCTGATACCGCTTGTCGCTGTTGTCGTATTCGGTGATCGTGTTGCGCGAGTTGTAGCAGAATTCCTTGGCACGCGCATCGTTGAACCACAACGCATCCATGGCAATGCGCCACGGCGTTCGGATGCCGTCATTGGACATGCCGTAGTTTTTTCCGGTCTGCCCGCCGCTGGAGTTGCACCAGTCAGGCGCCTGGCCCTTGGAGTAGTTGCCGGTGTTGCTTAACACCGAGTAGCATTTGTCGATAACCGCATCGAAGCTGACTTCGCTCTGATACTCGTCAAATACCTTGAGCCAGGCCGTGGCGAAATAGCTGGGATTGAGATTGTTGATCCCGTCGCCGCCCCAGGAGTCGCCCGGAAGCAGGTACCCGTCGGTGGTACACATGCTGTTGCGTATCGAGCGGATGATCTCCATGGCGCGCGAATGATAGGTCACGCCGCCCTGATCGTATGACTGCCACAAGCCTTCGCTCTGGAGCTTGTCGGCAAACACGAGCGCCAGGCCGATATCCAGATCGGCATCGGTTGCCGCGCCGCTCCCGCAGCCGGGCCAGCACCACTGGTAATAGGATTTTGATCCGGTGTTCCACATATACTGATTGGCGGCTTCGAAAATGCTGTTGAACGTGGTCTGGTCGTTGTTGAGCAGCGCCAGGAGCATGCCATAGCCCTGGCCCTCGGACACCGCGTGATCAGTGCCGATAACCTGGTTGGTGTTCGGATCGAGACGCATATGGTTCACCAGGCCATTGGACATGATGTAGTTGGCTTTATAATAATCCCATGCCGTGGCCAGCTCCTGCGCGAAATAATCGGGATTTGCCGCAACATGCGTGGCCAGCGCATCTTCATAATAGGAACTGTAGTCGTAGGTTGCGGGCTGCTGGTACGGAAGGTTCCATCCGGCAATTGCGAAATGCGCAAACAGCCACACAAAAAGGAAGGGCTTTGTTGATTGCATAGCATGTCCTTTCATCCTGTTTTAGTGAACCAAATCCGGGTATGGGTTCACCTCCCTCTCGTTTCCAATTCCCGTCCGGACCCCGTGAACCGTCCTTCATCAACCGGTCACTAATCATGCTGAAGGCCCATGAAGGGCCCCGATTTTACCGCAAAAAGGCTTAATCGTACCCTCATTCACAACGCAGAAGGAGGAATCGGTATGATCCTCGCAGGAACAAGGTCATCGTGGCTTGTGAAGGCACTGCTCGTTTGTATTGCCGCGGCCACAATGGCAACAGCACAGACCGCCGTGATCGGTGATTGCGAAAACGGCACCAACCAGAACAACTTCGGCGCATACTGGTACGTGTACACCGATTTCGAGGACGGCGGCAACAGCGAAATAAGCAATGCCGATCCCAACGGCGACGGCACTTATGAGTTTACGGTCACGGAGGGCGAGGGCTGCCCGAGCGGTACCGCCGGCTATGGCGCCCGGATGGACTACACCCTGGGTGACACCGATCCCGGAAGCGGCAGTGTTACATGGGGAAGCAGTGCCGGGGTCGGCACCATGCTCGCGCTCGAAGGCGAAGTGTGCGATATCACCGGCGCGGAAACGATCACGTACTGGGCCAAGGCAGACCCGCCGGTCGATATCCGCGTGGAAATCGCCACCAGCGTTGTAGAAGATTTCTGCTATCATCATACTATTCACAGCATCGGGTCATCGTGGGAGAAGTTCACGATCACCCTGTCCGAGCCCTTGGGCATTCAGCAGTATTCCTGGGGCGAGGAAGTCGCGTTCGATCCCACGAAAGTGGAAAAAGTCCAGTGGGCGATCTCCGAAGACGAAGGCGCCACTGAGAACTCAAGCGGATCAATCTGGATCGATGATGTCAAAATTCAGCCGTACACGTTCGTGCCTGCCGATGCCTGCGAAAGCTGTGTCAGCGCTCCGGGCGCCGTGCCCGGCGATTTCCTTCTGGCCGACATGGAAGAAACCCAAAACGGTCTCGGCTACTACACCTACTGCTACAACGATGTCGGCGAGCGGAGCGTGAGCAGCCCCGAAGACTACTCCGAGATATTCGAGGGCGTTGACAACGACGATCCCGAAATCCCGATCCTGATCCTTGACGGTGGTGAGGGCTACGACAACACCGAAGGCGCGTATATCGGCTTCCAGCTCGGGCCCACATACCAGGAAGGTTCCAATACGATACTGCCGTTTGTCGGTATCGGGACCAACCTTGCCGACGAACTCGGGCTGAGCCCGTTCAATGCCCAGGCGGCGGGCGCCCCCGGCGTGGATTTCATGTACAAGACAACCGGCGATTACGAGTATGTGGCTCTGGAAGTCGAGACCGATCAGGATTTCGGCAACCCGGGCGCGGTATACTACGTGAAGTTACCCGCAACCGAAGGTG
>WJMI01000248.1 GCA_014728015.1 Chitinivibrionales bacterium | reverse complement strand
GGCAATAATCCGTGCACTCAGATGGACATGACCACCGACGGGTCCTTCGGGACCCTCCACGGGTGGGGCAAAGAGGTCGCTGTTGACGATACCTACAGCATCCAGAACACCTCGGTTCGGTCACCGTTTCTGGTCGAGGATTCCTGCCCGACCAATGCCGCGCGAGAGGAACCGGCGCGCGGCAACCGGGCCGGATTCGTCCTGGTTGACGGGCAGCGGGTTCTCATCGCCGCCCCTCTCACTCAGGAGGCCCGCCTGTTTCTGTTCGATTCCCGCGGGCGGGTCGTGTGGCATGCCGTGGTCCCCCCAGGAGATACGCCGCGCGAAGTTACGCCGCCTTTGGTACGAAGCGGGGTATACTGGACCCGGCTTATAGTGCCGGACGGTGCTGAAATCGCTCCGGTCTTCTTTCTTGCTCGATAGGCAATGCCGGCCGTTCCGACAACCATTTGCGCGTGGCTTCAGCCCTGCTGGACTCCCCCTTGTGCATGATATAGTTTGTCAAGGCGCATACCCCCTCATCAGCATGCGAACTTTTTTTACGGAGAGGAACTCTCATGCATCTGTCACACCATCTCGCCACACTCATGCTGTTGTCCACTGTCCTCGTCTGTCCGGCATGGTCGCAGGACATCGTAGAAGAGCAGCCTGCGGAAGAGCCGCAAGGCGAAGCTTCGGTACCCGCGCCTCCCCAGGCCGAGGAGAGTACTTCGGAGGAGATCGCTTCGCCGCCATCACAAGCACCGTCCCGGGGCGAGTATAACGAATACGGTACTCCGCAGTTTCAAAGTCCGTCGAGTCACGCGCCGTATGTCATGGATGTCATCAGAATGAAAAACGCCCAGACCATATTCGGCGCATCGATGTATTTCAGCGGGATGGCCCTCGAATGGACGGTCCTTCAGCCGTGGGCGGTTCGATTCAGCAATCACCTTTCCAATGTCGATCCGGATTCGATATCCGATGCCGACGCTCAGGAATCACTCAACCTGCTGCTTGCATCTCTGCCCGTTGGTATGATGCAGATTGGGGGAGTGAGCGTTGCCTGCGCCGGGGCATCACGGGTGTATGGAGCGTATGTCGAGGGCGTCAGCCCCGAGGTCAAGGACGCAAAAGTGTGGATTCCCTATATCATCGGCTGGATCGGCCGTGGGGCGAGCGGCGGCCTCAGCGTCATGGCCGGCCTCAGCCAGAGCGTCGAGTTGTCATTGGTCGCGTCGGTGTTCGGCGTGGCCGGTCAGGCCGCCTGGACAACCGCGACAGTCATGTCGCTGGTGTATTCGGGCAAGCGGCGCGGAGAGGCGCGCGAAAGATTGTCCGTCGTGCCCATTTATTCTCCTGACGGCGGCACGGGTATCGCGCTTCAGGGTACGTTCTGAAACCGGCGTTTACCGCACGATGCATACGCGGTGCGTCTCCCGCTTTCCCGCGGAAAAATACAGTCACCAGGTACATGCCGGGCGCTATCACACGGCTGTCGAACGAAACGGTTTGGCGCGCCCTGCTATGGGTCCGGGCTACGCATGATCCGTCGGCGCGAACCAGTGTGACCTGCGATACATGCCGCCCCGTGTTCTTCACGGTTATACAATCGCGCGAAATCCATACATCGGCGAGCCGGCTGCCGGGACAGGCTGGGGGGAGCCCGGTGGAACCTGAAGCATCTTCAGGTACTGTCCCGGCATCGACTATCGCTTTTCCCAGCGTAAAGAGCCCTTCTTTGCCGTTTCGCAGCCCGATAAACCACTTCTTCGCGCCCGCGCCGCTTCCCGTGAACGCCTCGGTGCTTATGCAGTTGTCCTTGTCCCACCAGATCTTCCAGTCGTGCACGGCGAGCGACGTGGGATAGACCACGCCGATACCGTGACCGTTGTCGCGGTTGATCATCCCATAGATGAAATATCCGTTGTAGGTGCATGCATCGACAGTGGAGCCGTTTGCCTCGATGAAACAATCGCCGTGATTGTGGCCGCAGGCCGCCTCCGCCTCGTCCCACAACGCCCTGCCCTCGTCGATGCCGTGGATGTATGAGTAGCTGATAAGAGAATTCGCGAACGAGTGTTGCCCCGGTTCGTTGTCGATAGTAGCCTTGTACCATTCGGGGGCGGTCCGCCGCCCGGACTAGATCTCATGGCGCACTCGATTATCGGGGATATTCCGCTGAAGAAATCGACAAAGGGATTCCTGGTGACCGGCGGGCGGGTGGTGGAGAAGCTGACCACACAATGAGCGCCTGGCGGGAATCTATCGTCTTTTAAAAAGCAGCTCCAATGCTTTCCCAACGCCCTGAATGACAGCTCGTTCCTTTATCCTTCTGTCGATTGTGATCTTCATTTTTGACAGCTTTCCGTGAAGCCGTCCCTTGAGCCTGCACCGGCCGCCTTTGCCGGGCAGAAGCATGCCTTGGGATACCACCGGCGGAAGTCGCGTGCAGAATTCGCGCGAGAACGCCATGTCCACGTGCTGGTTGACATAGGTGTCGAGCGTGACCGATCCGGAGCCGGTGACATTGAATACATTGCCGGTTCCCCGGAGGTCGGGCATGTAGAGGCATTCTTGTGACAGGCGCAGCGACGATCCGATTGACGAGAACGCGAGCTGTTCGACCTTGGGCAGAAGCAGCACGGCGGCCAGGGTCCTCTGGAAGGGGAGCCCCGACACGGTGAGATTCTTGGCGGACAACCTGCCGTGGCCATTGACATTTTCGAGCCTGAAATCAGGACTCGCGACCTGCATCTCAAGACTGCCTTTTCCTCCAAGTGTGCCGCGCTTGAACCGGACCAGCTTCATGAGGCGGCCCAGGTCGACATCGGTAACAGAGATATCGCCGGCCACCGTGGTGTCGCCGGCGTTGTTCAGCGAGAATTCCATCCTGCCGGTTCCGCCGCAGAATGAAAACGATGCATTGCGCACCGCGGCATGCGTGCGATCGAGCTGAAGGCCGGCCTGGATCCCGGTCAGCAGGTAGGGACGGGGAGCCCACAGGCTGTCGAGCCGCACCGTCCCCTGTGCGCCGAGTGTATCCGCCACCGAAGCATCCAGCGCGACGGTCAAGCCGGCGCCGTGAAGGAGATTCCTGCCGGCCTGGTCAATCGTGAAACGTCCTTGTTTGATTCTGAAATCGTTGACCTCGAGTGCGACCGGCAATCCGAGGGAGAGTGCCCCGAGCGTTAGCCAGGCCGGCTGGACCGCTGTGTCTGTTACATCGGTACCGGCTTTGCCTGCGGGCGGGAGATCAGCATGAATACTCAGGCCGTGAAGCTCTATGCCGCGTATGGCGAGCTTTCTTCTTAGGAGCGGGAGTATTCGATACCACACCTGGGCCCGGGATACATCCATCTGCGTTGCAGGCCCGCCTTCGGGCCGCATCGTACAGTGAACATCCCGCAAGAGAAGCCCGCGCCAAAGCGTGAATGCGAGGCCGTCAATGGCAACCGTGTCAATGGCGGTCACACGCGAGGCGCGTTTCTCGACCGTATTCTTCAGGGCAGGCATGGACAGGGGCACAAAACCAGCCACGACAACAACAAGAACGAGAGTGAGTACCAGCATGGCGCTCACGGAAAGCGCGGGTTGGCTTCGGAATAGTGCTCGTACCCGCTCGCTCAAACTATGCATGCACGCACCCCATACAACACACAAATCGGTTCCCTATACGAAAGATGAATTGCATCGCCAAACTAAAGCGGGGAAAGCACGATGCAAAACATCATTCGAGATTCCTTGCATTTTGCGCACCCCGGATCAGCCGCCGCTCGATTGTTCCGTTCGCACTTTTCATAAGAACAACACCCTTTGCCCCCATGTGCTGCTGCTTTCGCCCGCGAAAATCATGGATGGCATGGGACTGCGGAGCATGCCGGCCGCCTCTGATACTCGGCCCAGAGGACTGCCGGGCGCTCGTCCCACCTATCTCCGCCCGATACACCTTTCCATCTTCATAGTCGTACCATACAACGTTGTTTCCGTGTAAGTACGGCGGCCCCTGGTATCCCGCCTTGGTGGTAACCTCGACTTCGTCTTGAGAGGAAATGTCGTAGAG
>WJMI01000247.1 GCA_014728015.1 Chitinivibrionales bacterium | reverse complement strand
GCTCATGATTATCGAGGGCACGCGCATGGCCCGGTGGTACCGGCAGAAAACAGTGTCCCCGTTGACCCTCGATGCCTACGCGGCGCTGGCGGGGTCTATGGTGTCCCGTCTCAGGCCCGACCAATCCATCCACAGAATTGTCGCCGACACGCGTCCGGACAGGGGCCTGATCGCGCCTGCATGGAGCGCGGACAAGCCCGCGGCGATTTCCCGCATTCACGGCTACTTCAAGGAGCACGGAATTACCCAGAGCAGCGCCTATGCATAAGCTGTAAGGCGATGAAATTAAATCCGTTATAGACAATTGATCCGTCTCGTAGTAGCAAAAGAGTTCGCCCTCCTTCCGCGCCGTTCCAATCCCGCCTATATTTGCAGGTAAGAGCAATCAGCACAGCCTGAATTCCGGGGAGAGAAAATGGGCGGGCAAAGGCTTGAAGATCGGGCGGCATACCTTGAGCGCGTTGCCAGAGACGTTCGGCTGAACATCGTACGGATGATATACGAGGCGCAGTCAGGGCATCCTGGGGGGGCCCTGTCTGCCGCCGATATTGTCACTGCGCTCTACTTTGATATCATGAACGTGGACCCGTCGAACCCGCACTGGGCGGACCGTGACCGGTTCGTGTTGTCAAAAGGCCACGCGTGCCCGGTATGGTACACCTGCCTGGCCATGCGCGGGTTCTTTCCCACAAAAGAGCTGTCCACGCTTCGGAAATTCGAAAGCATCCTTCAGGGGCATCCCGACATGAAGAAAACGCCCGGGGTGGACATGACCACCGGCTCGCTCGGGCAGGGACTGAGCTGCGGCGTGGGCATGGCGCTCGAAGGCAAAATGCTCAGGAAGGATTACCGTGTGTACGTGATGCTCGGTGATGGTGAAATCAACGAAGGGCAGGTATGGGAAGCCGCGGCGACCGCGGCGAAGTTCAAGCTTCGCAACCTCTGCGCGATTGTCGACAAGAACAACCTTCAGATGGACGGGTACACCCATGAGGTGCTTCCCATGGATCCCATCGATGGAAAATTCGCGGCCTTCAACTGGCACGTGCTTTCAATAGACGGGCACAACATGCAAGAGGTTCTTGCGGCGTTTGAGCAGGCGCGCGAGGTGCGGGACAAGCCCGTGTGCATCATTGCGGAGACGGTCAAGGGCAAGGGCGTGAGCTACATGGAGGACGTTCGCGCGTGGCACGGCAAAGTGCCGGATCACAATCAGTACGAACGGGCCATTCGCGAGATACAAGGAGTCTGACATGGTTATGCGGAAAGCGAAGAAAGCGACACGCAAGGCGTTTGCCGAGCGCATGAAAGAATACGGGGCGCACGACCCTTCATTCGTAGTGTTCGAGGCAGATATCGGTTATTCGACGTATTCGTATTTGTTCGGCGATGAGTATCCCGACCGGTATTTCAACATGGGCATTGCCGAGGCGAATATGGTCGGCGCGGCGGCCGGGATGGCGGCCGGCGGCCGCACGGTAATCGCGTGCGGCTATGGCGTGTTCCTGTCCATGCGCGCTCTGGAAACGGTCCGGACGTTTATCTGCTACCCGAACCTGAACGTGAAATTCCTGTCGTCGCACGGCGGCGTGACCGCTGCTATCGACGGTGTTACGCACCAGGCCACCGAGGACATCGGCATGGTCACGACCCTTCCCAACATGAGTGTGGTGGCCCCGGCCGACGAGAACGCGGCGCGGGCCATGGTCGAGGTCGCCGTGAACACGCCGGGCCCGGTGTTCGTGCGCGCCATGCGGGATCCGCTGTACAATATTTATGATGCGGATGAAACGTTCGAGACGGGCGGGAGCAAGATCGTGCGCGACGGGGCCGATATTACCATTGTCAGCTACGGTGATATCCTGTTCGAGGCGCTGGAGGCGGCCGAAGAGCTCAGGCGCATGGGAATCTCGGCCGAGGTTATCGACATGTATTCGATCAAACCGTTCGACAAGGCAACGCTTCTGGGGTCCCTTGAGAAGACCGGCGCGCTGCTCGTTGCCGAAAACCACCAGAAGCGCAACGGCCTGGGATACGAGCTGGCCGCGTTCTGTCTCACAAACAAGCCGGTGCCGTTCGACCATCTCGGCCTCCAGGACACGTTTGCCGAGAGCGGGAACTACTACAAGGTGCTCGACAAATACGGCCTGTCGCACAACCACATTGTCGCGGCGGCCGGGAGTGTTGTCAAGAAGAAGCAGGCGGAGGTGGCGTTTGCCTGATATCCCTCCATGCGCGGTCATCACGAGTTTCCTCAGCCGTACCAAGGACCGTTTCCATGAGTATAACGAGGACAGGACGCTGGAGGAGCGTCTCGCCCTTGTCAAAGATATCGAGGGCATGGCCGGCGTGGAGGCCGTGTACCCGTACGAAGTGGGCGATGCAAAGACGTTCAAGGCGTTGATCGAGAAGTACGGGCTCGGCATCGCGGCGATCAATGTCAATGTCAAGGCCGAGCCCGAGTTCCGCAACGGCGGACTGACGTCGCGCGATCCCGGGGTCCGGGCCAGGGCGGTGCAGCTTATCAAGGATGCCAAGGACTTCGCGCGCGCGACGGGCGCGGACAAGGTGACCTGCTGCCCGCTCGGCGACGGGTACGAATTCAATTTTCACTGCGACTACGCCCGGATGTGGGACTACCTGGTCGAGACGTTCGGCGAGGCCGGCTCGTATCTGCCCGAGATTCCCCTGTTTGTCGAGTACAAGCCCAGCGAGACCCGCGGACGATGTTTCGTGGACACCGGCGCCAAGGCCCTGTGCCTGCTGAAAGATATCGGGCTTGCGGACATGGGTGTCACGGTCGACTACGGTCATTCCACGTACGGCAATGAGAACCCGGCCGAAGTCGTGTCGCTTCTGGAGAAGAGCCCGTTTCGCTACTACATTCATATCAACGATAATGACGGCCGCTGGGACTGGGACTACATGGTGGGCACGCACCATTTCCTCGGCTACGTGGAGTTTCTGTACTACCTTCGGAAGTACAACTACACCGATTACCTCACGTCCGATACCTCGCCCACCCGCTGGGACATCAAGGGCACGTTCGAAGCCAACACGCGGATGACCAAAAAGATCTGGCGGGCGCTCGATGCGCTCGATACGGATGCGTTTGCCGCGCTGATCGCGGCGGGCGATTTTCTCGCCACGTGGAAATTCATCGAGACGCATATCCTCAAGCTCGAAGACTGACCGGGGAGGACCATGCCGAGACCCAGGGTATACGTAACGCGCCGCATACCGCGGCCGGGCATTGATCTTCTGGCGAAAACCTGCGATGTCGAGGTCAACCCGGACGATCGGCCGCTGTCCCGCGAGGAGCTCCTGGATAACATCGCCGGGCGCGACGGCGTGCTGTGCCTTCTGACCGACCGGATGGATGCCCGGGCGTTCGATGCCTGCCCGGGCCTGAAAGGGCTGGCGAACTATGCCGTGGGGTATGACAATATCGACGTTGCCGAGGCCACCAAGCGCGGGGTTCCGATATCAAACACGCCGGATGTCTTGACCGATGCGACCGCGGAGATGGCCTGGGCGCTCCTATTCGCGGCGGCGCGGCGGGTAGTGGAATCGGACCGGGTGATGCGCGCGGGCGCGTGGAAGGGGTGGGGGCCCCTGCAGTTTGTCGGCGGTGACGTTGGCGGGGCCGTGCTTGGCATCGCGGGCGCGGGAAGGATCGGCACGGCCATGGCGCTCAAGTCGCGGGGCTTTGGCATGAAGGTCCTGTATTTCGACCGGGTAAGAAGCGAACGCCTGGAGAAGGAGCTCGGCGCGCGGCAGGTCGAGTTCGACGATCTCCTGGCGGAGTCCGATTACATCAGTATCCACTGCCCGCTCAACGAGCAGACCCGTCATCTGTTCGGCCGCGAGCAGTTTGCGAAGATGAAAACGAGCGCGTACCTCATCAATACCGCCCGCGGGCCGATTATCAACGAGGCCGAGCTGGTGGAGGCCCTGCGCTCGGGCGCGATTGCCGGCGCCGGCCTTGACGTTTACGAGTTCGAGCCGGAGACGGCCGGCGGGCTTGCCGCGCTCGACAATGTGGTGCTCGCGGCGCACACGGGATCGGCCACGCGCTCTTCCCGCACCAACATGGCCCTGAAAGCGGCCTCCAATCTTATTGCCATGCTCAACGGCGATCAGGCGCCGGATTGCGTGAATCCGGACGTGTATCGCGGCGGCCGGGTCTGACCTGTAAGACCGCGCAGTGCGCCGGGCGTGGCCCCTTCTGTCTTTCGTGTATCATACCTACCATATATCCCGTATTGAGGTTGAGATAATGCCTGACACGCCTTTCCACTGCAGTATTTTGTCTCACAGGCCATTGTATGGATGCAAAAAACCCCACAGACAACCGGAAGCTCATCGAGCGGATACGCGGGCATTTCGAAGAGAAGGGGTGGGCCGAGGGACACAAACTGCCGCCCCGGCGCTACTGGGCGCAGCTTCTCGGCGTGTCATTCTCCGAAGTCACGTCGCTGTTCAGGGTGCTTGCCGCTGACGGGGCGGTGACGATTATACCCCGCCGCGGCATTTTTATCGGGAGCAGCACCCTCGACGATTCATCTCGGGCGCTTGCCGACAGGCTGAATGCATCTATCGGGCGCGGCGAGCTCAAGGCCGGCGAAGTGCTTCCTTCGTATATGGAGCTCCAGCGGCGATACCATGTCAGCCCCACCACGGTTGCGGGCGCCGTGAAAATCCTTCAGGACGGTGAGCTTATTCACAAGCGCGGGAAAAAGTATCTGATCGGCCGCGCGCCGGGGCATGAAGCCGGACTCTCACTTCGGCGGCACGTGAAACATATCATCGTGGTGCCGCCTTCGAGCGCGTATTTCGAGCGCATCCTCGACCAGACCTCGCCGTTCAGCGCGATCATGCGCACGTTTCTGCAGGAAGTGTCGCGGTTCGCAATCGACATGCACACCGTGCCGCTTCAGGGGTGGGAGTTCGACCGGACCCTCCGGCGCGGCCGGGCGGACATCCGCGCAATCGATGCCCGGTTCGACACCGATATCATTGCCTATGTATATATCTCCAACAGCGCGGAGCCGTACTGGAAACCCGAGGACATCTACAGCTCGCTGCTCTTTCTCAAAGAGCTGGGCCGTCCGGTGGTATGGCTCGATCTCGACAACCTTCACAAAAAAGACAAGCGCCGCCTGCCGCCGCAATTCTCGGTGGTAGGAGACTGTTCGCGGGAATCCGCCCAGGCACTGGCCGGGTATCTCTATGATGCCGGCCATCGTCATCTGGCGTTCTGCGTGCCGTGGTATCTGAAGGAACGGGCCCGCCCTCTGGGCGAGGCGCTCGGCCAGGCGTGGAGCGAGCGCGGGGAGGAGTGCGCGTTTTTTGTGCACGAAGGCGACGGGCCGTGGTTTTTTGAGAATATCGATCCCGACAACTACATGCATCACAAGGGCATTCCGCATTATGTGCCGCGTCCGGATGTCCTCAAGCACATGCAGGAGCACGGGCTTCCGTTCATCCGCCATTTCCTGTCGAGCCGAACGGCCTGGCGCTATATCTATCGCCGGGAGGCCTTTCTTATCGAGAACACGCCGCTTCTTGCCCGGCTCGACAACACGACTGCCACATGCGTTGTTGCGCCTGACGGTTACTCCGCTCGGATCTTCCGCCAGTGGCTGCGGTTCGCAGGTGCGCGGGCGCCGCGCGACATGAGCGTGGTCGCGTTCGGCAACCACGACTACGCCCTCACCGAGGGCATTACCACGGTGGGCCGGTACAGCAGTATGGGCTATGCGCTTGCAAGGCTGTGCATCGGCGATGCGCCGGTGCGATTGGATGCCTTCCGCGGGGCCCGGTTGCTGCCGTCGGTCAATGTCCGGACATCGTCGGGCAAGCCCCGGACCGCCGGTGCGCTGAAGCTCGAGCTGGACGGGGCGACCGGCCCCTAGGCTGACAGGTCCATTTCAGGCGCAAGATAGCTGGTGGGTTTTGGGCAGAGAATGCCGAATCTGATGCATTCTGCAGGTTCAGTTCTTGAAATGGTGGCTGTTGACTCTGCTTACAGGTGAGATTTATGTCGCATATTTGCATTGTAAGCATCGTTTTAATCGGTTCAATAAACGCAAGTCTTTGAAGAATAAGGCAGTAAGTTGGTCCGACCCCATCTACCTCCGACATCTCCAACGAAAATATCACTTGACAAGGGCCGTGGCATTTCGGAACTTGTATGCTCCGCATGGCGCGCCCGGACGCCTTGAGCGCAGTGGAATAGGCTTTCCCGCGGAACCGAGACCCTCAATGACCTGAGGGCACGACGAAGCAACTCGATAACGAGACGCTTTTTTCAAATCCGGGACAGGTGAAATCACCGAACCGGCCATACTGTGCTCGCAAGAGCACATCCGTGTGGCATTTCATTTGCATACACATTGCAGTGGCGCCGGGGTTGAAAAACACGGCAGACCACGGAAAAGGAGAGAAACGGTGCAACAAAGGGGGGAGAAAATGGCTACACGGGGGAACAGACTAACGCGGTACCTGGCCCCGTGCCTGTGCGCGGGGCTTGTTCTGGCCGGCTGCAGTCAGGGGGTCGACGAAGTCGTTTCATCGGGCGGCAGCCAGAACATGGGGACGGACACAGGGATGCAGATGCCCAGCATTGCGGGATTCGGCCCGACTGTCACGGGCTCATCGAGCGGGCTGGCCTACCAGGTGGTCGCTCGGGAGACATTCGATTCGATTCCTTTTGACGAGGTCCTGGATCTGGAGCCGGGAACGCCCATGCGGCTTTTGTTGAACAGGCGGGGAACCGAAGTGCGCGCGTATACGGTTACGTTTGAGGCTGCTGTGAAGGACGGTACCGAGCGGCTGATAATCGCCCGGGTCCCGGAGGAGCTGATTATCGGCGCGGGTGACAGCGGCTCACCGCTTCTCACGGAGGACGGCCGTATCGCGGGACTCCTGTGCTACGGCTGGTCTTTCAACAACTATCAGTTTGCGGCGCGCGCTATTGCCGATGTGACTTCCGCGCCCGCCAACGGCAAACCCCTGGAAGCGCTTGGCAAGTCCAAGAAGGCGTCGAGCATGGGCTCGGCCATGCCGCTTTCGTATCACGCATCCGGGTTCAGCAAGGAGATTGTGAAGCAGCTCGATACGGATACGCGCTATCGCGGGTTCCTGCTGTCCGCCATTGAAAACGGCGTGCGCGAGCCGCGGGGACCGGCGCCGGGCCTGGCCCGCCGCGCGGCGAATGGCGTACCAGAGCACTGCGACGAACTTGCACCCGGCATGTCCATCGCGGTCCATGAAATGACCGGTGACCTGCTCAACCTGGCCGCGGTGGGTGTGGCCGGCTATGTCACGGACAACCGGATCTACGGTTTCGGCCACAGCTACTGGATGGCATCCGGGGAGCTTTCCAAGCCCGTGAGTCTTGCGTCCATGGAGACGATCATCGAGAGCGGATACCAGGCATTCAAAATGACCAGCATTCTCGATGATTACGTCGGCGCGTTCGTGGGCGATCACCCCCATGCGATTGTTATCGATCCCGGGGAGAAAGCCGCCACGGTCAAGGTGGAGGTTTCGACATCGGTGGACCTGGGCGATGATGCGAGCTATACGCACCGTATCAGCCACGACCCCGAGCATTTCTGGGAACGGATGCTCATGGAGTATGCTCTATATTACTCGGTTCTTCACCCGATGGCGTACCGCCGCGCCCGCGGATGGGCGCAGGCCGAAATCGCAATCACCACTGAAGAGGGCGAATTCGATACGACCATGCGCATACCTCATATGGATACGACATCGGATGACGAGATGGTAGTAAACTGCCATCTCGAATATGACACCCTCTCGGACAGCCTGGTGAAGGTATGCGATTCCGTATCGTACGCGACCTACTACGAAGAACTGTGGGGCGAGTCATGCGAATGGGACGGCAATGCATCGGACATCGCCCAGGCATGTGTCTACGCGGCCCGGCGGTTTGTCAGCCTGAAAGCGGGGTACGGCACGAGCGAACTCGAATCCCTTCACGCGCGGTTCAACATTCATCTGGACCGGAATCCGGATGATGATACGTGTTATGCGGGCGGGAGCCATTCGAGCTATTATTACTGAGAATGCTCTTTTCCTGGTTGTATAATCCGGGTATGACGGCGTCATGTTGCCGCCAGGGGCACGGCGCCGTCGTGCTGCCCCCACGGGCAGGGCAGCATCATGCTCCTGTCAAGGGGCGGGGTTTATTCTCTCATTCTGCTTCATGGTTTCGCGGCCTCGTGGCAGTCTTCATGAACAGGGCAGGTTGAGCAAAGCCCTTTCCGGTTTCTTGTCCCGCAGAACAGCCGCTGAAAGCGCATCGGGCAAAAGATAGAACACGATGCCGTAGTGATCGCGCAACAACGATTCCATTGTTGAAGAAACACCGTCCCGCTAGTCATTTTCCTGTCCTATTTCAAGAAGAATAGAGCACAGGCCCTTGAATTGTGGCAGGCGAATTACCGCTTCAGTATGAGCGTGCCCGACCTCACCACATTGCGGTTTTTCACCGACATGACATACACGCCCGATGCCAGGCCTTGCGGCAAAGCATAACGGGCGGGACCGGTGCCGGTGAAATGCGCGACCGTTGCGCCGCGCGGATCTGAAATCCGGATGTCGTAGGCGTTTTCGAGAGCGACCTGTGCCATGTACCAGCCGGGCGAGACGGTGTGGATTGACACGCCTGACTCGCGGGCGACAGGGGCGGCCGTGACCACGCTCTGGCCCTGGCCGACAATGGAGAAGGCATCCGAGTTGTCGATATAGTCCGACTCGGTAGCCTCGTATTGCTCGACACGCATGATGCATTCGCTGTTGCCGGCGAGCGGGATATCCAGCACAGTTTCGGGAATTGTCCATTCGAGGTTGTCCCAGTCGGCATCACCCAGTACGACCGAGCCCGAGCCGTTAAGCGTTTCCCATGAAACGCCGCCATCCGGGCTGAACTTGACATCAACATCGGTGACAACATTCGTGTCGGTTGTCCAGCGGACAGTGATGGTCTGGCCGACCTGCAGGGTTTCGCCGCCGGTGGGGTAGTCCACGCGCACATAGCCTTCCATGGGAGTAGTCCCGTTGCCGTCAAGAACGACATCGCCGTCGGATGGCTCGTAGCTTTCTTCGGTGGTAAGGCAGATAACGTCCAGAAGGCAGTCATCCGCGGGCTCGCGGCAGTATACGGTGAGAGTATGCGGGCCGGCGGTCAGGCTGCCCAGATCCACGTGGCCCTCTTCCATAAAGCCTTCCCAGTGCCACTGGGAGAACTGGCTCTCGCCGTTGCCGAAACGCATGGCATCGCCGCCGTCGATATCCACCCAGAACGAATTGGCCATGCCGCCTTCGTATTTCAGCCGCGCCCAGAAATACCAGGTGCCGTCGACAGGGACATCGATATCGTATTCCGCCTTGGAAAGCGATGCCGATGCCCCGCTGGTCGAGCCGTTGGTGCCGTAGATTGCCTTGGGCGCGAGCGCGCCGGCCGCATCCGCTTCGGTCATGCCGTTGGCGAGCGTGCCGCTGTTGCCGGCGAGAAACATCGTGCCGGTCGGGGCGTCTTCGTCGGCAGTGGATGCTGTTATGGCGGCGCTCCTGGCTGATTCCTCGCCCGAGTAATTGACCGCGCTTACCGCGATTTCGTATTCGGTGTTTCGGGAAAGGCCGGTGGCCGTGCCCTGGGTGTTGGTGGACGAGCCTTTCTGCGTATTATCAACGTAGATGAGATACTCCTTGACGCCGGATTCATCGTCGGTGGACCCGTCCCAGGAGACCGTAATGGACGTGTTGGTGGCCGATACAAATGCAACGTTCGCGGGCACGCTTGGCGGCGTGTTGTCGGGCGGGGCCTGGGAGGTGAACTTGATCTGGTAGAACCGCGAGTATTGGCCGTGGTCGGTCCCGCAGGGGTACACCGATGATGCCCAGTATTTGATTTCGTCGCCGTTGTTTATGGCATGCTCGCCCAGATCGATGTCTTCGACCTTGAGCTCGCCGCTGCCGCAGTCGAGATTGCCCGTCGAATACGGGTAATTACCGGATGCGACTTCCTGGCCGTCGACAAAAAACTTGTAGGGTGAGTCGCCGTCGGGCTCGGTGACCGCCCCGAGCTTTACCGAGTAGGTGCCCGAGGGGCCGGGGAAACTGTTCCAGATCATGTAGCCGTTGGTGCCCGGAATATGGTTACCGTCAATACCCCACGAGTTGACTCCCGCAGCATAGCGTTTTCCCCAGATATCATCGTGGTCGTCGACATCATCGGCCTTCAGGATAATCTCCTGCTGGGCCAGTACACCAACACACAAAATAGTGACAATCGCCGCGACAGTCTGGAAATGCTTTCCCATTATGACCCCCTGCAATCTATCGAGTGGCTCTGCGCCCTATATGCGCTCCGTCCCCCTGCCGTGTGACTTTTTCTGTCCTATATCAAGAAGTATAAGGACTTATCCTGCCACCTGGCAGAACAAAATGACTTTCTGGCTACCTCGGTGGTTTGTGCTGATACCGACTATGGCGTGTGTATTTTCGAACATTCTCAAATTTGGCAATTGTGTTTGCTTCATGCGGCTTTGTTTCAATATGGAACACGGCATGATGTTTTGGCTGAGCAGAGCGCCTCAGAATGGGTTTCCAGTGCAGTTTTCGCCATTGGTACGGGAGTTGCGGTGAATTCGCTATGCTGATAGATATTCACCGCAGAGCATGGGAGGTACGCGATGGCTTCGAACACGAGTGATGCGACTTTTGAAAAGGATGTACTTCAGGCGGATGTTCCCGTGCTGGT
>WJMI01000246.1 GCA_014728015.1 Chitinivibrionales bacterium | reverse complement strand
GCGGGTGACCGCATGACATTCTGAGACTCCGCATCCCAGCCGTCGAGGCTGAGGAAGAGCACATTGAGTGATCGTGTGCTGATAAGATCCTCAAGTATAGGCTCGAGGGCCTGTGAATTTGTGACAATGGAGCCGCCGAGCTTGTACCGCCCGAGCTCTTCGAACAGCGGAAGCAGCGGCTTCCACATGGTCGGCTCCCCTCCCCAGATGTAGTACACTGGATGATCCCGCCGGGTTTCGAACACGACCCGTTTCACTACACCGAAATCAAGCTGCGCGAGCTTTTCGCCGCGTGCAAGCTTTGCCCGCAGATGCCCGTTTTCGCCCCATTGGCCGCAGGATGCACACCTGAGGTTGCAGGCCTCATTCACGCGCAACGAGATCTGGCTCACCGGCGTATCCTTGCCGGGATTGTGCGGCAGGAAGAACTTGCGCACGGGATGCCGCAGCATGTGAAGGTAGTTGATGTCATCAAACACATTGGGCAGGACGTGTCCCCACACGAACCGTCCGGGCAGGAGAGCTTTTCCCTTGAATTTCGCCATGAAAGTCCGTACCTCTCGACAGGCTGTTTCGTTTCCGCAAAAGGGTGATAAATATACTTCCGCGCTGCTACGCCGGGTCGAAGCGGCCGGTCGATCTGAATTGCTCGAGGTGGCGCACGTGTGATGCCTCGGCATCGGCAAGGCGATGAAGGGCGCCGCGCAGCGACGGTATCAGGGCGTGCTGTGCGAGGGCGCGGTAGAATGTCTCGGTGGCCCGCTCGTGCCGCAGCGCTTCCTCAACCGTCGCATCCCGGGAATGTGCGGTTGTCGGGCTGACAGCCGGCGGTGATGCCGGCAGGTGCTTGTCAAGATCGTCGTGGGCGGTTTCCACGCTCAAGCGGGCAATCGCCTCAATATGTCTGGCCTCTTCGGCGGCCAGATAGAGAAACAACTCCTTCAGCGGGGTGTCTCCCTGCTGCGCAGCAAGACGTTCGTAGTCCTGCGCGGAGGACTGTTCGAATTCCCTGGCCAGTCTGAACGCAAGGCTGCCCACCACCCCTGGATTCTGTCCGGCCGGTGATGGAACCGCCAGGGCCTCGCGTTCGCGCATAGCGCTGACAAGCAGAACCGCGCCGAAGATGAAAAAAAGGATTGCAGCGCCGCCCTTCAGATATTGCGGGGGAAGAAATCTTTGCAGGGTGGATCCTACTATTGTGGCAATAAGGGTGGCAACGACCAGGGCGGAAGCTGCACCGGTGAATACCGACCAGGGCGCCCGCGCGCCCGCCGAAGCGGCAAGGGCGGCGAGCTGCGTCTTATCCCCCAGCTCGGCCAAAAAGATCAGTGCAAATGTGCTTGCGAAGAGTCTCCAATCCATATTGAGCCTGCTTTCTTGAGCCGATGCATGATTAACAGAAGATCCGAAATTTAAAACCCGAAATATGGGGTTTAGGAAATTAAATTGCTCTCCCGGGCCGTGCGCGAAACGCCGTCAAACACAGTGTGTCTTTTTACTGCCTGCACTCAAAAAGCGGATCGGAGACATCGCCTTTGATGAATGCCCGGATGCAGTCGACATACCGGCGATAGCCCATGGTCGAAGGAACTTCCGTGTGGTCGGCACTGGGAACCAGTATGCGGCACGCGCTTTGGCCGCGATAGTTCTCCCACACCGGATAGCCGTGAGTTTCGATATTGAGCGTCTGGTCTTCCATGCCGTGGAGCCAGAGAAACGGCACATCGGCCTTTTTGATCTTATCGGCATTTTTGCCTTCGAGTGTCGTGAGATACGACCCTGGCAGGTTGAGATACGTGGCATCCTGAATCATGGTCTCTACCGAGTTGTAGGGCGCTTCGAGCATAAGACGGGCGATTTGACCTTCGGCATCGGTTGATACCAGCTCGCATCCGATCCAGGTGCCGGTGGAATAGGCATACAACATCACGGTAGGAGCCCCCAGCACGGCGCGGATATGGCTGAGCGCGGCCCGCCCGTCAGCATACAATGCATCTTCAGAGGGTTCACCGGTGCTTTTGCCGTAGCCGCGGTAGTCAACCACCATGGTCGGAAAGCCTGTCGCGTGAAGCAACCGTACCCGGGTCCAGTAGAAATCGATATTCCTCGTCCTCCCGTAGAAATACAGAATGAGCGTGTCCTGCGGCGTAAGCACGGAATCTTCCGCCAGAAGGATGGCCCAGATTGTCTCGCCCTCACTGGAAAATGGCACGTGATGGATTCGGCTGGTATCGAGCGTGTCGCCCCAGGCAAGCAAGGTGTCGATTGCATCGGCACATTCCATTTCTCCGGCGTAGCTGTCAAGCTGGTATTCATCCAGCGGCTCTTCTTTCCAGAGAAAAGGATCGAGCGAAAGGCACCCGCAGATCAGCGCGACTATCGCCGGCGCCGCGAGCAGGAACCGCGCGTTCGCTACTGAATATTTCGTGATCATTCAGGTCTTTCCTGATCCGCGCCAAAGGAACGCGACACGCCGAGGAAAATGCCCCAAGCGCCGTAGTCGCCGATGCCTACGTTGTCCACTGCGCGGTAGGAGTTCTTGAGATGCGGCGTATACAGCCTGCCTTCGACCTGGAATTGCCATTTTCCGTTGCCCATATCGATACCGAAGTACGGTGCGGGAAGCCAGTGGTGATTCTGCGGGTTGCCGTCGGAACGCTCGGTGTACAGCTCGAACCAGCTTTCGATGCCCGTGTACAGGTACCGGCAGGGGGCCAGTTCCCAGAACAGTGTCAGGGCCAGGTCCGGGTAGGCCCGGAAACTCTCCGGGCTGAAATCGGTAAGCAGGAACACGCCCGGAGACACCATAAGCCCTGGCCACGGCGCGTTGGTCAACCAGGGGCGCCAGTTCAGGCCCGCGTCGACATGCGCGATCCCGTAGAACGCCGACGTCACATACCATCCGGCCCCGATATCGAGTGTGGAGTCTAGGATGCCCCGGTTATACCCGATACCGAGCTGCGGAATCGGCATGTACATGAGCTGCCCGGTAAATGGTCCGCCAAGCGAGAGCGACACGTCCGATTCATTCCTCGCGAGCGGGCGGACCTGCCTGATCGAGGAGCACGAAAACGTGCCGGCCAGGACGGCTATGACAATACAAACGGAACGTGTTCCTAACGAGCGGCTATGCATCAGAGATACCGAAACGAGATAGCTTCTTCTCTTCCTTACGAAGTGAGAATATAGCTGCGACATGACCCGGGGGGCAAGGGGGAGCTGCAGGCACAGCGTGCATATCAGCGGAACCGGATAGCGCGCCGACAGTACCGTGACGCCGGCGATACGACTCGTACCACGTAGCATCCGGGCGGCAGAGGAGGGGCTGGACGGATGGCCAGCGGAAGTCGTCCGGCTTCGCGCGCAAGCTCTTTTCCTGTCAAGGTATATACTCCGGCGATTACGTAATCGCCGCGAGGGCCGCTTACCAGCACTGATCCATTCGCGCGCAACCGCATTGAGAGGTTTTTGCAATCGCCCGCGTAAGGGACCGCAACTCCGGAGGCATATACGGCCGCATAGGTTCGAGTATCCGTGCCCGGGATGTACGCGCTGACTTCATACATGCCCGGCGCCTGTTCGGCCACGGTCACTGTGCACTGCGAAAACGAGGCGGGCGGGCGGATACTGAAATGCGGCTCGCTCACGCCGAAAACAGACCCGTCGGCATAGTCTGATATTCTCACCAGACATGTTTCGGAGAATGGCGCCACCGGCCCGGAATCCGAGTCGAAGTAACCGGGGATGACCGTGAACGCCATGCCATCTTGCAGTGCATGCACCGGCATCGTGAAAAAGGACAGGCCTGCATCGATCGAAATGGCCGCGTTATAGTCATTGAGATACTCTCGGGCCGGTGCGGAGAAGCACAGAAAGAGCGTATCGCCGGTACGAAAGATGCTGCCGCTGTCCGGCCCGTGGACCGCATAGCGATCGGCGCCCGCAAGTGACGAATCGACCGTGAGCGCGCATCCATCACTATGTTCAGCGGCCGAGCTCACGGAGATACCGTCACCCAGGGCCTCCCATGCGATGCGCGACGGCAGTGTGAGGCTGGCGGCATCTACGGCGCGCGCGGTGAACACGATGCTGCTGCCGGGGGCAATAGTCGCGGCAGAAGGTTCGATTTGTATTGCCGAGGCTAGGCCTTGGCTCACGTGCAGATGCAGTGTTTCTTCTATCGGACCCACCGGTCCCTCGCAGAGTAGTGTGTATGCGGTCGTTTCATCGGGTTGCACAAAGAGATCGCCTGTGGCGGATACATCCTTGCCGTTGAGCTGCACCCCGGTTGCATCCAGTACGCGCCACCCGAGCCAGGCGCCCTCGCCGAGTGCGACGGTGCCCGGCCTGCACGAGAACGATTGAATTCGCACGACAGGTCCACCTTCCAGAAGGAGGCGAAGGAAATCGGCCACATAGCGGCCTATCACAGTGTTGTCTTCCTGGATATAGTGCCTGCCGTCGGTGCGGGTCATGGCCGAGTCTTTTGCCAGAGTGTACAGGTCGCAGACCGGCACGCCGGCCGTCGCGCAGACTTCAACCGCCAGCGCGTTGAATTCCGCCACGTGCGCATCCAGGCGCCAGATGCCGCATCCGCCACCCGGCAGGGTGTCGTCGACCGGGAGGCAGGTGGCAAAGGCGATCTTCGCAGACGGCAGGTATTCGCGCAGCGTATCGATTATCATGCCGACCGAGTCAGCGAAGCGCCTCTTCCTGTTTTCGTATTCGGATGCGCCGGCTGAGGCCAGACACGAGAGTGCATTCAATCCTGTGTTGAACAGCACTGCATCCGGGGCCACGGGAACGATCGTGTCAATGAGATGATCGACTATTTCGCAAAGCTCATAGCCCTCGGGATTGCCGTAGGTCGTTTTGATATACACATCCGCCAGGTATTTCAGCTGAGCGCGGGCATATCCTCCGTATCCCAGCGATGCATTTGTTCGGGAATCTCCGGTCAGGGCAACGCGGTATTTATCCGCTCGAGGGCTTGCCGGACTGCCGGCAGCCGCAGGCAGGAACAGGAGGATACAAAGAAGTGCCAGCGCCAGCACTGGTGAGCAGCGCACTGAAAGAT
>WJMI01000245.1 GCA_014728015.1 Chitinivibrionales bacterium | reverse complement strand
GAGTTGTCGCGGCTCTTCTTTCGAGACCGCCGTTGCGGTTTCTTGCGTTGCCGGTTCATCATCGACCGGCTTCTGATTCTTCGGCGTGAAACGCCGTTTGCAGGCCTTACAGACCGTGATCCGCCGCTTGCCAAGACCTTTCGTCATCCGATACCCCTTATTTCGCGTGTCCGTGGATTGACACCACGGGCACACTGCAGGCCTTCCGCGTGCCATATATATCACCTCGCGAGTCACGCAAGTGACCGCAGTATATAAATCTATGCGAGTCCTGGGGGGTGACAACGCTATTGGCCATGTCACATGCCATGATCATCCAGTGCGCGGTTTATGCGTTTTCCAGTTGATCGATTCACGTTCCAGTGGAAATTCAGACTTCGCGATCGATCGGCACATTCTTCATGATCCCGTCGAGCAACGGCCATTCAGGCAGGTAGACTGCATTCCATAAGTGTGTGGTTTACGCGTGACCGGTCAAAAACAGCTTTTGGGATAGAGGCGGTATCGGCCGGGAATTCAGGCGTTTCAGGCGTTTTCGAACATGAACAGTAAAATTCCACTGGAAATCGTGAGAATCACAGCACAAGGCCATGCTTCGGGGCCGGCGGCGCACGGATCCGTCGACGTGACAACCCACTTCATCGTGTGATGACTCTCCCGCCGGTGTCCGCATCGCTGGCGGTTCCAGTGGAACGCTCCCGTGATCTCACTTTTGGTCGTGACCGTAGAGTGTGCGGTTTACGCGTCAGCCGCTGTTACAATAAAGGGATGCGTTTTTCTTTCTTTCTTTTCTTTCTTTGCGATATTGAAAACAATATATATATACAACATACATATCAGAAGGCGCAGCGTACACTACGAACCGGTGACAACAGAAAAACGAATACATCATACATAACCATACTCCCTTCACGCATAAACCGCACTCTCTACACTTTGAAGCGCAGCCTGGTGATCCGTTCAACAATCGGCCGGTCGAAGGTTAACAAAACCCGGTTGGTATAGGTCCGACCGGTTTTGGTCGAGATCAGCGCCACCAGGCCCGCGCTTTGCAGATAACTCAGCGTTGAACAGAAATAGACATAGCTGAAGGGTTTTTCCCGATGATCCAGACAGAAGCGGCGGTAGCGGCCGTAAATGTCCCTGGCGAAATCGGTCTTTGCCGTGGTCGCCGCCCACAGCACCATCAAGGCGCCGTCCGACAGATCGTGGATCATATCCACGACCACATCCCGGCGGGCGCGGTCAAAGCACTGCGGGATGGTCCGGTCGCGTTGGGTCACGCTGTAGAGAAGGGTCTTGATCGCCACGCGGGCGTCGCTCTGCGTCAGCCGGGTGGTCAACGCCGCGATCTGCCGCAGGACGGGCTCCTCCCAGTGTTTCAGGCCGCGCCGGGCCCGACAGGCCAGGATATGGAAGAGTTCCTCGGCGTTGTAGTTGCGGAAATGGATGATCTCCGGCTGGAGACTGCTGCGGGTGGCCGGATCGATGTCCTTGAGCACATGCGGATTGTTCGACAGCATGATCAGCATGAACGGCCGTTCGCTTCGGCTGAGCAGATACAGGATCTCCCGCCGCCGATCCTTGGGGCTCATCAGATCCACTTCATCCAGGACCAGCACGGTTTTCCCGCGGCACTGCCGGCAGAAGCGCTCGTACAGCTTGTATAGTCCGCAATTAATGGGAATATGTCTGCTTGGGGCTTCGGGCTATAATGCCGGTGGTTTTCTTGTGAAGGAGTATCAACCATGGCGAAGAAGGGTATGATGAGCCCGGCTGAGCGTCGGGAAGCGGTTGTGGCGGTATTGCGGAAGGACGAGCCGATGTCGGTGCTGGCCCGTCGGTACGGGGTTTCGGATACGACGCTGGCCAAATGGCGGGACGACTTTCTCGCCGCGGGCGAAGCGGCGTTGAATTATGGCCGGAACAACCCGGTCGAGGGCGTGGCCCGGGAGAATCTCCAGCTGCGGCGTGACCTGGCCGAGCGGGAGCAGGTGATCGGTGAGTTGACCGTGGCGAACCGGATTCTAAAAAAAAAGCAGGACGGATTGCTGTGACGGACCAGACGCGGGAGGAGGTCAAGACGGCGATGGATGACGCCCCGAAAGCGCGGTGGACCGAGGTCCTGGATCATCTCGGCATCGCCTCGTCCACGTGGTACCGGATTCGTCCCGAGGGCTACCTTCCCCGCAAGCGCGGCCGCAAGCCGCGTCCGCTGGATCCGCGGGTGGAACAGTGGGTGGTGAACATGGCCCGGGAGAACCCGTGGTACGGCTATAAACGGATCGCGGTGATGTGCCGCCGGGAGGACCAGCCGGTGAAGAACCGCCAGGCATATGTCGTGATGAAAGCCCACGACCTGTTGCAGAAACGCCGACCGCGGAAGGCGGAGCTCTACCAGGCGGCGAAGCTCTTCGAGTTGTTGCCGAACGGCCCGAATGACCTGTGGCAGATGGATGTGACGTATATCCACATTCCGGGCTTTGGCTGGTGGTATGCGATCTCGGTGATCGATTATTATTCGCGGTACTGCCTGGCGTTGCACCTGACGTCGAGCTATTCGGCGGCGGAGGCCGTGTACGCGTTGACGCTGGCCCGCGAGGAAGCCGAGCGGGTGGGCGGCCCGTTGACGCAACGGCCGTTTCTGGTCACGGACAACGGTTCGTCGTTTATTGCGCGGCGGTTCCAATCCTTCGTGAATGCGGACTACGCCCACGTCCGCATCCGGTACCGCACGCCGACGCAACTGGGATTGCTGGAGCGGTTCCATCGCACGCTGAAGGACGAGGAGGTGTATTGGCGGATGTACACCCGTCCGACCGAGGCCCGCGGTTGTCTGGAGGAATTCCGGACCCGATACAACACCCGGCGTCCGCACTGGGCGCTGATTCCGCCCGACGGCGGCGATCCGCTGACGCCGGAGGATGTCTACGTGCAGGGCCTGGCGGTGGGAATCCCGAAATGGCAGAGTTGGGCCGTGGCGGCCCGGGCCAAGCTCGATCAGATGATGGCGGAGGATGCGGCGTAGCGTATGACGGACAACTTGCGATCGTCGTCGCGGCTGGATCGGTTGCCATCGACCGGACCGGCCCGGTCGGCGTGCGGCGGCGGAGGTCCGACGAGCTTGGGCGGCCCATTCTCGACCCGCCGCCGGTCCGACCGATCCGGTCCTCGACCGTTCGCGTCGGCGAGCCGTGTGAAAAACAAGCGATCATGCACGGGACGGTCCCGTGCCATCCGTAACCCCAAGCAGAAACGCGAAAAAAATTCCACTTGATTTGCGAGCCAAGACACTCTGATGGCGGTTCGTCCGTAATATAACGAACCGCCTCATGCCGTCCCCACAAGCGGAGGGCCCTTGAGCGGACCCCTCGATAAACCTTCTCGGTCGAAGACCGAAAGGTTTACGAAAAGGGGTCTGCGTGGCCCGCAGCGCTCACGGCCG
>WJMI01000244.1 GCA_014728015.1 Chitinivibrionales bacterium | reverse complement strand
GACCACGGGCGGTGCCCTCAGACATCCTGCAAGCTTCCATTATTAAGCATCTGTATGCCGCTAAGAACTCCGGACTGGTCGCACCTGTGCGACCCGACGCGAGGTAGGTCGCAAGTATGCGACCAAGATAATGTGCCAGGCAACGTATAGGAATGTAGATAACAAATTGTAATGTAAAGAGTTACGGATATGAAGGCTTCGTTGGCACGGCAGTTGATTGAGCAGGGCATACAACGGTTGCACACGACGATTCCCTTACCGATCAGGCACAGGGAGAATAGAAAATGAAACCTCATACAAGAACAAACCAACTGCATGGGACGCGAACGAAGCGAACTGGATGTATCGTTTGCCTTGTTGCGTTCACGACCATGGCTTCCGCCCAGCAGCAATCCTCGCGCCGCTATGTGTCCGTGTATGGCCTGAAGGCCATCGGTATTTCGCAGGAGCTTGCCGAGTCGCTTCAGGAACACCTGGAATCGAACCTGCTCAGGTATGACCGCTTCGCGGTTCTGTCCCGCTCGGATGTCGACTTAATCCTGGAGGAAGCCCGCTTCCAGCAGGCAGGGGGCTGCGCGAACCAGGATTGCCTTCTCGAAGCTGGCAGTCTCCTGGGCCTTCACACGATAGTAACCGGAACGATAAGCCGCCTTGGGCAGACCTACAACGTGGTCTTGAAGCTCATCGATGTAGAAAGCGGGGAGCTTACCTCGTCGGCAAACGGCCGTCACACGGGAAGTGTCGACGAACTGCTCGACGTGACCGAGCGCCTGCTTGGAGAATTGCTTGAAGGCGGCGGGATTTCGCTGGTGGATACCGTGGTGGTCGTCGATACGTTCACCACAATCGACACTGTGAGAACCGTTGATACCGTCGTAGCGGTAGTCACCAAAACACGGGAGCCGGAGTACTCGCCGTCATTCTATTACAGAAAGGAGGAGGCTTCACCTGCTGTTGGAGCGCCGGACCAGCCTGCCGTTCAGGGAACAATGCCCAGTGTCAAGGCACGCGCCATCGGCCTGGGCGCGGCGGGGATCTTCGGCGCGATTGCAGTGACATTGCTCGTACATATGCTCGTCAATTCAAATCCATAAAGGAAAAGACACGGATCATTCACCTATAAGGAGGACAAAATGAATGCCATGGTCAAACAAACAGCACTTGTTTTCACTCTTGCCCTGTCGTTGGTGTCCGCGCCGGCGATAGCCGACGGCCAGCCGGGTCTGACCCTTAACCAGGAAAGGCTCAACGGCCCGCGACTCGGCGTGTCCTATGTCGTGCAGCATGACAAGCTCGACCGCGACGGTACCTTCAAGCGGCGGCTCCAGGAAGCCGACATGGACGTGCTGATCAGCCAGTTCGGCTGGCATTTCGAATGGCTGGTCGCGCCCGAGACCGGCGGGCCTGCTTTTGTTACCGAAGTGCTTCCATTCGTGGGCGGGGTTGAATACGGCAAGATCATTCCCAGCGTGTCGCTCGTGCTGGGCATTCGCATGCCGCAAGGTTTCGAGTTCGGCATGGGTCCCAACGTACTGACCACCTTCGATCCTGATGATCCCGTGAACACTTCGCTGGTGCTCGCAGCAGGTCAGTCGGTCCGGTTCGGCGATGTACGCATCCCGCTGAACCTGGCGCTTCTGACGAACAAGGGCGGAAACCGCGTGTGTTTCGTATTCGGCTATGCCATGCCGGAGATCCGCCGCAAGAAAAGCAGGGAAAACACGTGGTGATTGCGAAAGACAGCCGTGCACAGGGCGACCGTTTCAAACCGGGCGCCCTGTGTTTTTTTTCCCGGCAAGGATGCAAACGATTAGATTACACCCCGTAATCTGCGACGCAGGGAAATGGTGATGATGCGATTTTTACGAACAGCACCGGTCATGTTTTTTTGCGCCTGGACAGCCATGTCCGCGCCGCAAGGCGCTGCGGAAGTGTTCGACACGGGCGAAGTGAGGGATGCCATGCGGCCGCTTGCGCCGGATGATTCCTGCTCCCATGCGGATGCAGTCCTTTCGTATTTCACGTTCTATGACATCGAGTTTCCCGATGCGCGCCACTGCTTCGGCAGCCTCGAATCGGACACATTCACTTTGGCGGCGCACGTATTCATGCCTGAAAGCGCGCGCGGCACGGTATTCCTGATCCATGGATACTACGATCACGTGGGGCTGCACAAGAATACTATCCGTGTGTGTCTCGACCAGCATCTCTGTGTGGCCGCCCTCGATCTCCCCGGGCACGGTTTGTCATCCGGCCCGCGGGCCTCGATAGATGATTTTTCCCAGTACAGCCGCGCCTTGGCCGACCTGATCAGATTCTGCCGCCCCCACGTTCCTGATACCTATGTCCTTGTCGCGCACAGCATCGGCTGTGCCGTTGCGCTGGAGTACTTGTATTCCAGCGAGGACAGATCTATCGGCAAGGCAATCTTCCTTGCGCCGGGCGTGCGAACCAGCTACCACGCGCTTTCCAGGCTGGGGTATGCTATCTGGAGCCCGTTTGCCGAAACCAGCCCGCGGTGGTTCCGGGAGAGTTCCTCCGATGAAGTATTTGTCGAATTTCAGCGAACAGAACCTCTTTCCTACGACCGGTTTCCGCTCTGTTGGGCCAAGGCCATGTATGCGTGGCAGGACAGGTTCTCCCGTTACGATACGCTGGGCGTTTCCGCCACAGTCATTCAAGGAACTCAGGACGACGTGGTTGACTGGGAAAGGAGCATGCGCTTGATCAAGGAGAAGATTCCCCACGTGAAGATTGTCCCGATTCCGGGCGCCAGGCACGAGCTAATGAATGAAGCCGAGCCGATGCTGGGGGAGTTTGTAGGTGTGTTGAGGAACGAGCTTGAATAGGTGTTTGCAGGGGTTGGGGACGGAGGTCAAAACATCAATTATATTTGCCATATGCCGAGAAAAGCCCGACTTCACTCTCCTGGCCTTGTACACCATGTCATGGCTCGAGGTATCGACGGTCGAGCTGTTTTCATCGACGATGCTGATAGAAACCGTTTCTTGGACTTGCTGTCACGTGGACTGTCTCGAGTGTCTTACAAGTGTTATGGTTGGTCGCTTATGCCAAACCACTACCATCTGGTAATTAGAGCTTCAGAAGAGCCGCTGGGGCCTTTCATGCGCAGGTTAAACTCGACCTATGCTCGGTACTTCAATAGAAAGAACGAGCGGAAGGGATACGTCTTCCAAGATCGCTTTAAATCCATTCCAACTCAGGATCAGCTCTATCTCGAAGAGCTCATTCGTTACGTTCATCTCAATCCCCTTCGTGCGGGAATTTGTCGCGATTTTCGTGTCCTGAACCGTTATCTCTGGAGCGGGCACTCGTGCATCATGGGTTATGCCAAGCGGGGTTTTCAAGATGTAAAGACGATGTTGAGACGATTCGGAAGAGACAATGAGTCGGCGCGAAAAGCCTACCTCGGCTTTTTGAAGAAAGGTGTCGAAGATGATGAAACGGATTTTGTCCGCTTGATCCGCCAGTGCAATCGGGGTGTAGCTGATTCGGGTCAGCCGGCATGTTGGGTCATAGGGGATCGGCCGTTTATTCAGAAGGCTGTCGCGCGGGACAGAGAAAACCGTGCTCGGTTCGCTGAATATATCAGACAAGGATTAACTATTTCAGACATCGCTGCTCATGTTGCCCGCGCGTTGGGTGTGAAAACCAAATATCTCCGTCAAAAGAACACTACGGGCACCGCATCCCAAGCCCGGAAGATCCTGGCACATATCGGGCACCGAATCTATGGTATCCCGGTAGTAAAAATAGGTTTATTCCTTGGAATAGGCGGACCTGCAGTTTCGATGTGTCTGGATGAAGGGGAACGGCTTTTCGCAAAGGAGCGAATTGATTTGAGGTTCGTATCTTCACGTTGAGACCACCGCAGTACTTCCTCCCTCTCTTTCTTGTCTACTCTTTTTTTCTGTTGCTCATGGACGCTTGTTGCCTTCATTCTTTTGATGTTTTGACCTCCGTCCCCATTTCTCACACAACCCTCCTATGCCTTCCCTGTCAATGTCATAACATGTGCGGCGACGGCCTCCGCCAGACCGTACACGTTGTATCCGCCCTCCAGGAGCGACACCAGGCGACCGTCACAGTGTGCATCGGCAATACCCATGGCCATCTTGGTCATCCTCGAGAAACAGAGGTCGGTGAGGTCGAAGCACCCCAACGTGTCTTCCTTTCTGCTGTCGAATCCCGCTGATATCAGCACGATGTCCGGCTTGAATGCTTGCGCGGCCGGCAGAAGCTTGTCGTCCCAGGCCCGGTACATATCGTCGTCATCCGCGCCGCATCCCAGATGCACGTTGATAGTGAATCCCTCTCCCGCACCTTGGCCCCGCTTTTTTGGATCGCCGGTTCCCGGATAGGCCCGCCAGTCGTGGGTTGAAAAGAAAAGCACCGATGGGTCATCATAGAATGCCCATTCGGTACCGTTGCCGTGATGATAGTCCCAGTCGATAATCAGAACCTTCTCGAAGCCGAGCTCCCGCTGGGCATACCGGGCGGCGATAGCAATGTTGTTAAAAAAACAGAAGCCTTCTTCGCGCCCGGTATTGAGCGCATGATGACCCGGCGGGCGAAGGGCGCAGAACGCGTTGCGCACGGTGCCGTCGCCAACCGCCTTCACCGCACCCAGAGCGCCGGCCACGGCGAGAGGTGCAATCCCTCCGGTGGTTGGTATATGCCCGATGTTCGCGATATGCGACTCTGAATGCACCATTCCGATTGCCGGCATGGGATCCGCCAGAAGGGGCAGGCCGCGCATTTCGTCAATAAGGCCGGTTTCTTTCAGCTTCTTTTCGATTGCCGTCAGCCGTTCGGGGGATTCAGGATGGAACGCGGAGAGAACGTGATCGAGGTAGCGTTTGTCGTAGACATACCCGGTATTTTTCGAGCCGGATGGTGCGTTGGTGTGCGCGTCACACGCGAGTGGAGCTAGACCCATGGCAACGAATCCTTGCGATAGCAGTTCCAGAAACATTCTTCTGTTATGAATCATCATTCAGCCGCTGTATGAGTACTACTTCATGAAGAGTACGTCGATTGCCCCGGCTATAGTCTTTCCGCCAGAATATTTCGAATATCAGCATCTTCAAGGGGCTCGGGATTGTTCTTGTTGGAAGCCTGCGCCGCAATTGTCTCAACATCGTTTTCGCTCATGCCAAATGACGAAAGCCGGGGCATGCGCAAATCCTCGGTAAGACGATACAGCTCGGTCACGAGGGCATCACAGGCGCGAGGCGCCTCCGGCGCAAGGTTCGTATCGACAAGACTGCCCAACTGCCCGTATTTTTTCAACGCCTGTAAATTGCCTCGCTCGCGGAGCTTTTTGATGGTTATTCGCACCGCGGCCGCGAGCAAGGTTCCACAGGCAGAGCCGTGCGGGATTTGGAAACGCGCGCCAAGTGGCGATGCCAGCCCGTGGACAATACCCAGCCCCGCATTGGCAAGCGTGATTCCCGATACGAGCGAACCATACGCCATGGCGCTTCGGACCGCAATGTCGCCTGCGCCTGTCGAACACGCAGAACGGATAGCCTTCAGGACCTGATCCGTGGCGAACAGACCAAGTGAGTCGGTGAACGGTGTGGCCTTGGACGAAACATAGGATTCGATGAGCTGCGTGAGCGCATCCATCCCGCATGCGGCGGTAACTTCGACCGGGCAGCTCAGTGCGAGCGAGGGATCCACGACCGCGACATCAGGCGTGAAGGTATCATGCCGCAGAGATTTCTTGAATCCGCCGGGTCCGACGCGGCTGAGCACCGCGTTCTTGGTAGCCTCGCTGCCGGTTCCGGAGGTCGTGGGAACGGCGATGAACGGCGTTTTTGTTCCGGGATGCTTTTTGCCGCCGATTCCCTCGATGTATTCCATTACCGAGTCGCGCAAGGGGAGCATTGCGGCGATTGCCTTTCCCGCATCAATCGAACTTCCCCCGCCGGCCGCAATAACCACCTCTATCCCGCCATGCCGGAATGCCGCAACCGTGCTGTCCACGAGTTTGGGTGACGGTTCACCGGGAGCGTTCGCGATCTCGGCTGTTACATTGAGCCTGGAAAGCCCGTCGATGAGCCGTGTGAGGTTGCCGGAATCACGAAAGGAAGAGCCGCCGGTGATCACGAGGGCCCGCGAGCCGAACCGTGCGGCCAATCCCGGGACATCATCGAATGCGCCATCGCCGAAACGAATGCCGGGAGTGCGGTAGAATTGAAACGGATGCGGCATGAAGGGCCGGCCGGGAGAAGCTAGGAAGGCCTGATTGCCGTGTATTTGATTCCGGTTCTCGGTTCAGCCATCCAGTCGGCGACGGTGTCCCGCCATTTCGCATAATGGGCGGTTTGCTTATGCGCCGCGGCAGCATCCGGAACCGCATATGCTTCATACAGCAGAAACCGACCGGGGTCGTCATCACTCTGAAGCACGTCGAACCGAAGGTTGCCGGGCTCCCTGATGGACGCTTCGTGGTTTTCAACCGTGGCCGCGACAAACTCTTCGATGTGCTCTGGCTTTACGTTTACCATGACGGTCGTTACAATCATTTTTCACCTCCGCCGTGCGAGCAGTAGGGTCGCGCATGCGCCGTTGAATATACTCTGTTGCAGCGCGCCGGTACCTGTCAGGAGGCGCGTGCAAGGCGGCGGATGCGCCGCCGGGTGCCGCAACCGCGCAATCTTGACTTTTCACGCAGGCCATGATATCCTGAAATGTGTCCCTGCCCGTGGGGCATCGATGCGCAGGGAGGGTTGTTCGTGCTCGCAAACAGAAGAAAGCATCCCCGCATACCGCTGGACTGCAAGCTCCGCGTGCGGGTCGGCAGAAAAGAGCTGTATCCGCTTCGCTGCTTCAACATCAGCATGGGCGGCATGTGTGTATACACGACCGAGGCCTTTGATCGGGGGAACAAAGGACGGCTCTGGCTGACCCAGTCATGCAATAATGAGGTTATTGAATTTGAGGCGCAATTCAAGGTGCTCTGGGTAGATGCGGTTCCGCCCGACACTGAAGAGATGTGCATGGGGATAGAATTCGTTAAAATCAGACGAAAACACCAGGACAATCTGCTCCGGTTGCTCAGAATTCAGGGAAGCATTACGGGGCAATGAGCGGTGCGCTGCTCTGCCCGGCCGTAGCACAGCGCACCTGAATGTGCTTGACAGTGCCCACCCGATGGTGCGATACTGTGTGCGCGGGGACGATCCGTTTCGCGGACAGGAGGCCCAGCCGCGGGCGGGAATGGTGCGTGCTCCCACCCGCGGGGCGGTGCAGGATGAATATTGAAACATATTCCAGGGGAAGCTTCCGCGTTATCGCCGTGCGCGATCGGATCACGGTCGAATTCGATACGGCGTCGCTGATCGGTGCGGTAGGGCAGGAAGCCCGGCGGGGGGAAGGTAATATCGCGTTGCGGTTCACCAGTGACTCTTACTTGTCAACAAAGTCGATCTCGGCGATTGTGCAGTGCAGCTCCATTGTCGAGAAGCTGAACGGACAAATGGCGGTTGTGGCACCCAATGAGGAGATCTTGAACTCGCTCAAGACCACCGGGCTTGACAGTCTCGTACGGGTGTTTCGTTCGGAGGATGCAATCCCCTGATTTCAAACGGGCGGTTTTTGAGTCCGGCGCATACATGTCATGAATATCAAGCGATATCGTAAGTGCGACTATTTCGCGCTCAGAGTCACGGAAGACCTCGGCATTCGCTCGGATCTTTCGGCTCTGAAAGATGCGGTTGTGGAATACCTTGAAAAAGGAATCACGCGCATCGCGGTTTCGTTCACGCCCCACTCGTTCCTCAACAGTGAAGCCGTTGCCGTGTGCGTGCAGTGCGTGGAAATGGTTCGTGATAAGGGCGGCACGCTGGGTATCATTCGCCCCAATGCCCAGATCCTCGACATCCTGAAAATCACCGGCCTTGAAGACCTGGTCCAGGTCTTCGATTCCGAAGAAGAGCTTCAGGGCTGAATCCTCGCTCGCCGTATTCCACTCCGACCCGGGAACCTTCTCTCGATCGAGGGATGGCGTTGACTTTGTCGGGCAGATGCGCTACAATTATAGCAGTATGAGAATCGAGCGCATGCGCAAAAACGACTGCGTCATACTGCGCGTAAGGGAAGACTTGTCCGCCAAGTCGAACCTCGCCCCGCTCAAGGCACAGATTGCGGAGCTTGTGCGCAAGGATATCCTGCGCATATCACTCGCGTTTACCGAAAGCTCCTATTTTCACACGCACACGATCGCCATCCTGGTGCAATGCATCGAAATCGTCCACGAGAAGGGCGGCGCCCTGGGGATTATCAATCCCAACGAAGAAATCCTCGATGTGCTGAACACCATCAGTCTTGACAAGCTGGTAAGGATATACGCGACCGAGGATGCCGCTGTCGCGGACACCGCCGTGGTGAATTGAGGCTTATCTTTTCCCGCCTGCCCGCCAGACTTCCATTGCCGGAGTTGGGGAACACCCGCTTGCAGAACTATTTTTGCCGGTGCCGCGCCCGAAGTACAGGTGCGGGACGCCCCCGGAACAGGTGAATGCAACATGCACTCGGTGCGAGCCGCAGTCTGCCAGAACCGGCCGGCCTACGACAAGGAGGTCAACGTCCGGCATGCGATAGAGATGATCGGCCGCGCGGCGGGTGAAGGGGCGGCGCTCGTCTCGCTCAGCGAGATATTTTACTGGCCGTACGAGCGCAAAGGCATTCAGCGGGCCGCGGACACCGACACCCGAGTGCTCGATCAGCTCAGGAATACCGCCGCCCGCTATGGCATTCACCTGTGCACCGGTTCGATGGCGATTAAGGGAGAGAATGGTTTCCGCAACACCGCATTCCTTGTCGGACCGTCGGGCGAAACGCTTCTCGAGTACAGCAAAACGCACCTCTTCGATGTCGAATTCGAGGGGTTGTCATTCAGGGAATCAGCGTTTATTGAACCGGGAGACACGGCCGGCGTGGCACATACCGGAATCGGCGCAATCGGCATGCTCGTGTGCTACGACATCAGGTTTCCCGAGATGGCACGGAAGCTTGCGCTTGACGGGGCCGAGATACTCGTGGTGCCCGCGGCATTCAATACGATTTCAGGACCGGCTCACTGGCATGTGATGTTCAGGGCGCGGGCGATTGAAAACCAGGTGTTTGTCGTGGCGGCATCACAAGCCCGGGTTCCCGGGGCTCCGTACGAGGCCTATGGTCATTCGATGGTTGTGGACCCGTGGGGCCGCGTGATCGCCGAGGCCGGAGAAGACGAGGGGGTTGTGTCCGCGGACCTTCGCGCGGACGTGCTCGTTGACACACGCGCGCGCCTGCCGCTCTTATCGCAGCGAAGGCCGGAGCTATATTGATGGATGTTCGAAACCCGGGATTTGACTGGCTTTTCAACAACACCGGAAAATGTACTGGAGGCAATCATGAGAAAGCTGTACCGTCTTAGCGGAGAAGACCAGAAGAAGATTGCGGGCATCTGCGCGGGGATAGCTGATGCGTACGGCTGGGACCCGACTATCGTGCGCCTGGCGACCGTGTTCCTTACCGCCGCGACCGGCATCTGGCCCGGCATCGCGACATATTTGATTGCGTGGTGGCTGGTACCCGAGGGTACGGAAGGCGAAGGCCGGACCGGTCATGATCACGAGTGATTCAGGTTACATGCGCGCCCACAGCAAAAATCGGGAATCGGAGAATACATGAGATTCGCAGATGCATTTATTCATACGTTGCGCGAAGATCCCGCCGAAGCGGAGCTTGTCAGTCACAAGCTCATGCTCCGCGCCGGCATGATCCAGAAGCTCGCTTCCGGCATCTACAATTACCTTCCTCTCGGCCTGCGTGTCATTCGCAAGATCGAGGCGATAATCAGGGATGAAATGGCGGCATGCGGCGCTACCGAGCTGCTCATGCCGGCCGTGATCCCGTCCGAGCTGTGGCAGGAGAGCGGGCGGTGGAGCTACTACGGCCCCGAGCTCCTGCGCCTTCGCGACCGCAAGCAGAACGAGTTCTGCATCGGGCCGACCCACGAGGAGGTTATTGTTGATGTGGCGCGCCATGGCGTGCGATCATACCGTGACCTTCCGACAACGCTGTATCAGATACAGAGCAAATTCCGCGACGAGGTACGGCCCCGGTACGGGCTCATGCGCGCGCGAGAATTCATCATGAAGGATGCCTACTCCTTTCACGCAAACGAGGCATCTCTCGATGCGACATACTGGCGAATGCACCAGGCCTATACCCGGATATTCCATCGGTGCGGGCTTGATTTCAGGCCGGTGGAGGCAGATTCCGGGACCATCGGCGGGGATGTGACGCATGAATTCCATGTGCTTGCCGATTCCGGCGAGGACACCATTGCATCCTGTGATGCGTGCGACTATGCCGCGAATATCGAGAAAGCCGCGCACCGTGACGACGGGCATGTCGCCGACGTGCCGGACAACGCGCCGGTGCCCGAGGAGGTGGCGACGCCGGGGAAGAAATCCATCGAGGACGTGTGTGCGTTTCTCAATGCCCGCGCGTCGGACGCGATCAAACTGCTCGTGTACGATGTCAACGATGGTGAATATCTTGTCGCGGTGTGCATCCGGGGAGACCAGGAGATCAACGAGGCCAAACTGCGGGGACTTCTTTCGGCTGATTCGGTGGCTATCCCCGATGATGCGGACCTCGCCGCCAGAACCGGGCTCGCCGTCGGGTTTCTCGGCGCGCATTCCCTTGATCGGTCTTGCGTGCGCGAGGTCATCGCCGACTGGTCAGTGCGGGGAATGACCGACTGCATTGCCGGCGCGAACAAGCCTGATGCTCATGTCCGGCACATCTACCCGGCCCGCGATCTGCGCATCGACCGGTGGGCCGACGTGGGATTCGTATCCGAAGGGGAGTCATGCCCCCGGTGCGAGAACGGCGCGCTGCGGCTCCGGCGCGGGATCGAGGTCGGGCAGGTGTTCAAGCTCGGCCGCAAGTATGCGGCGCCGATGCACTTGAGCTTTCTCAATGAGAAAGGAGAGCAGGAGCTGGTAACCATGGGATGCTATGGAATCGGTGTCGGGCGGACGGCGGCGGCGGCGATAGAGCAGCACCACGATGCCGACGGCATCATCTGGCCGGTGGGCATCGCCCCCTACACGGTCGCCCTCCTGTCGCTCGATCCGGGCAATGACGAGGTACGGTCGGTGTGCGCCAGGCTTCACGATGAGCTCGAGCAGCGCGATATCGACGTGCTTCTCGACGATCGGGAGGAGCGGCCCGGCGTCAAGTTCAAGGATGCCGACCTCATCGGGTTTCCGGTGCGGATCGTGGTGGGCGGCAGGAAGGTGAAGGGGGGAACTGTCGAGGTCAGGCAGCGTGCCGGCCGGACGGTCGAAGAGGTCGCCTTCGATAAGGTCGCCGACCATGTTGTCACCATTGTCACGTCGCCGGGAGCGATATGACAGGCTTGCTGAGCCTGGCGGCGCTTGGCGTGTGCGTGGCGGGAGCATTCTTTTTCGCCGGCACCGAGACCGGTTTCATTTCATGGAACCCCCTGAAAGTCACATACCGCGCGCGCCAGGGAAGTGTGGCGGCACGGTGGGCGCTGTACCTCATGCAGCACCGCGGGCGTGTCGTGTCGGCCGTGCTT
>WJMI01000243.1 GCA_014728015.1 Chitinivibrionales bacterium | reverse complement strand
GCCAACGCAAATCCGGTCGCGGAATTTCACCCACTCGGGCATCGATGACCATTCGCCCGAATCGAAAAAGATCAGGTCCCAGGTCTTGCCCGCCGCAATGAGCTTGTCCAGGATGCATGCTCTCCCGGCCGCCCGGGCATCTCTGAGAAGCTTATGCTCGCCCTCGAACGGACGCAGCGTTGACACGAATTGCGCCAGCTCGCGGGATACGCGTATCGCGCCCCCATCGAGTACGTGCGCGGCGATATCAGGCGCATTGCCCCCGAAGTGACGTAGCATTTTCTCCCACTGGTGCGGTGAATTGTTGCGCACGAACCGTTTCAGGTTGGCGATAAACGCATCCGGGCTCCCGCCAACAGGAATGCCGTCTATCGTACCCTCGAAAAAGTGTGCGAGTTCTTCGGGCGCCAGGGTCGTGCCTTCGAGAAACGTGATAGTGGAAAGGATCTGTTCCTTGAGCGCGCTGCTCTCTGTATAGTGACGCAATGAGCTCAGATCCGCATCGACCGTGGTCACCTCGGCGCCGGTGCGCACGACATAGTTCGACCACACCGCGGTTGACACGCCCGATCCGATTTCGAGAATCTCGCGGCATCCGGCATGGTATGCAAGGCCGGCCAGGTTGAGAAACGAAGGGAACGACTTGTAGTGTGTCTCGTTGATATACTTGAGGTCACCGAACCACAGTCCGCGCAGTGCCTCATTGAAGTCTACGGGAAGCGGGATATCAACGGGCGCGGGAGCGGCCCGCGGCGCCCGCACCATTGGAGGCGGCATCTGTGCGGAGGCGGTGTCCCGTACCTGCGCATCCGGCAGGCACCGGCCGGCCGTGTCAGGTCCCTGCCAAGTTTGGGAAGAGTTTTTCAGGCAGCTTTGCAGGAAACGAACATAGCGCGGCAGGACATCCGCATCCGGCACGTCGATCATGTCCGCGATGAACCGCTGCCGCTCCTCTTGCGAGTATGTCGGACGAACTCCCTGCGCAGCGATTTCCTCAAACCGCGCGCACAAATCGTCCCGGCACCGGATGGCGGCATGCGGCATATAGGTGGCCACCGTGCTGATATTGCCGTGGCAGTATTCCAGCGTAAGCACGGGCACGTCTTTCTTGACGGCTTCGAACGAAACGCTCGTCGCCAGATCGACCACCAGCTCCGCCCAGTTGACCAGCGCGGTTATCGGCGCCCCGTAGGGCGCGACCTGTATGGCGCTCCCGCGCCCGCGCTCCTCCTTGACAAACCTGGCCAGCGGCGATGTCTCCTTGCGGGTATGGTTTACCACGAGGAGATAGACGCCGGAGTAGCGGCACATGACACGCAGCGCGTTAAGCACCTCGCCCGTGTTGACAATAAACTGCGAGGGCCGCAGAAACACGACCACGCGCGTCTTGCCGTCGGCCTCCTCATGATGCAGGGGCGGCACGATTGCATTGAGCTTCCCCAGCCACGCCGAGTTGAACCGGGGCGACCCGAGCACCTGGATCCGCTCCGGCACGCTGTGCGGCCGGTACCGCTTCGCGCACAACTCGTTCGGTACGACCACATGGTCGAACATGACCGAAGGCCAGTAGATATCGCCGGCCAGCGGCGACAACTGGTTGTCGAAGATGAGCATGTTGGCGTGCGGCGCATCGCCGTGCGGCAGCGCGACTGTGGTCAGCCCGCGGCGCTTGGCCTCGGATGCTATCATGCGCGCGACACGCAGGTGTTCCCCGGATGTGGTCATGACCCAGTCATTGCACACGACCGCGTCCTCTGTATCGGCCAGCACCGCATCGAATGCCGCGCCGATTACTTCGCGCGTGACCTGCCCGACGACCGTGCCGGACAGCATCTCGGGCGGCAGAAACCTGCCGATAAAGTCTGCGCTGAACTGGGGATGCCGTTTGAGAAAGCCGACCCGGTAGTCCTTGAGATACACGGGCTTATCGGTAAACACCATGGCGGCGGGCATGCCGGTGGTCTCGAGCCACCGGTCGAACACGGGCAGGAAATGATCGAGATCGTTGTAGTGCCTGACAAACCCGACAAGTTTCGACTGCATGCAGACTCCGGTGGCCGTCGATGAAGCGCGGCGAAGCGCTAGCTCCCCCCGCCGCGCGCGTAAATATAATTGCCCGTGAGATGCCCTCTGTCAACCGATACCAGCCCCAGGCCGCATTCATGCATCAGTTCGCGTATGGGAACGGCATCTTTTGCTTCGGTGGCCTCGACCAGAAGGGTGCGAAACGAGGGGTTCGACAGCGCGGCCCTCGCCCCGCGAAGTATGTCCAGCTCGATGCTGTCCACATCGAGCTTCATCGCCGTGGGCGCCGGCAGCGAAAACCTCGACACCAGCTCATCGACCGAAACCGAAAGGCTCAATTGCCTGAAACTCGGAGTGAATACCGTACCCTTGTAATCCACGGGCTGGCCGTATGCATGCAGCGCGCTGCCGTCCCGAAGCCCGGCATGGTTGAATTCGTTCAAGGAAAGCTTCCGGGAC
The DNA here is from genome assembly GCA_014728015.1 of Chitinivibrionales bacterium. Taxonomy (GTDB): domain Bacteria; phylum Fibrobacterota; class Chitinivibrionia; order Chitinivibrionales; family WJMI01; genus WJMI01. The sequence goes on along the minus strand of WJMI01000243.1, from coordinate 3,142 downwards.
ACCGGCAGATTGACCGGAGAAATGATGTCTGCAAACCCGTTTTTCAGGACGTTCTGGACCAGCAGTGGGAAATTCTGAAAACCGGGTTCGAATGCGTATACGCGAATGCTCTCGCCCCAGAAGCTGGCGGCGACAAGAGAGTAGGCGCCCACGCAGGCACCGATATCATACAGGACATCGCCCTGTTGCAGCGCAGTCTCCACCCATTGCACGGTCTCGGGCTCCTTGCCGGCTGAATTCGTGCGAATGCCCTGCGCCATGTGAATGGTCGCACGCGGATAATCCATGGGAGCGAAGTCAATCGTCTTGAGATACTCGTTCACGACCGCGCCGGGCTCGTTTGTCCTTGATGCCGGCGGGGGAACGTTGCGCGGGCCGCTTCGGGTATGCGGCGCGTTTGTATCCGGAGATGAGGAGCTGATGCGCATGAGGGTCTCCGCGTCCGGCCTTGCAGCCGGATTCATATTTTATCTATCGGTTGCTGCGCTGCAAATCATTATAACCAAAGATAATAAGAGGGAAACCCGAAGAACGCGCCAAACGGCCGGCTGCACACTTCCCCGCGATCCATTCGCCGTGGCGCCTATTGACCACCGGCGCACCAAGGAAGTATTTCATTCGTGAAACCCAACCCGCGCGCGTATCAGAGAGCGAGGTACATATTTCATGCGAGCAATAGGCATCATCCCGGCCCGAATGGCAAGCACCCGGTTTCCCGGAAAACCCCTGGCCCCCCTGTGCGGCATCCCCATGCTGGGGCACGTGTACCACCGAAGCCGGATGTGCGAGGAACTCGACGCTCTCTATGTCGCCACGTGCGATAAGGAAATAGTCGAGTATGTGGAATCTATCGGGGGTGAAGCGGTGATGACCGCCGACACGCATGAGCGATGCGGCGACCGCGTGGCCGAAGCACTCCTCACAATCGAATCGGGCGGCCGCCCGAAACCGGACGTGGTCGTGCTGATTCAGGGCGACGAGCCGCTGGTCCGTCCCGAAATGATCCGCGAGTCGCTTGCGCCGCTGCGCGACAATCCGTCGGTGCGGATCGTGAACCTCATGGGCGATATCGAGTCTGAGGATGCGTGGCGGGATCCCAACGAAGTCAAGGTCGTGGTGGATCCCCGGGGATTTGCCGTGTATTTCTCACGCGAACCGATACCCTCAAAAAAGAAATGGGCCGGCGACATTCCCATGAAGAAACAGATTTGCATCATCCCCCACCGCCGGGATTTCCTCCTCGAGTTCACCGGGCTCGAACCCACGCCGCTCGAGAAGATCGAATCAGTCGACATGATGCGGGTCATCGAGCACGGGTACAAGGTCAAAATGGTCCAGACCGCGTACCGGGTCCAGAGTGTCGACACCCCGGCCGATCTCGCCGATGCCGAGAAGATTATGGCACAGGACCCGCTGCTGCCCTCGTATTCTTAGAGAAAGTGCCGGCCGTTCTCGAATCAATACTCGGCTGAATCTTTCAGCGGCCTGTCAAGGATTCCCGAGATCTTCTTCGGTCCAGCTCAAGAGCGCATTGCCGCGTTGACCGCCGTGGCCTGTTGTCGCCCCGGCGGCGCCGGGTCCGCTTGACGCGGGATACGGACCCTCGAACGCGGCAAGGAGGGACGTGATGCAGGGGTGGTTTCTCTCCGGAATGAGCCCGCTCCCGGCGGCATCTTCGAAGAGCTTGCGGGCAAGGTCGGGATAGCCGAAAACAAGGTACACGGCAAGCGCCCGCTCGATCTTCTGGTGCGTAATGCCCTCGGAAGCGAGCATTTGCTCGGGGGCGCGCAGATACAGCGCATCACCGAATATCAGCTGGCCCTTGCGTCCCTTGTAGCGCGCCGCGTTCGCGCGCTGCCAATAGCACCGGGTGATATCAAAAAGCTCGAACCCGGCCTCCCGCACGAAGGCATCAACGTCGCAGAACAAGGGCTGCTCCCGGTAGATAGGAGCAAATTCGACTTCAAGCTGGAGTCCCACGGTCTTGCGAAGCGACTCCGGCGCGCCCCGCAGGATCGGCAGCTCGTGACCCTGGGTGTCTATTTTCACGAAATCGATGTCAGGGACAGCATTCTGCTTGAGCTGGTTGTCCAGGGTGTCCCCGCGCATCGTCTCGGTTTTGATTATAGCAAATCTGCCGGGTTCAGGAAACCGTTCGACAAAACCCTGGTTGGGAGTGTAGACCGATGATATCTGCTGCTTGCGGCAGAGATTGAACGGCACCTCGCCGGGTGATTCCGACAACGCGCTGTTGACAACGGTCACGTTGCCGGCAAAGCAGGACCGCAGCGCCTCGTATGCCCGCGGATCCGGCTCGAACAATACCACGTTGACCTTCGATGTGAATCTGCCCCACCGCGGGCTCGGCCCGCCGCTCGCGCCGACATCCGCCACCCAAAGGGGATTGTATCGCAGAAGGTTGTCGCCGATCGGTGCTGTCATGGATCGTTCCTCGTTTCGGCGGATGCTCTTGTCCGGGTCCCTGATCCGCCGGCCGCTTGTCCAGACCTTTATTCAATAAATTGGGTACCGGTCCATACCCGCCGGGACGCATCGAAACGGCAAACGTGTCGCGTCAGCCTGGGGCACTCCCGGCACGGCTCAGGCAGCTCCTCGTAGGAAGCGGCCCGGCCGAATGTCTCTCTGAATCCAGCAAGCTCGCCGCTGTCATAGCCGCTGGGGTTCTCGTAGAAACTCCCCCACCGGCGCGCGGTACTGATATGACAGCACGGCGCGAAATTGCCTTCATTGCCGACCAGGACCGTATCGAAGAGCATCTCGCATACGAATCTGTTTCTTCGGCCATATAAGTTGGGCAGCACGATGTCCATGCTATAATCGTTGCGCGAGGTTATTTCCCTGAGGTAGCTCACCACTTCAGCATCTCCTTTGTAGAGGGGACGAAGCTCGCAGTCTTCGCCGACCGGATGGAAATTGCCGAAGCTCATACTGCCGATACCCCCGATGCTTCGGGCAAGCGCCAGCATCGGCTTGATGTACTGGTAGTTCCATCGTCCAACGATGCAATTCAGGTTGACCCGGATCGGGGCATTCAGTTCCCGCGCCTTGTGCGCGAGACGTTTCACGTTCTCGAGTATGCGATTGAATGTTTTTTCCCCGACGCCCCGGCGCTGCCGGTACG
>WJMI01000242.1 GCA_014728015.1 Chitinivibrionales bacterium | reverse complement strand
CGGTAAACCCCCGCTTCTCCAGATGCCCCCAAAGGGGGCTATAGACAATTGCGGAATGCGGGATGTGAAATCTGGATTCTACTATCGACACAATGCCACGATCCGCATTTCGCAATCCGTAAAGTGCACGAGGTTGCAATATAGGTAAATTACCGGAGACACTGGAATACTTCACGCTTTGAAACGAAGTGACAATCCGCAATTCCTTTCGCCCATGGGAGCGTGGACAGTTTTGACAGGTAAGACCAGGGGGGTATAAAAAGTATTTTCCTCCTGTGCCGCCGTAGCTGAGAAGCGAAGGCGCATGCCTGCCGGGGCGTAGCTCCGAAGGAGTGAAGACCGGGCGGGCCTTAGGGGCGGACAGCCCCTACCACATTTCGCCCTGTGCGGTAATGGCATCGGGGAGGCCTTTCCAAATTAGTGAGTAGCGAATGGAAAACAACAACTCCGTTGCCGCGCTTCAGGTAATCGACCTGAAAGTCCACTTCCCCATCCGCCAGGGCGTGTTCGGCAAAGTGACCGGCCAGGTGAAGGCGGTCGACGGCATTTCGTTCGACGTGAGACCCGGCGAAGTGTTCGCGCTGGTGGGCGAGTCGGGATGCGGGAAGACCACGGCCGCCAAGGCGGTACTCGGCCTCGAGCATATCACCGCGGGCGACGTCAAGCTCGGGCTGGGCCCGTGGAAACGCAAATCGGTCTCGTGGCCGGAGCTTGGCGCAGCAGACCGCCGAAAACTGCGGCGGCATATCCAGATTGTATTCCAGGACCCCGCCAGCTCGCTCGACCCCCGCATGACCGTGCGGCAGATAATCGAAGAGCCCCTCGCCCTGCACGGCGTTGACAATCGCGACACACGCCTGCGGGATCTCCTTGACCAGGTAGGCCTGTCGCCGTCGTATCTCGAGCGCTACCCGCATGAGTTCAGCGGCGGGCAGCAGCAGCGTATCGGTATCGCCCGCGCCCTGGCAACCGGCCCGGAGATGATTATCGCCGATGAGCCCGTAAGCGCGCTGGACGTTTCCATCCAGGCGCAGATTATCAACCTACTCGACGATCTCCGCAGGCAGTACAACCAGAGCCTGCTGTTTATCTCCCACGACCTCGCCGTGGTCCGTCACGTGGCCCGCCGCATGGCAGTCATGTACCTCGGTAGAATCATGGAGACGGGCACCGAGAAGCAAATCTACGGCAATCCGCAGCATCCCTATACCCACACGCTGCTCGAGAGCGTCCCGGTCCCCGGCAAGGGCCGCACGTCAAAGCGGAACCTTCCGCCCGAAGAAAAAAGTCTGGGCGATGCCGAAAAGGGGTGCCCGTTCTACCCCCGTTGCAAGGAACGGGCCAGTCAATGCCGTGAAGGCGCGCCTTCGCTCAAGGATATCGGCGAGGGGCATCTGGTGGCGTGTATCAGGCGGTGAAAGCATTGCGCTAGACGCCCATCTCCTTCAACGACAATGCTTTATACGACATATGCCCGACACGGCATCTATCTTGATAACCAAACATGCGGAAATCCCTTTGCCGCTTCAGCAAAGCTCAATCCCGTATTCTTTCAGTGAAAGCATATGCCCGGCCTTGCAGGCCCTTAGGGGGCATGGCAGATGGTTGACTTCTTGCCAGAAGCGTGGTATACTTAGCGGAAGCAAACAAAACGGCTTCCGTGCCGCTTGAATAAGCGATATAGGCGCAATGACACCTGCAGAGAAACGCGCGGCGAGGGCCGCGATGCACCAACAAGATATGCTGAAGGAGGAATCGGTGCGCCTCTTCGCAGCAAAGGCGTTACGTCTGCGCTCCCAGCGTGGCGTGACGCTTGTCGAGGTCCTGGTTGCTGCCGCGGTAATCATTATCAGCACGATGGGTGTGGTGGCGGTTACGCGCAGCAGCCGCCAGACCGACGTGACGTTCAATCACCGGCGCGCGGCCCGCGCGATCATCGACTCCTGTTTCGAGAGCATTTCCTACCACTACTCGAATTATCAGAACCTGGCAAACATCAGCCGTTCGGTGGTAGTGGATCCGCGCACACCGGAAACTCCTGATGACGATCTGACCGGCTCGCTCTCTATCACAGTAACGCAGGAGTCGGCGCAGGGCGCGGCACTGACAACAATCAACCATAAGCAGGTGGTCATGTCGGTTACCTGGAACGAGCCCGAGGGGCAGCAGTCCGTAACCTTGACTAAGTGCATAACACAATTATGAAACCAAAACGCGATCAGAACGGCATGACGCTCGTGGAGGTGCTTGTCTCCGGTACGATCGGCGCGATTGTGGCCGGCGGCATTCTCACGATACTCACGGCGCAGAACTCGGCGCTCAAGGAAGGCACCGCCAACTCCCGCCTGCTTATGCATTCCATTGCGGTTTCGACGCTTATCGGCAGGGAAGTCCGCGCGGGAGACCTTGTGCTTCAGCCGGGAGAAACATGGTCGGCAAGCCCGTCAGGACTCAGCGAAGTAGAGACAGATGAGATCTATATATACGACGAGAATGGAACGTTCACTAAGGCGTATCGCATAAGCGGCGGCAACCTTCAGGAAAGCGACGATGCATCCAGTTGGAGCAATTTCACCGCGGGCGCGCATGCGGTCACTGTCGATGCGGGCAGCGGTTTCACGCTCCCCGAAAATCGCCGCACGTTAACCATCGATTTTGAACTCACTACGACGCACCGGGGAACCACGTATACCACGCTCTTGCAGGGAGATTTGCACCGATGCAGAAGCTAGATCGCCAAAGGCGGATTGTCAATAATCCGAAATCAAAAATCCTAAACACGGGTATTATGCAGAACAGTATACCGCGCCATCGTGTTTCGAATTTCGAGTTTCGAGGTTCGGATTTGTGCTTGCTTTCCCGCGGTTTCCCGGCAGCATGCCGGAACCAATCCGGTTCCGTCCTGGTGGGAGTTATTGCGCTTTCGGTTGTTATGGCTGTTGCTGGGCTCGGATATCTTCAGGTAGCAGCAAGCGTCGCGAAGAATGAGCTGAGGGCCTTTGAAGAGGACCAGGCTCTCCTGGCCTCGGAGTCCGGGGCCCTGCTGGCCGCGCGATGGCTTCGTTCCCAAGAGGACTTTCCTCAGAATGGCACCTTCACGCCGTTGGGTTCACCATTTGAAAACCAGATCAACGGCATGGACGTATACGTGACTCTGGTCGCGAGCACGGATGCAAACGGCGCCACCACCGTGTCAATCACTTCGGAAGCATACAAAGATCCCAGCGGCGCCCAGACCAAAGACGAATCGACATTCATGAAGCGGGTCGCATACAGCAGTCTTCCCATGACTTTCGGAAGGTACAGCACGGTTATCGGCCGGACCAACCCGGGGTGGCCGGGCTTCGGGCTCAAGAGGTTTTATGGAGATACCTATATCGGCCATACGCTTCGCCTGGCGGTAACCGACAACGACTTCTACGGAGACGTATTCACGCCGGACAATACAGAATATGAAGCCGGCTGTATTGGCGCGAACGACTACTCGCGCGGCGTTGAGTTGAAGGATGAAAACTGGGCCGCCGATCCGGTTGCAAGGGCAGCGGAAGCGGACAACGTGTTCCATGGAAGCTACTCATCGGGCGTGCCGGAGATAGACTTTCCGGCAAGCTCCCTGACAGACAGCCTGGTTGACGGCGCCGGATTTGCCTCGGTACGGGAAGAGCTTCCTAAATCATTTGTCGACGAAGGCAAGCGGTACAACCATTGCAGGCCCACGCTGAAGTTCGAGGCTGACGGTTCCGCGAAATATTACTATTATGACAGCGACTATAGCGTCGAAGTCGTGGAATACGGAAGCGTTGACGGCAAAATGTTCGTGTCAAAGGAGAACAATATCAACGTCGTGGGTACGGTGAAAGGGAACGCGACCGTCTCCACCGATGTGGGTCTTCATATCGCCGTGGTCGGCGATCTCACTTATGAAGACTATGATCCTGCGACCGGCATCCCGGCGGACTCGGACAACATGCTGGGGCTTGTATCCGGCGGCGACATGGTCTTTCCAAACAAGTGGAAGAAATACCGCTTTTCGGCTCCGGAAGTGATCACGGGCGACGACGGCCAGCTTGATCTCACCGCATCTATGCTTACCTTGCATGAAGGTAGCTGCGAATGGTTTGATATCTACCGGGAAGGCAGGAATAACACTGCTTTCAGAGCCGCCAGTGAATATTCATATGAGTTGAATTTCACCGGCAACCATGTACTTGAACTGTGGCGACCCAATGTCGTATGGCGGAATCCGTTTTCTGACTGGGTAAAGGGAATGGAGAATTCAAACTACCGGTTTGACGACCGGTTTGCGAGCGGCAAACAACCCATTGGATTCCCCTCTCTGAAAGACTCGGATGGCTCCTGGCTAGTCACACTTTCCGGATGGACGGAGGAAGATACGTACTGACCGTCCTTTTTTGCGCATGTTGACCTCACCCGCGGCATGAGCCTATACCTGCCCGTGTCTGTATCGCCTGCGCGACTTGCACTCGCGCCTCTCCCATTGTAGATTTTCATGTTTTTCAAAAGGCCCCCGCTCGGCGAATCACCATCGTCCGGGCAAGCGGGCCGGGCATCGAGGGGAGTGCGATGGGAACGGTTCTTCTGACCGGCGCATGCGGCCGTCTGGGCCAGGTCGTGTGCCGCCACCTGGTTGACCGGGGATTTGATGTTCGCGCCACCGACGTTGACAAGCGCACAAAGCTGCCGGTACCGGTAGCCGTGGCGAACCTTCTCGACCGCGAGGGATGCTATCGGCTTCTCGACGGTATCGAGGCCATGGTACACCTGGCCGGGCACCCCAACGATTTTGCCCGCGATCCGCAGACCACCTACTCCGAAAACGTCAGGATAACCGTGAACCTCATGCATGCCGGACTCGAATCAGGCATG
>WJMI01000241.1 GCA_014728015.1 Chitinivibrionales bacterium | reverse complement strand
CATCAACGCGGTGTGCGTGGCGCGCGCATTCGGCCTCGGGACTGTCGGGCTTACCGGCGCGGGCGGCGGGAAGCTCGGATTGCTGTGCGATGTTGCCATCCGCGCCCCGGCTGACATCACCTGGCGCATCCAGGAATTTCATCAGCCGATCTACCACGCGCTGTGCGGCATGCTCGAAGAAGAGCTGTTTGGCGAACATGGGTGAGAATCAGCGATGATCAATGGAGCATTGGAGTGCTGGAATGATGGAAGAGGTGACGCGGTGAAAGGATTTTTTCCGGAGATGCGTTACTCCATCACACCATCATTCCATTGTGTGTATGTGCGCGTGCTGGCGCTTCTGCTTGCGTTTCCCTTCTCCGCCGGCCTTCCCGGGATCCCGCGGGGAGCGGGCGCTGTCTCGGGGGAGGAGCTGTTCGAGGTCGACTCCGAGAAGGTGCGTGACGATATCGAGCGGTATCTCGACGAGACCGAACGCCATATCGAGCAGAGCAAAATCCGCGATGCCCGCCAGGGCCTTTCCCTGCTCGAGCAAAAGGTCGACCTGCACAAGAAGCATCTCTCGCGCCAGGAACGCGAACTGTACAAAGACCGTATCAACGAATTGTCGTCGGCAGCCGAGCACGCGGTCGACTCGCTGGTCGAGGCGAACCTCAAGCTCCTGAAGACCAAGGGATCGGCCGAGGCCATCGAGTTTCGCCGCTATCTGGCCGCGCAGTGCGGCATCTCCGAAGCGGAGCTGGCGCCGGTTGACGAAGCCATTGTGACCAGCGGTCCGGTCGAGCAGAAACAGCGGGAGCGGGAGCTGCACGAAGAGGCATCGCGCGTGGTTGAAAAGGCGGCCGCGAAAGAGCCTGAGAAGGCGGTTGCCGGCAGCGAGGAGATTCAGAAGATTGAAGACAAGGAGGTGCGCGCGGTGGCGGAGCGGATTGCCCGGGCGCGCCAGGACAGTATCCGGGCGGAGGAGGCGCGCAAGGACAGCATTCGCCAGGTACAGGCCGAAAAGCTCCGGCGCCTGCGCCAGCGCGAGCAGAGCATCGCGACCGCCAATGAAAACGCGCGCAAAATAGAATCGCTTCTGGCAGAGGGCAATCCCGAGGAGGCGAAGACGGTCTTTGATATTTACGAGGCAAACCTGACAAAATTCCTTGAGGGGGACCGGTTCGAGCGGCTGGGCGCCAGGGTCACGACGGCGTACGAGGAACACCGGAAAATGACTGCGTGGGCATCGCAGGCGTCAGAGAAAATCCTCGCGCTGGTCGAGGCGAAGAAGGGCGCCGGCGCGCATGCGGCGTTTGTCAAAGACCGCGATGATCTCGCTAAATACCTCGACGAATACCAGTTTACCGAGCTGACGCGCGAGGTGGAGAGCGCCTACGAAACATACCGGGAGAACAGGGAAGATGCGCAGTCTGCCGCCACGCGCATAGGCTCGTATCTCGACCGGAAAAAGGTCGAGAGGGCGTATGAGCTGTTCGGACGTTCCCGCGAGATGCTCTCGTCCTATCTCGACCAGAAGGTCTTCGATGCGCTGCAGTCTCGTGTCGAGACAGCGTATGGCGCCATGCAGGACAGGAAGAAATGGGCCGAGGGATATGCCGGGGGGATTGAGTCGCTGATTGATCGGGATGAAGGCGCCGAGGCATACCAGCGCTTTGAGAAGGAACGCGCGTCCCTCAAGGAATACCTGCGGCCCCGGGAATACGAGTCGCTCGCGGCATCGGTCACGGCCGCCCGCGCCGAATACGCGGAGAATAGAACAAAGGCTCAGGCGGCGGCAAAGAAGCTTCGCGCGCTTATCTCGGCGGGCAAGGCCGACGAGGCATATGACGGATTCGGGAAGATACGGGAGAGCCTGCGGCACTATCTGGGCGGGGGGGAATTCGAGGAGCTCAGGGCTGACGTATACGAGTCGCATCGCCATTTGATGGAGCGCCGGCGGTGGGCGCAGCAATACGTGCGCGGCATCTATTCGCTGATCTCTCAGAAGGAGGGTGAAGCCGCGTACGCGCAGTATCAGAAAGAAAAAGCCGGGCTGCGGGAATACGCCCCTGCCGAAACGATTGATTCGCTCGAAAGCGCTGTGCTGAAGGCGCGGGCCGATTACCGGACCAACCAAACGAAGGCACAGGCGGCGGCCAAGAAAATACAGGGCCTTCTGGCCCGGAACCAGGCCCAGGAGGCATACGCTGCCTTTCAGAAGGCGAAAGACCATCTCGACCACTATCTCGGCGACGATGAGCTGTTTGACGAGATAGGCGCCCGGGTGGCCGATGCGTATCGCGCTTTTCAGGAGAAGAAGCGCTTCGCGGAGCAGTATGCCCGGGAGATTGCGCGGGAGATTGATCGGCGGGAAGGCCTGAAAGCGGATTCCTTGTACCAGGCGAAAAAGACGGAGCTTCACAAGTACCTCGAATCGTCATCAGCCAACAGGCTGGCTGCGGCAGTAGCGGCCGCCAGGAGCGATTATGTCAAGAACCGGGAGAAAGCCCGGGAGATCGAGAAGCGCGCGCGCGGCCTGCTCACGGCAGGGAAGATCGAACAGGGGTACCGTCTGTTCGATGAGAACGAGGACAATCTCGGGCACTATCTCCTCGGCAGTTCATTTGGAGAACTCCGCACCTGGGCGGAAAAGGAATACAAGAGCCTGTTGGCCAGCCGCAGGTGGGCGGTGGACCAGGTACGGGAAATTGAAGGACTTGTCCGGCGGGAGGAAGGAGCTCGGGCCCACGCGCAATTCGATAAGCACAAGCGCGAATTGCAGAAATATCTGGATGCCGAAACATACAAGGCGCTCCAGGCCAAAGCAGTCCGCGCCAGGAGCGAGCACGCGGCCCGGAAGAAGCGTGCCGTCAAAATAGCGGGGCGTATCGTTGCGTTGCTCGACCAGAAACGCGCGAAAGAGGCGTACACGCTGTTTGATGAGAACGAAGACGATCTGAGGCGGTTCACCGGGCCGAAGAGCTTTGCGCAGCTCGAGAAGCGGGTCGAGGCGGTATACGATGATCTCAAGGAGAAGGAGCGGTGGGCGGTCCAGCAGACGCGGTCGATCAAGGGGCTTGTCCGGCGCAGGAGGCCGGAAGAAGCGCGCGATCAGTTCACCAAGCTGCAAGCAGAGCTTACAAAGTATCTCGATGCCGGGGCGTTCACGTCACTCGAAGAGCAGGTTGCCGCCGCGTATCGCCAGTATCGCAGGAATGTCGGCAAGATGGTCGCGCTCGAGAAGAGAATCCGCGCGCTTATCAGGAGTGACAGCCTCGATGCCGCTCACGATGCGTTTCTATCAAACGAGGCTGATTTGAAGCGATATCTCGGGGAGGAAGCGCGGGCCAAGATCGAACAGATGGTCATGACGCCCTACCGGGCGCTCATGCAGAAGCGGGAGAAAGCGGAAGAGTATGCATCAACGGTGTACAAGCTCCTGCGCAAAAATGAAATTGTCGGCGCGCACAAGACGTTCACGGCATTCCGCCCGCAATTGCAGGCCACGCTCGATGCCAAGTCGTTTACCAGGCTCCAGAAAACGGTCGTCGAAAAGTACAACGACTACATGGCCAACAGCAGGAAAGCCAGGGTGGCCTCCGACAGGATTTACGACCTGCTTCGCGCTGATGAAGTCGACTCGGCGTATGCCGGGTTTCGAAAGATACGCCTGTCGCTGCGGCGCTATCTTGACAACCACTCGTACGAGAAACTCGAGAAGTCGGTCGCCCGGGCCTACGAGCATTTGACGGGCCGCCGCCGGGAGGCCGAGGACTACGCCCGCGAGAATGTCTACGACCGCCTGAAGAAGGGCGAGACCTGGCCCGCCTACCGCAACTTCCGATCCAAGCGCACCTGGCTCCGCAAATATCTCGAGAAGGACGATTTCGAGGAGCTGGAGAAGCAGGTCAACGTCTCCTACAAGGGCATGCGTGGAAAGAGATAGCGCCCGCCTTCCTGGAATCCCTCGGCAACGCAGAACGCGAACAGAAGTGTGAACCAAGACCGGAGGCCTGGTGCTCTCTGAAAGGGGCTATGGTATCTTTTTCCATTGTCACTCTGAAAAATGACGGGCGGGGCACATACGCAAGACATGCTGCTGTGCAGCTTCTGCGCATCCGGCATTTCCCGCAACCCCTGCTTGCTTCAGTGCAACGAACGCATTAATTTGCCTTTCAAAGAAGGCTGCCCTTATACCCTGTCCTGGAGGAAACCATGAAAACGGTCGCTGGCCTGCTGTCCGGTGCATGTCTCGTTTTGCTGAACGTTTCTCTGCTGGGGTGCGGTCCCAAGATAGAAGAGCTGGAAAGCCGCCTGCAGACGCTCGAGGAAAGCGGTGTCCCGGATTCGCTTCTGTCCCAGCCCAAGGTGTTCCTGTATCAGCTGAATGCCGCGAAGAAATCCAGCAATTCAGGCCTTGTTCGGAAGAACAAAGACTCACTGGTGTTCTATCTCGAAAAGGCCGAGGCGTGGTATGCGGCGGGCCAGGAGAAACTCAAGCCTGAAGTTGACAAGCTGGTCGCATCAATCAATGAACGGAAGGGAAACCTGAGCGGAATGCAGCTCAAGGTGGCCGACAGCATGGTGGCCCTGATCGATTCGTTCGCTGGCAAGAACTGGATGCTCCAGGCGCACCAGAAAGCCTCACTCCTTGACTCCATGATGCCGGCGCTGCTCCGCGACGAGGAGACGGTCGAGAAACTCAAGCCCAGGGTGACCGGCACCTGGATCAGCGACCGCATTCCCTCGAACAAGGGCTTGAAAGCGCGCGAGCGCAAGAAGTTCACGTTCGCGCCCGACGGGAAGCTCCATGTGGAAGAGTCGATGAAGGGCCAGACCGAAGAGTACCTGAAAGAGGACTGGGCGTTCGAATCCTGGGGTACCTGGGATATCAAGGGCGACACCGTATACCTGTACGTAGACCGTGAGAAATGCGCGCGCCAGGTGTACACGCATCTCAAGGAAGTTGACGGCCGGAAGGAATGGGTGCGTGAAGAAAAACCGACTTATGACACGACCATCACCGACGGCAGCAAGGACCGGTTCATGACCTGGGACTATTTCGAGCAGTGGCTGAAGAAGATATAATGTGGGGGGATGGGGTCGGACCAAGTCAGTCTCAATTAATTCAATGAGTTATAGCTATTTTACCCCCGTTTTGACGCCTTAGAGCGCAGATTTCGACGCATAAATTCGACACGTAAGAGAACAAAGGGCGTTTTCGTAGGGTCTCGTTCATTGTTAGATAGACGTCGATGTCGCCCGTTTCCGCCACGTGCCTGCGCCGATATCGCCGTCCGGCGGTGCGGGCAGACTGGCGTCGAGTTCTTCGATGCGGGCAATGCTTCCCCTTCGGTATTCCCCGATACGGCTCGCGAGCTCATCGTAGCGCGCGAGCTGGCTTCCCAGGCGAATCTGGATGAGTTCCAGGCCGAACGGCTTGTTGCGTTCGTGCCACATGGACCGATACGACTCCATGAGCATCCCGAGTGTTCTGCGGGTGGCCGCGATGCGCCGCGCTGCGCCCGCCAGGGCCCGCTTGTCTTTTTTGCGATAGGCATCCGCGATGCGCAGGAAGGTCTCCACCTTGCGCGAGAGGAATTCGGCAAGAAGGCATGCGTGGGACAGGTTGCCGCCGCGGTATTTTTTGCCGGCGCGCATCAGGATGGATTTGACTTTGCGGTATTCGGTGAGCGCTTTGATAAGGGTCGAGCGACGGTTCGCCCGCTCGCGGTGGAGCTGGATGCCCAGAAGAGGGTCGTCCCAGAGGATGCCTGAAAAATCGAGAATGGAATTAAGCTTCCCCGCGGCGCACAGGGCATCGCAGGACACCCCGCACAGGTTTTCTACGCGCTTGTTAAGGTCGTTTCCGCCGGGCCGTGCGGCGTAGGCCCTGTCGGCCGAGAAGGCGAGCCCGGCGAAGGCCGAGTCGAAATCGCAATACGCGCCGTCATCGCCCCACATCGTGAAAAACAGCTCCCGCGTGCCGGTCTTTTTGCATGCGTCGATGCACGCGCCCGCGTTCGCCGCCGTCGTTGCGTGATCGTACCATATTCTCAGCCAGGTCCACACGCCGGATGCCATCAGCGGTTCGTAGCCGATTTTCCTGTGCGCATCGATCATGGCCCGGTAGTGCGAGGGTGTATTGTGGTAGTAGTCCCAATACACGAGCTGCATGTTCTTGGGCATGGCCCGCCGCACGTCGGCGGGAATCTTCGATGCGGGATCATAGTACACGGATCGCCTGCTTCCCATTTTGTAGTACATGTCCGACCAGATCATGGGGCGATACCCGTGTTTCGCGCACATACCGACGACTTTTCTGCAGTGGTCGTTGAAAATGTCAAATGTGCGCTTTGTGCCGAATCGCGTGCGGAACGCGCCTTCGCCCAGCCCCTCGCATTCGTCCATGCCGATATGGATGCGGCGCGACCGGAATGCAGCGCTCCAGAACGCAAGCATCTTATCGATAAGCTCGTAGGTCTGCGGGTTGCGTGGCATCATCACGCTGCCGGTATCGGCGATGGACTTCTGATACACGGGCCATTTGAGGATTTGACCCATGTGGCCGAGGGTCTGGATACAGGGGATCATCTCGATGCCGAGTTTCGCGGCGTAGGCATCGATCTCCGTGAGTTCCTTTTTCGTGTAGGGGCCGCGAAGGTACCCGAAGAACGGCTCTCCGGGAAGCGCGTAAGTGTCTTCGGTGTACAACATGGCCATGTTGTAGCCCAGAAGACAGAGCTTGCGAAGCCACCCTTTGAAATGGTCTACTGTCATGACCGCGTTGCGGGAGCAGTCGAGCATGATGCCCAGGGTGTCGAATGAGAGATGTTCCGTACGGGGCGAGCCTTCGGGAATGCATCCTGCCAGGAGCGCGCCGAGGGCCCGCATGGTCATGGCCCGGTGCGCGCAGGCGATGCGCGCAGTTCTGTCTTTCACCGTGATCGTGCAGGTATCGGCCGGTGCATCGGTGTCGAAGACTATCTTCATGCCTCGCGCCGGCGCCCTACGAAAAGCATAGTGCGCGCCGAGAACACCGATGGCCTTGCGGATGTCTTTTGGCGTGGACTTCGGGTCCCAGACCAGGGATATTCCTCGCGTTGTGGTCATACCGTATCCTTTCAAACCGGCGTTGCGAATCTACAATACGAGCGCGCATCAGGCAAATGGGCCTTGCATGAGGTGGCCTGTCCTCAGTGCGGGCCCTGATTTCGATAGCGCGAAGGGGATGTTCCGGTTGCTTTCTTGAACCGCGCGGAAAAATACGCGGGCTCATCATATCCGAGCTGCGTGCCTATCTGGCTGACGCTCAGGGACGTCTCGCGCAGGAGGGCGCGTGCGCGCTCGAGCTTTTCATCGGCAAAAAACGCAAGCGGGGACACCCCGACATGCTTCCGGAACAGGCGCGTGCAGTGGCGGGGCGTGACATGCATCCTGCCCGCGAGCTCGTCGAGCGAGACAAACCGGTGCTGGTTTTTCCGCATGAACGATATTGCGCGAGTAACCGGCTCGGGGTAGATTGATGTATTGCTTTCGGCGAGGTGAACCATGGTGAGGACCGCCAGCGCGGACAGATGCGAGACAAAGCGGTCCTCCTTTTCGCGCATGATCCGGTTCGCCTTCCGAAACAGGCTTCGTGCGTAGGCGAAGTCGCGGCTTGTTACCACGTGCGTTGTGGCCAGTCCCGAAGAGATGAGAAACGGCGTGATCAGCGAACCGGTCAGGAGGACCATTCTCTTTGTGCAGAACCCGGCGGGTCCGGTGGCAATTGTCTGGTCCTTGCCGATATGGGCGATCACGATATCGCCGGGTCCGGCGGTCGCATCCGAGTTGTCCCGTGAGAGTGCCAGCTCACCGCCGGTTACCAGGTTCATGGACACATAGGAACGGTCGAGCTGGTCGCACCGGTTGCCGGCCACCCATGCCATGGAGCCGGTGGCAAATATCCTGACAGGAGGCCGGTAGGGGTCATGACGGTAGTCATGGAAGTGTATCTTCTCCTGGTTGGGAAGTATCGGGCGCATTGCAGATGTCCGCATATTACAAACAGTTGTCTTTTTAGTATATGGAAAATATATATGTTCAAGAGGTATCTTTTGTTCAGCCTGCATCCTGGCAGGATGCGGGAAAAGTCCTGATATCGCATACAGGGAGGGCCTAATGGCGAAACGGGTCACGCTTGGACTGGCCGGATGCGGAACGCGTCCGGAGATGATACTTGCCGACATGCAGACGCTCGGCTCCCAAATCGAGCTTTCTGCGGTATTTGATACGCACGCGCCGTCAATGGAGCACTATGCCGAGAAATTCAATCCGGATGCCAGGATATGCACGTCATTCGAGGATCTGATTGGCGGCGGGGAGCTCGATTGGGTGATGATTGCGACGCCGAACAGCTTTCATGTCGCCCATGTGTGCGCCGCGCTGAATGCGGGCATCCACGTGTTCTCCGAAAAACCGCTGGCTATTTCGGTCGATGAGTGTCTGGACATCCTACGGACCGTACGGGAAACGTCACGGGAGTTTTGTATCGGGTACACGCTCAGGTATTCGCCGCACTACCGGAAAATCGGGAAGCTCGTTGCCGGCGGGGCTATCGGCGACATTATCAGTCTCGAAGCCAATGAGACATTGGATTTCAACCATGGTGGTCATATCCATTCGGGGTGGCGCGCGTTCGAAGAAAACTCCGGCGGGCACATGCTGGAGAAGTGTTCGCACGATCTGGACATGATCAACCAGTTCGTGGGATGCCGTGCCGCGCGGGTCGTGTCGTTTGGCGGCAAGAATTTCTTTGTGCAGCACAACGGGCATCTGTTCGACGACCTCAGTACGGGCGGCAGGAAGGCGTTCCGCACGTTCTGGCGCCCGCACGAAAACCGGGCCAACCCGTTCTTGTCGGGAAGCACGGTGGTTGACAACCAGGTCGCGCTTATCGAATATGAAAACGGCGTGCGGGCCACGTTTCACACGAATTGTGTCGCCGGTTTGCACGAGCGAAGGATGTACATACTCGGGACGAAGGGCGCGATACGCGCGGATGCGGTTGCCGGGACTATCGAGATGAAAAAGATCGGTTTTGGGGAGCGGATCGTCGACGAGAGCGCCAACGACGTGGAAGCTGTCCACGCCGGCGGCGACCGTGTGCTGGCAGAGGAATTTTCGCAGGTAATGCTTGGCAGAATGAAACCGACGACAACCGTCGAAGACGGCGTGGTGTCGGCGTTCACCGCGTTCGGGATGGATGAGTCCCGCAAGACCGGAAAGATTGGCGACATGGCGCCGTACTGGGAAAAACTCGAACGGGAAACGCGGCGTGTCCGGGCACACTAGTTCTCGAAAAGGAAGCCGCGTTTCAGTGCCTTTCCTCCGGCGGCCCCGACCCGCCGCGAAAGAAGAGGCAGGCAGAAAAGCGATTCTGTGCATAGAGATAGACCGATACAATTACATGAGACTTCAGCTTTCTGCAATCTTCTTTAAAAAGGACCTCTATGAACACCAATGTTCTTGATACGGTCGCGGAATGCGGAGCGCGCGCAGCCCGGCACGCGGCAGATGCCGTCAATGCCGCGATTGAGAATCAGGGCGAAGCGAGCATTATCGTGGCCACGGGCGCGAGCCAGTTTGATATGCTGGCAGCCCTGGTGGCACTCCCGGTCGACTGGAGTCGCGTGACCGCCTTTCACCTGGATGAATATATCGGCCTGGACGAATTCCATCCGGCGAGCTTTCGCAGATACCTCAAAGAGCGCTTTGTGGATCGCGTCGACAATCTGCGCGAGTTTGTGTATGTAAACGGATCGGCGGCCGATCCGCAGGCGGAATGCGACCGTCTCGGCCGGCGCATCGCCCGGTGCCGCATCGATGTCGCCTGCGTGGGGATAGGGGAGAACGGGCACCTGGCCTTCAACGATCCGCCCGCGGATTTCGATACCGACACGCCGTATCTCGCAGTCGAGCTCGACGAACAGTGCCGCAGGCAGCAGATGGGCGAGGGATGGTTCGATTCGCTCGACCAGGTGCCGTCGAAAGCGATTTCCATGTCGGTGCGCCAGATACTGAAAAGCGCCGCGATTGTCTGTACGGTCCCGGACCGGCGCAAGGCCGAAGCCGTGCGAAACACCGTGCAAGGCCCGGTCACCAATACCGTGCCGGCATCCATACTGCAGACGCATCCAGACACGCATTTGTTTCTCGACAGGGAGTCGGCGGGCATGTTGGATCGAGAGAGCTTATAGCTGCTCCTTGCGATTGTCCTGGATTTGAGACATCGAAAGCATTTTATATTCAAACGGCGGGTACTTTGTTGAGTGGGAATCTGGCGCGGATCTTTCTGCGGACACTATCGAAGCGAGGATGCAACGCATCGATGCCGCTCAAGAGTTAAATACGGTTTGAGCTCGATGCTTTGAAGCCTCTCCCGTTTGCCCCCCAGTTCAGCCGGCGTTCCCCCGGCGATGCCATATAACCCATGCATACCCTGCAAAACTGCTTCGATCTTCAGGTAAACGGCTTTGGGGGGACAGACTTCTCGCACCCCGGCTTGTCGCCGGAATCGTTTGCACAGGCGTGCGACGGCCTTCGTGCCGCGGGGACGGAGAGATTCCTCGCTACGGTCATTACCTCGAGTGACGATACCTACCGGGCGGTCCTTCCGGTCCTCGGGAACGCGATAGCTTCGGGAGGTTCTGCCGCCGCGGGTGTGCATCTCGAAGGGCCGTTTATTTCCGGGAAAGACGGCTTTCGGGGGGCGCATTCGCGCGAGCACGTGCGCGCCCCGGACACCTCGTTTCTCGAGACGCTTTTCGAGTTGTCGCGGGGTACGGTCCGGCTGTTGACGCTTGCCGCGGAGTGCGAAGGCGCGTGCCGGTGTATCGAGCATGCGGCATCGCTTGGCATTGCGGTATCGTTGGGGCATCAGGATGCGACCATCGGGCAGCTTCGGGAGGCGGTATCGGCCGGCGCCCGCGCGCTCACCCATTTGGGAAACGGCATGCCCCAGGCGTCGGATCGCCATCGCAACGCGCTCCTTGCCGGGCTCGCCGTGGATGAGCTTGCGGCCATGATAATCGCCGACGGGCATCATCTTCCGCCGGAGCTTATTACGACGATTATCCGGGTAAAAGGCGAGGACAACGTAATACTCACCAGTGATGCATCCCCGCTGGCCGGCATGCCTCCCGGCGCGTACCGGTCCATGGGCCAGAAAACCATTCTCGAAGACTCGGGTCGCCTGTACAACCCCGACACCGGCTACCTGGTCGGCTCTTCCGCCACTCTGGCCCGGTGCATCACCTACTGCACCTCACAAAACATCTGCTCCGCCGGCACCATCCGAAAGATGGCAGTTGACAATCCTGAGAGGCTCAGTGGAGTTGGACAAACCAAGTGAGGCTTGCGGGTTCAGGCAGTTCAATTGACTGAGACCGAACCCGTCATGCGAGCCGATGGACGTGCCCGCAGGAAACCCGTCTCGCATCTCGCACCGCGGGGGCGTGAGCTGTATTGATGGATAAGACCGGGGTTACAAAAGGCATTTTCCGTGGCGGAGTATGGGAGCACCCGACCAACGGGAGGAAGTTGTGCCGGCCAACCCCCTCCAAAAGAAGAGCAAAACCAACGAATATTACCTTCTCCTCGCCAGACTGTCAAACTGCTGGCTGTAGAACTCCGCGTAGGCGCCTTTTTTCGCCAGCAGGTCCTCGTGCGTGCCCTGCTCCACCATGGCGCCGTCCTTGAGCACTACAATCTGGTTGACGTTAGCGATGGTTGACAAGCGGTGGGCTATCACGAACGTGGTGCGGTTTTTCATGAGGCGCTCGATGGCCTCCTGCACGAACAGCTCCGACACCGAGTCGAGCGCGGAGGTGGCCTCGTCGAGCACGAGGATACGCGGGTTCTTGAGGAATGCACGCGCGATTGCAACACGCTGGCGCTGGCCGCCCGAGAGGGAAACGCCCCGCTCGCCGATAACGGTCTTCATGCCGTCGGGCATGTCGCTCACGAAGTCCCAGGCGTTGGCCATTTTCAAGGACTCTTCAACGTCCCTGTCGCTTGACGAAGGATTACCATAGAGCACGTTTTCCTTTATGGAGCCCGAAAAGAGGATGGCCTCCTGCATGACCACGCCGATATTGTCGCGGAGGCTTTGCAGCGTGTAGCCCCGGATGTCCTTGTGATCGATAAGAATGCATCCTTCGGTGGGATCGTAAAACCGGGAGAGCAGATCGACCATGGTGGTTTTGCCGGCGCCGCTTGCGCCGACAAGGGCCACCGATGTGCCTTGCGGGGCCGTAAACGAGATGTTCGAGAGCACGTGCTGGCGGCGGTCGCCCTCGTAGGCGAACGACACGTTGCGGAATTCGACATCGCCCTTTACCTCCGACAGGGGCGCGGCCCCGGGCCGGTCGGTGACCTTGGAGCGGAGCGAGAAAAACTCGAATACACGGTCGAGACCGCCGAGCCCGAGCGCCATCTGCTGCGACAGATGCGCGAACATCTGGAACGGCATGAACAACCGGTCGCGCATCATATAGAAAAATGTGAGGTTTGCTATTGTCAACTCGCCGTTGATGACCTGGTAGGCCCCGATGCCCAGAATGGCCAGCGTGCCCATGAACGGAATGGTTTGGCCGAATATGCTGGTGAACGACGAGAGCCGGGCCATGTCGATAAGCGACTGGCGGTGCTCGCTGATGCGGTCGGTGAATATCGCCATCTCCCACTGCTCGTTGGTAAACGATTGCATCACCTTGATGCCCGAGAACTTCTCGGCGACCTCGCCGCTGATCTGGCCGAGCTTCTCCTGAACCGTACGGCTCCGCTGGCGAAGGCGCGGCACGAAGAACCGCATGTTGATGACAAACAGAAGGCCCACCGCGATGGCCGCGCCGGTCAGGGGGAGGCTGACGCGGAGCATGAAATAAAAGGAAGCGAAAAACAGGATTATCTGAAAAATGAACACGGTGATAGTCATCCCGAACACGCTGACACCCTGGTTGATATCGTTTGTCAGCCGTGACGATATCTCGCCGCTGCGGGTGCGGTCGAAGAAATACAGGTCCATGCACTGAAGATGGCCGTAGAGCGCGCGCCTGATGGCAAACGCCACGTTGGAGATCATGATGCCCGGGATATAGCCGCGGAAATAGCCTGCCACGAAATGCACGGCAATGGCGACAGCCATCATGACAATGAGCGCCGGAAGGTCGGCGACATTGAGTTCGCGATCGGAGCGGAACAGGGCGAATGCGATCAGCTCGCCGACCGTGGCTTTCGGCCCGCGCGCGCCGCCGGTCATGAAATTCTCCACCACGTTGAGCACGCCGCGCGACAGAAGCAGAAGAGAGACATCCGCGCTCACCTTGAACGCGACCATGACCAGGGTAAGAACGAAGCGCTTTGTCTCGTCCTTGAAATAGGGGAGGAGCTTGCCCAGGATCTGCCAGAGGGTATGCTGTTTGAGCCCGCGCCCGCGGGTGGAGCCCATCATGCGGTGTCCGTGCATCATGGTGGGGAATATAAGTGATTTGGGGGACGAAGGGGTCGGACCAAGTGAATTTCTTTTAAATCAAAAGGTTATGGCGCTTTCACCCCTTTTTTTGCGCCTTAGAGTGCTGATTTCCACGGGAAAATTCGACATGTAAGCAACAAATGGCAAGAGTACGGGGACAGCGGCAGGAGGAAGGGTGGACCAAGTGAACTCCTGCAAATTCAATTGGCTACAGGGTTCTTGCCGCGTTCAAAGCTCTTGAGAGTGCAACAAACTGCCTCAAAACCCGATGCGCAAAAAAAAGAAACAGGGCTCGACAGCAGTCGGGCCGGGTGCAACATGGAAGCAGACTGCATAGGCAAATCCGACATCAAAAAATGGACAGTCCTGAATCAAGGAATTACGCGCAAAGGACGGCTGTTGTCTCCTGTCAAGATATAGGATTGTCCCTCAGAACCGCCCCCATAGGGAACTCGCGGCTCGCGTAGCGTGAGGGTACCCTCCTGACCCTCGTCCTCGGGAATTTGTTCCATGCGACCGCGCTGCCCGAGAGACTTCTTCATTTGCTCAATAAATTCCTGGCCGCCGACAGCGATCGACTCGCTCCAGAAGCCTTCTCGCTGCAACCTGCCTTCGTGCAATACCGCGTCTACTATCTCCCGGTTCGTCCGGCGCAGTGCCTCGTGATTGGGAGCATCAAGAAGAAACATAAGGCACTCGTAATTGATAAGCTG